>NC_014168.1:631505-947258 GCF_000092825.1 Segniliparus rotundus DSM 44985 | reverse complement strand
CTGATTGGGCGAGCAGGCATCCGGACCAGTGCGCGGGCGTGCTCGCCTGCCTCCCGGCCTGGCTGGGCGACCCGTCGGGCGCAGCGGCGGCGGAGAACGCGAAACACACCGCGAAGCTGTTGCGCGAGCAGGGGCTGGAACACTCGCTGCGCGCCATGCAAGCAGGCAGCCCGCCGTGGGTCGCGCACCGGCTCACCCTGTCGTGGACAGCGCAATGGCCTGGTTTGCCCAGCGCCTTTGACGAGGTCAGCCGCACAGCGGTGCCGACAGAAGCGGCCTTGCGGGCGCTCTCGGCCCCTGTTGTGCTGGGCGCGGCGCTCGGCGACCCCGTCCACCCGGCCGAAGCGGCTCGACATTGGCTCGCCGTGCTGCCGCGCGGCGCGATCGTCGAGCGCGATTTCGCGGAGGTCGGCCTCGACCCGTCGGCATTCGGCCACGCGGTGTTCGAGACGTGGAGCACAAAATTCCTGCGACTCTAGGCGGATGGGCAGGATCTTGCCGAGCGGCGCAGAGCGCTCAATCGCTGCATTGCCGACCCGTTGGCCCCCGGCGCGGACGGGTCGGGGAAACGCGGCCGGAACGGCTCTGGTTCCGACTCGGGCATGATGTCGACGCGCTCGAACTCGCCGAAGGCACAAGGATCTGCAACGCGCAACGGCAAGAGCGCCCCCGCCGGGTGCGGCTGGGGCCCCCGGCGAACCTGCGAACCTTCGAACACAGCCCTGGCGAAGCCGACGAGCCGCGCGGCCGTCTGGTTCGGCCCCAACGCGCTGACAACCAAGGTCCACCTGTCCCCGTCGCGGCCGATCAAGGTGCGGAACACACCGTTTCCCACGGCGATGAGCTCTCGGCCCCATGGCCCGTCCTGGAAGAAGAGCCGCAATCCCTGCGCGCGCAGGGATTCGGCGAGATCGGTGAGCATGGGGCGCCATTGCCCGCCGAGATCCGCGCGGCTGCCCTTCGGGGCGGCATAGGCGCGCACTTCGACCTCGCCGAACGGGCACAGCACCGCGGCCGTGAGAAGTTCCTCGCCCGGTCCGAACACCAGCCTGGGCTTGCCGCCCTCGGGGACGCAGAGAACAATCGAACCCAGGTCTCTTGTCCCCGCTCCGCAACGCGGAGCGGGGTTCTCATCGACATGCCGGGCGCTCACAGCGCCGCGTGCCCCCCGGAGGAGCCATATCCCCCCGCGCCGCGCGTCGTCTCGTCCAGCGATTCCACCTCGTAAAACTCTGGCAGTTCGACGCGCTGCACGAGCAACTGGGCGATGCGGTCCCCGCGTTCGATCTCGATCGCGGCGACCGGGTCGAGGTTGACCAGACAGACTTTGATCTCGCCTCGGTAACCCGCGTCGATCGTTCCCGGCGTGTTCACGATGGAAAGGCCGACCCTGGCCGCGAGCCCGGAGCGGGGATGCACGAGCCCGACGTAGCCGACGGGGATCGCGACCGCGACCCCCGTGCCGACGATCCCGCGCTCGCCGGGCGCGAGCGTGATGGCGCTGACCGCGCGCAAGTCAACGCCCGCGTCGCCGTGATGCGCGCGGGCCGGGGGTTCTAATTCGGCGTCGAGGCGCACGAACGCCACTGCGTCAAGGGAGCCGCCATAGGGTGAAGCCACGCTCAGAGACTACCGTGCTTCTGATGTCGTACCGCGAACAGCTTTGGGTGCCCTGGTGGTGGTGGCCGTTGGGAGTCGTTGTTTCTGGCTCTGTCGCATACACGGTGAGCCTGGCCTTTCGGCCCTTCCCGTACTGGATCCCTGCGCTCGTGTGCGCGGGAATCGCCGTCCTCGCGATGTTCGGGCTCTCCCGGCAGTGGGTCGAGGTCGATGACAGCGGCGAACTGCGGGTCGGCAAGGCGCACATCCCCCTCGCGCTCACGAGCCGCTGCGCGCTGATCGGGCCGCGCGAGAAGTCCGCCGCGCTCGGCAGACAATTGGACCCGGCCGCGTTCGTCGCGCATCGGTCGTGGGTGCCCGCCCTCGTGCTCGTGGTGCTCGACGACCCCTCGGACCCCACCCCGTATTGGCTCTTCTCGAGCGCACATCCGGAAAAGCTGATCGAAGTCATCGAGCATTGGCAGAACGCCCGTCCCGGCAACACGCCACAGCGATGAGGCGCGCGGGCGCGCAACGAGAAGGCAGAAGCGGGAAAGGACAAGGCAGGAGCGGGAAAGCGGGCGGAAAAACACACGAAGGGGCGCGAGCGGGCTTCGGCGAAACTTTTCAGGGGCCTCCCGAGCCAGGAGGCCGCCGGGCGGGCGCTACGCGCAGTCGATGCAAATGAGGCCCCGGCTGCCCTCCTCGGCCAACCGGCTGCGGTGGTACACAAGGAAGCAGCTGGCGCAGGTGAACTCGTCGGCCTGTTTGGGGAGGACTCGGACCGAAAGCTCCTCGCCGGAAAGGTCCGCTCCGGGCAGCTCGAAAGCGTCGAGGGGATCGCTGTCGTCGATGTCGACGAGTTCGGACTGCCCGTCGTGGCGGCGGGCAGTCAACTCCTCGAGCGAATCCTCGACGAGGTCGTCCCCCTCCGTGCGCCGAGGTGCGTCGTAGTCAGTGGCCATAATTTTTGCGCCTACTCCGTTCCTGGATGATCCCTTGAGCTGCCAGAGTGTACATGATTCTGAGAGCTTTATCAGAAGTGCTGATGAACCGCCGGGGAAGGGCGGATAATCTGTGCGTCAGAGTTGAACGACAACCGAGGAAAGGGCTCCGCGTTGGTATCTCTCATCACTGTGGGCAAGGCCACGAACCCCAAGGGCGAACCGTGGCAGCGCCGACGCCCCGCCCCGTACTACATCGCCGTTGGCGTGTTGGCCGTCGTGGCGCTCGTGGCATGGATCGTCGTCTGGCCGGAAAGCCAGCCCGGCCCGAGCACCGACTGCGGCCAGCCGCCCCCTGGTCCGAGCGTGCCCGAGCAGTGGGTGAAGGCCAGCCGGGAACAGATGCTGAAGGTGGAGCCGTCGGCCCTCGCCGACGTCCGAGTCCGCGTGCTGAACGCCAACGGGGCAGACCAGCAGGCAGGCCGGGTCGCGAACGAGCTCAACGGTCTGGGCTTCCGAAGCACGGCAGACAACGACTCGGTGTACGCCGAGCACAAGATGCCCTGCTTCGCGCAAATCCGTTTCGGCCCCTCCGGGCAGGCGCAAGCTTCCTCGGTGTGGTTGACGGCCCCCTGCGCCGAGCTGATCCGCGACGAACGCGACGACGACTCGGTGGACCTCGCCCTCGGCACAGGCTTTCACACCCTGAACCATGACGCGTCCAGCCGCTCCGTCCTCCAAGCCCTGCGCAAAGGGGACCCGGTGGACCCGAACACCGTCAGCGCCCTGCACACAACCGCTTGCTAGCCGCGCGGGCGCAGCGGCGCCTGCGCGGCTGGCCGAGCGGCGCTGCTATTCGATAGGCCCAAGGGCTCCGATTTCCTCCAGCACGCCCGCCAGCTCGTGGTACACCTTCGGGGTGGCGATGAGGACGAGTTCGCCCTCGTGCGAGCGGGCCGAGGTCGGCGGAATCCGCACGAGGGCCCCCGCCTCCTGCGCGATGAGCGACCCCGCCGCGAAGTCCCACGGGTTCAGCCCGTGCTCCACATGCGCGTCCAGGCTCCCCGCCGCCACTAAACAGAGGTCGAGGGCGGCGGCGCCGATGCGGCGCAAGTCACGCACGACCGGCAACAGGGTGCCCGCGAGCCGAGCCTGGGCGATCCTGCGTTCGGCTTTGTAGCCGAACCCGGTGGAGACGAGGGCCATGCCGAGCGACTCCGTCTCGGAGACATGCAGCGCTCTCGTGCCGAAGCCCTCACGCGACACCGTCGCGCCTGCGCCGAGCGCCGCTGAGTAGACCCAGCCCTGCGGGACGTCCACGACTGCCCCGGCGACCGTCTTCCCGTCGATTTGGGCCGCGATGGACACGGCGTAGGCGGGCACGCCGTACATGAAGTTGACGGTGCCGTCGATCGGGTCGACGACCCAGACGACCCCGGTCTCGGAAGCGCCTTCGGTGTTGCCTGTCGCTTCTTCGCCGAGGAACCCGTCGCCAGGGCGCAGACGCGCCAACGACTCCCGGACCAACGTCTCGGATTCGACGTCCACAATCGTGACCGGGTCCGTCTCGCTGGTCTTGGACCGGACGGAGTCAGAGTCCCGCCCGCCCGGGGAGGCGAAGACCTCCGCCCGGCGAACGCGGATCATCTCCGCGGCGGAAGTCGCGACATCGCACGCGATTCCCCGCAAGAGCGCATAGTCTTGTGCGGACGCCGAGGCGCTTTTTTTGGTGCTTGACTGCACTGGCATAGTTCCTATCGCAGCACAAACGTCTCTTTCCCGCCAGTGGGCGGCATGGACGGCGGCGTGAAATTTTCGTCAAAACCACATGCGAGGACCGAGGAGCGCCACCCCATGGACGAGGCAACGGGCACGAACGACAGCACAGTTCACAGGGGCTTTGGAGTGGATATCGGCGGAAGCGGCATCAAGGGCGCCCTCGTGGACCTGAGCAGTGGCGAGCTTCTCAACGACCGGATCAAGTACGACACGCCACAGCCCTCCACGCCTGAGGCCGTGGCCAAGGTGGTCGCGAAGATCGTCGAAGAAGCCGGATGGGAGGGCCCCGTCGGGATCACGTACCCCGGCGTGGTGCGCGAGGGGAAGATCTTCACCGCGGCGAACGTCGACCGCAGCTGGATCGGCACCGACGCCGGCGAACTCTTCAAAAAGGCGCTCGGCGGACGCGAGGTGGCCGTGCTCAACGACGCGGACGCCGCCGCCGTCGCCGAGGACCGGTTCGGGGCGGCCAAAGGCTGCCGGGGGACTGTGCTGCTGCTGACGTTCGGCACAGGCATCGGCTCGGGACTGCTGTTCGACGGGACGCTCGTTCCGAACACCGAGTTGGGCCACTTGAAGATCGGCAAGGAAGAAGCCGAGGAGCTGGCCTCCTCGCACGCGAAGGACAGGGACGGCTTGAGCTACCCCGAGTGGGCGCAGCGGGTCTCCACCGTGCTGGAGACCCTTGAGGCCGTTCTCTGGCCCGACGTGTTCGTGGTCGGCGGCGGCATCAGTCGCAAGGCCGACAAATGGGTGCCCTTGCTCACGTGCCGGACTCCCGTTGTTCCTGCGGTGTTGCGCAACACGGCGGGCATCGTCGGGGCAGCGCACGCCGTTACAGCAGGCGCACAGCCCCAACCGGGTTACAATGGTCCGGTCATTGCAGAAAGCTAGAAAGGGTCTCGTGGTAGCCACCAAACAGCGCCGAGGAGCCGCGGCCGCGCCGAAAGAGGACGCGCGGCCCGAAGCGGAAACTGCGGCCGCCCCACCAGCCCGAGCGCGCCGTGCCACGAAGAAAGCCGCCGAGAACGGCGCCGCCGCGAAGGCGAAAACCTCCCGCTCCGGCGGCGAGGACGAGCTTTCGATGGACGATTTGGAGCCGGTCGAAAGCGACATCGACATCGACATCGCGCTCGAAGACGATCCCATTGCCGAAGAAGGCTTCAACGGGGACGAGCCGGAGGGGTCTGACGCGGCTCCTGCGGAAGAGGCCGACGAAGAAGAGCCAGAACGCGCTTCCGGGGACTTCGTGTGGGACGAGGACGAGTCCGAGGCGCTGCGCCAGGCCCGCAAGAACGCCGAGCTCACCGCTTCGGCCGACTCGGTGCGCGCGTACCTCAAGCAGATCGGGAAAGTCGCGCTCCTCAACGCCGAGCAAGAGGTGGAGCTCGCCAAACGCATTGAAGCCGGACTGTACGCGCAGGAGCGGCTGCGGATCGCGGCCGAAGAGGGCGACCGGCTCCCCACCACATCGCGGCGGGACCTGAACTGGGTCGTCCGGGACGGGAACCGGGCCAAGAACCACCTGCTGGAGGCGAACCTGCGCCTCGTGGTCTCCCTCGCCAAGCGCTACACCGGGCGCGGGATGGCGTTCCTGGACTTGATCCAAGAGGGCAACCTGGGCCTCATCCGCGCCGTGGAGAAGTTCGACTACTCCAAAGGGTACAAATTCTCCACCTACGCCACCTGGTGGATCCGCCAAGCCATCACCCGCGCCATGGCCGACCAGGCCCGCACGATCCGCATCCCCGTGCACATGGTGGAGGTCATCAACAAACTCGGCCGCATCCAGCGCGAACTGCTCCAAGACCTCGGCCGCGAGCCCACTCCCGAGGAGCTCGGCCGGGAGATGGACATCCCGCCGGAGAAAGTGCTGGAGATCCAGCAGTACGCCCGGGAGCCGATTTCGCTCGACCAAACCATCGGCGACGAGGGCGACAGCCAGCTCGGCGACTTCATCGAAGACTCCGAAGCCGTCGTCGCGGTGGACGCGGTCAGCTTCACGCTCTTGCAGGACCAGCTCCAAGCGGTGCTGGAAACCCTTTCCGAGCGAGAAGCAGGCGTGGTGCGGATGCGGTTCGGCCTCACCGACGGGCAGCCGCGCACCCTGGACGAGATCGGGCAGGTCTACGGGGTCACCCGTGAGCGGATCCGGCAGATCGAGTCCAAGACGATGTCGAAACTGCGCCACCCGTCGCGAAGCCAAGTGCTGCGGGACTACCTGGACTGAGAGCAGCGAAACACCGGGCCGGCGCGTGCCCGCCCGCACACTCGCACGAACGACGCGCAGCCACCCGAGCTGATCCCGCGAGTCCTCGGCGACATGCGTCCGAGAACAAGGTTCTGCAATACTGTCCGGCATGCCTCGCACGCGCCCACGCCCGGTTCGGATCATCATGACCGCAGTCCGCAACTCGGCCCGCGTGCTGGGGCGCACCCTCTCGATGAGCTGGGAGCACTCGATCTTCGCGGAATCCGCAGGCGCGGCCTTTTGGCAGATCCTCTCGCTCACGCCCATGTTCCTCGGGCTGTTGGGCACGCTCGGCTACGTCTGCCCCTGGTTCGGGCCAGGGGTTCTCGAAGACGTGCAGCACAAAATCCTCTCGTTCGCCCAACAGGCGCTCAGCCAGAAACTTGTCAACGAGGTGATCCGGCCAACGCTCTTGGCGGTGACCGCCAACGGACGCGAAGCGGTGACCTCGTTCAGCTTCCTGCTCTCTTTGTGGGCGGGTTCGTCGGCGATTTCCGCCTTCGTCGACTCCATAGTGCGCGCCCACGACCAGACGGAGCTGCGCCACCCGGTCCGGCAGCGCATCTACGCGCTCATTCTCTATATCGTCTTCCTGCTCAGCGCGATGTTCGCCTTGCCGATTTTGTCGGTCGCCCCGCACCAGGTCACGATGCGCCTGCCCATCGAGACGCACCCATTGGTCAGCAGCGTGTACAACAATCTGTACGGCCCTGGGCTCTTCGTGGCGGTGGCGCTCTTTTTGGCCTGGTTCTATCACATCGCGCTGCCTGTTCCGCCCCCCTGGCATCGGCTCATCCCTGGAGCTCTGCTGGCGGTGATGTTCTTCCTCGCCGGGCGGTCGGGCCTGTTGTGGTACCTCAACTGGGTCACGTCGACGGGCTACACCTATGGGGCGCTCGCCACGCCGATCGCTCTGCTGCTGGTTGCTTTCTTCCTGGGAATGGCGGTCATCGCGGGCGCGGAGCTCAACTCCACCGTGGAGCACTTCTGGCCGACGCGCAGCAAAGAGGACCTTCTGCACAAAGGGCCTGTGTCCTCGGCGATCAGCCAGGCCACAGCGACGCTCGGGCGCGCGGTGGACGAAGTGCTCCCGAACGGATCGCGGCACAAGGACGCAGCGCCTGCGCGAAGCTCCGGGACAACGGGCAGCGACGACGCGCGCACGAGCGAAGCTCCGTGAGAGACCAGACGCCATCGCGCGGCCCGCGCCGACGGGTTGGCGCGGCTACGGGTTGATGGAGCCGATGAGGTCGTACATCTCTTTGCAGCGCGGGCACACCGGAGAACCGGGTTTCGGGGCTTTGGTCACCGTGAAGATCTCGCCGCACAACGCCTCGACCATTGTGCCCATGACCGCGCTTTCCACGATCTTGGCTTTCTTCACGTAGTGGAAAAACTTCGGCCGCTCGGAGTCTGTGTCCTCGTTCACATCGACGTCGGGCCGCTCAATCGTCTGAGTGTCGGCAAGCCCGACCCTCGTCATGTGGCTCAGTCTCATATGTGCGAGTCTACGCCTCAGGCGTAGACTCGCACATATGGCGCAGCGCCCCGAGCCATCCCTGATCACCGAGGCGGAGCCCTCGCTCCACGATCAGCAGCGGGCTCGTGTCCGCAAATACACGATCATGATGTCGTTCCGAATCCCCTTGCTGCTGCTCGCCTCGCTGGTCTACGCCGAATTCCACAATGGGGTGGTCGCGATGTTGATCCTCGCGGCCTCGGTCCCGCTGCCGTGGATGGCGGTGCTGATCGCCAACGACCGCCCCCCGAAGAACAAAGAGCAGTCGGCCATGCTCGAAGCTTCCCGCAAGCGCCGCGCGCTCGAGGAGGCCAATTCGTCAAGTGTCAAACGTCCTTTTCTTGAATTGTGAGCTAGCACACGAAACATTTCGCGTCACTGATGCGTTAAACCATGTAAGCCGTCCGCGAGAGGAAGGTCAGCAACATGGCAAACGCTGTGAAACCGGCATTGAAAACTACATCCGCGAGCTTGGGCACGACCAAGGGCAGGCGCAGCGCGAAGCGGCAAGCCTCTGGGATCAAACCCGTGGACAGCGCTCCTGAGGACAACGCCGCCGAATTGGAAGCGGCCGTCTCGGACGAGGAGCCCGAAACCCAAGACGCCGCCCCGAGCGGACGCTACGCAGAGGGCGACCTCGACACGCAAAGCCCCGCGGCGGACCTGGTCCGGGTGTACCTCAACGGCATCGGACGCACGGCGCTTCTGACCGCAGCGGACGAAGTGGAGCTTGCCAAGAGCATCGAAGCGGGCTTGTACGCCGAGCATCTGCTCAAAACGAGCGACAACCTCACGCCGCAGCGCCGCCGCGAGCTCAAGACGGTCGCGCGTGACGGCCAAGCCGCCCGCACCCACCTCCTTGAGGCCAACTTGCGCCTTGTCGTCTCCCTCGCCAAGCGCTACACCGGGCGCGGGATTCCGCTCCTGGACCTGATCCAGGAGGGCAACCTGGGTCTGATCCGGGCTATGGAGAAGTTCGACTACGCCAAAGGCTTCAAGTTCTCCACCTACGCCACCTGGTGGATCCGCCAAGCCATCACCAGGGGCGTCGCGGACCAGAGCCGGACTATCCGGCTCCCGGTCCACCTGGTCGAGCAGGTGAACAAGCTCTCCCGGATCAAGCGCGAGCTGCACCAGCAGCTTGGCCGCGAGGCCACGAGCGAAGAGCTGTCCCGCGAGACGGGCATCCCCGAGCATCGGATCGCGGATCTGCTGGACCACAGCAGGGACCCCGTGAGTTTGGACATGCCTGTTGGCGCGGACGAAGAGGCCCCGCTCGGCGACTTCATCGAAGACTCCGAGGGCGCGTCTGCGGAAAACGCCGTGATCGCCGGGTTCCTGCACCGAGACGTCCGCACCGTGTTGGCCACGCTCAACGAAGTGGAGCAGCAGGTCATCCGGCTGCGGTACGGCCTGGACGACGGACAGCCCCGGACACTGGACCAGATCGGCAAGGTTTTCAGCCTTTCCCGAGAGCGGGTTCGGCAGATCGAGCGCGAGGTGATGGTGAAACTGCGCAACGGCGATCGGGCAGAACGCTTGCGCTCGTACGCGAGCTAACATGGTTGGCATGAACGACCTCGTCGACACGACGGAGATGTACCTCCGCACCATTTACGACCTTGAGGAAGAGGGCATTCCGCCTTTGCGGGCCCGAATCGCCGACCGATTGGAGCAGAGCGGGCCGACAGTCAGCCAGACCGTGTCGCGCATGGAGCGCGACGGTCTGCTGGTGGTTCGGGACGACCGCCGTCTGGAGCTGACGGACAAAGGCCGCGTCCGAGCTGTCGCGGTGATGCGCAAGCACCGGCTCGCAGAACGGCTGCTCGTGGACGTCATCGGACTCAAATGGGAACACGCGCACGCGGAAGCGTGCCGCTGGGAGCACGTCATGAGCGACGAAGTCGAGCGCCGTCTCGTGGAAGTGCTCGGCCACCCGGTGAGCTCACCGTATGGGAACCCCATCCCTGGTCTCACAGAACTCGGTGAAATCATCGAGATCGACGTGCAAGGCGAGGGCTTGACCCGGCTGAGCGAACTGCCCAAGGGCGGGCCCATCCCCGTGGTGATCCGCCGCCTGGCCGAGCATGTGCAGGCCGATGTGGACCTGATCGCCCAGTTCCGCAAGGCGGGAGCCGTCCCAGACGCGAAAGTCACGGCTGAAGTGCGAAGCCACGCGGTGGTCATCGGCGTTCCCGGCCACGAGAGCGTCGAAATCCCCGCAGACCTCGCCCATGCCATCCAGGTCGAAAAGGTCTAACCGCCCGCTGGATCGTCAAGGCTGGATCAAAACCCCCAGCGCGTCTGGGCGCACGCCGGTGAACAGGCATGCTTCGAGCAGTTGCGCCAATTCGTGCGCCGGGTTGACCGCGAGAGCAACCTCGAGGGCGATCCTTGCGGCAGCGCCTTTGCCGCGGGCGTAACTGTCCAGGGCGAGCAAAAGAGCAGCTTCGGCCCGTGAATCGTCGGGCAACATGGGCGCCAGGCGCAACCAGAGCCGGTGCGCCCCGCTCCCCTGGTCGTGCGCGCCGCTCGCCAAAGCGGCTTCCACGGTCGCCGAGATCAGCCGGTCTCTCACCCCGCGCTCCCGCAATGCCTCGGCGAACCGAGCCGCCTGGACGGGACCGA
This sequence comes from Segniliparus rotundus DSM 44985, assembly GCF_000092825.1. Lineage (NCBI taxonomy): Bacteria > Bacillati > Actinomycetota > Actinomycetes > Mycobacteriales > Segniliparaceae > Segniliparus > Segniliparus rotundus. The sequence goes on along the minus strand of NC_014168.1, from coordinate 936,538 downwards.
TAGTGGCCGAGGACTGCGAACTCCGGATCAACCGCAACATATGCCGCTCTGCGCCGGCGACAACATCCTCCCGGCCTTTCAGCCGCCGCGCGGCGCGGACGACCCTGGCTCGGTTCTGAAGGTTCGGTTTCAGCAGCTCTCTCAGCGCCTCACGACTGCCAATTTCGGCACGCGCCGAGACCACGCCCTGGCAATGAGGGCCGAGCAGCCCAGGGGGCGGAGCGAGGAAACAGCCAGGATCGGCTGTGTTCGAGGTTGTTGTCATAGTGGCAGAATCCGCCCGGTGGCTGACAATGCGGACGCGATCCCGACTGTTCGGGGAAATTGTGGAAAGTCAGATGTTTCTCTGTGGACAAACCGAGGGCTATTCTGGAAGGACAATGAACGCAGATCCGTCCCAGCTGTACCAACTCGAACCAGAAGACCCAGCACATCCCTGGCCGCAGAACGGCGGGCTTGTCCTCATACATTCATTGGAAGGCTTCCTGGACGCGGGGCAGGCCCCGAAACTCGTCACGTCGCATCTCTTGGAGACTTTGCCCGCGACAACGCTCGCGACATTCGACATCGACGCCCTGCTGGACTACCGTTCCCGTCGGCCGCCCGTCAAATTCACCAAAAACAGTTTCTCGGAATACGAGGAGCCGGCGTTGCGGCTCTACGGGCTCAGAGATGTGAACGGCGCCCCGTTCCTCCTCCTCGCAGGCCTTGAGCCAGACCTCATGTGGGAACGGTTCGTGGCGGCGGTCGAACAGTTGGCGCGGCGCTTCGGCGCCACCCGCAGCATAGGCCTTTCAGCACTCGCGATGACTGTGCCGCACACCCGGCCCCCTATTGTCATGGCCCACTCCCTTGACCCGGTGCTGATCGCGGATCACCGCAAGTACGACGGCGAGGCGCTGATATCAGGAAGTGCGGCCTCACTGTTGGAGCTCCGGCTCGGACAGCACGACATCCCCTCGCTCGGCTTCACCGTGTACGTGCCGCATTACCTCACGAACACGGGCTATCCCGGCTCCGCGTTGGGCCTCTTGGAGCAGGTTATACAGAACAGCGGGCTCGAATTGCAGTTGGAGTCCCTCCGCGAGGCGACCACTGCGGCACACGAACAAATCGAAGAGCAAGTCAGCATGAGCGACGAGGTGCAGAGAGCCGTCACCGCACTGGAAGCCCAATACGACGGCTACACGCAAACAACCGCGGACGAGCTGCCGCCGCTCAGCGAATTGGAAGAACTCCCGAGCGCAGAAGAACTCGGCGCGCAATTCGAACGCTTCCTCGCAACGCGGCCGAAGCCAGGCCCGGGCGAGGACGGGGACTAACTCTCGCGGGACTTCTGGTGCGCGTGCAGTTCTTTGATAGCGGCTTCGAAGTCGGCCGCCGACTCGAATGAGCGATAGACCGAGGCGAACCTGAGGTATGCCACTTCGTCGAGATCGCGCAGCGGGCCGAGAATAGCGAGCCCGATCTCATGGCTCGGGACTTCCGCAGCTCCGCCTGAGCGAACCGTGTCTTCGACGTCGCTGGCGAGCTTGAGCAACGCGTCCTCGTCCACGTCGCGACCCTGGCAGGCTCGGCGAACCCCTCGAATCACTTTTTCATGGCTGAACGGCTCTGCGATGCCGTTGCGTTTGACCACAGTGAGCACTGCCGATTCGACTGTGGTGAACCGCCTGCCGCAATCCGGGCACGACCGCCGGCGCCGAATGCTGCGCCCTTCGTCGGCGAGCCGTGAATCCATGACCCGAGTGTCGGGGTGTTTACAGAAGGGGCAGTGCATGGCCTGAGGTGTGGTGGCAGTTGGCATGGCCCGTCATACCTCCACAATAACGGTCCCCTCCCAGTCCTCATGCCGCGCCCGGCCCTTCTGGCCCGTCACCCGGCGCCGTCCACGCCGCCGCGTGCGCTGGAACGTCCTCTTGTTCGAGCGGCCCCGTGATCGAGGATTGGCGCCACGAAGCGATGAAAAGAACTCCGAAAGCAATTGCGACAAGCATCAAAGCGGTGAGTATCGCCGAGGAGCCGCTCACTTGGGGCAATTCCGGCTGGACCGTTTTGATCGGCGCACGGGCGCACCGCAGCTCAGCCGCAGGGGCTCCGCTGGGCGAAACGCGCCGCACACCACCGCTCAACACTGTGTTCGCGCAGGCCCGACCGGCGATCAGCTTTCTTGGCGCGACCCGGTCCGGCCGAGGCGCAGTCATAACTTCGCTCATCGAGAGCTCCTTTCTGTACGAACGCGTATTCGATAAACGCGCATAAGAGATGTATAGCACGGAGGGCCGACAAAAAAAGCGACACTGGCGAACGCATGTTTGAAAAATGAGTGCCAATCCGTTACAGTTGCCGAAGCCGCAGTCCCGCCGAAAAGTCCGGCCACGCGGAAAAAGGAGCCGCCGAGGCGGGGCGAGGTCCCCGAGCGAAGATTCTCCGAAAAGGCCCTCGGACAACAGGAAAACCGCAGGAAAAAGAAGAATCCGCACCTCATAGGCACAACAAGAAAGGCTGACATGCCATCTTCCAGCCGCTCGCCGAAGACCGCCAGCACCAAAGCCGCAGGAGGGGCCACGACCTCGGGCAAGACCGAAGCCCCGGGCAAGAATGTGAAAAAGAACATGCCCAAGGCCGCGGCTCGCGACGGCAAAGCCCACAACAGCGCCGCCAAGAACAGCGCGCCCGACCTCGAGCCCCTCGCCGAGGTCGCGGTGGCGCCGCAGCCGCCGGAACTGAGCCAGCGCCAGCAAGAGATCCTCGACATCATCCGCTCGTCGATCCGAGAGCGCGGCTTCCCTCCGAGCATCAGGGAGATCGGCGAAGCGGCAGGGCTCGCCTCCACTTCTTCCGTCGCCCACCAGTTGCGCTCTCTCCAGCAGAAGGGCTACCTCCGCAGGGAGGCGAACCGCCCCCGCGCGGTGGACACCCGCGCCATCTCGGCGCCCAGCGGCGAGCTGACCCCAGAGAGCGAGGAGCCGCAGAGCCAACCGCAACCGACCGCCGTGCTGGTCCCGCTGCTCGGCCGAATCGCCGCTGGCGCTCCAGTCCTTGCCGAAGAGCACGTCGAGGACCTCTTCCCGCTCCCCCGCGAGCTGGTCGGCACCGACGCCGCCTTCCTCCTGTCCGTGACCGGAGACTCCATGGTCGACGCCGGCGTCCATGACGGCGACTGGGTCGTCGTGCGCCCGACGAAGACCCCTGTGTACGACGGCGAAATCGTCGCCGCGCTCTTCGACGACGAGGCCACCGTGAAAACCCTGCGCAGGCATGGCCGGGAAGTCTGGCTGTACCCGGAAAACAAGGCCTACCAGCCGTTCCGAGGCGAGAAAGCGAAAATCCTCGGCAAGGTGATCGCGGTTTTGCGCAAGCTCAACCCCATGCTCTGAGAGAGGGGCGGGGCTTTTTGGGGCTTACAGTGCCATGCTCCTGCCGATGATCTCTTTCATGACCTCGGACGTGCCGCCGTAGATCGTCTGAATCCTGGAGTCGACGTACGCTTGCGCGATCGGGTATTCGAGCATGTAGCCGTAACCGCCGTGCAACTGCAAACACCGGTCCACCACATGCACCTGACGTTCGGTCGAGTACAGCTTGGCAATAGCGGCGTCCGGGATCGAAAGCTCGCCTCGGAGATGGAATTCGATGCTCCGGTCCACAAGCGCCCGGACCGCTGCCGCTTCGGCGGAAAGCTCGGCGAGCACAAATCTGGTGTTCTGGAACTTCCCAATCGGCTTGCCGAACGCTTTGCGGTTCTTCACGTACTCAACCGTCATCTCGATCGAAAGTTCGATCGTGATGGCGGCGGCAACCGCGATCGAAAGACGCTCTTGCGCGAGATTCTGCATGAGGTACGCGAACGCCTGCCCGACTTCGCCCAGCACATTCTCTTGCGGCACCACCACGTCCTGGAAAACCAGCTCCGCGGTGTCCTGCGCCCGCAAACCGATCTTGTCGAGCTTGCGGCCGCGCTCGAAGCCCGCCATGCCGCGTTCGACGGCGAACAGCGTGAGCCCTTTGGCGCCGGAGCCGGGCTCGGTCTGCGCGACAACGATCACCAAGTCGGCGTTGACGCCATTGGTGATGAACGTTTTCGCGCCGTTGAGCAACCAGTCGTCCCCTTTGCGAACCGCGTTGGTCTGGATTCCTTGCAGATCGCTTCCAGTTCCCGGCTCGGTCATCGCAATCGCGGTGATCATCTCGCCAGAACAGAACCCTGGCAACCAACGCTGCTTCTGCTCTTCGGTCGCGAGAGACATCAGATACGGCTGCACGATGTCGTTGTGCAAGGAGAAGCCGATGCCCGAGCAACCGGACCGCGCGATCTCCTCAACGATGACCGAGTTGAAGCGGAAGTCCTCCGCGCCGTCGCCGCCGCCGTACCGGGCGGGGACAGACATGCCGAGGAAACCGTTCTTGCCCGCTTCGAGCCAGAGCCCTCGGTCCACAACGCCGGACTTGAGCCACTCCTCGCGGCGCGGCACGGCGTGCTGCTCCAAAAACGACCGGAAAGCTCCCCGGAAAAGATCGTGCTCTTCCTCGAACAACGTGCGCTTCATCTTTGCCTCCAGAGGCCTCAGTGCCGATGTAGGCCCGCTCACGAAAATGCTTCCGCTGCGCTCATGAGGGCAAAACCTACGTCATGTGAATCTTGGTTAGCATAACACTGTTCCTAGTGTAGCAAGCCCGGCGCAGCGGCCGGTCTCGGTTCCGCGTCGCGGCGAGCGCCTCGCCCGGCCTTGGTCATATCCCCAAGCTCCTCGCGACGATCTCTTTCATGACCTCGGACGTCCCGCCGTAGATCGTCTGCACCCTGGCGTCGGTGTAGAGCTGCGCGATGGGGTATTCGAGCATGTAGCCGTAGCCGCCGTGCACTTGCAGGCAACGGTCCACGATGTGCAGTTGGCGCTCGGTCGCGTACAGCTTGACCGCCGCCGCGTCGTTCGCCGTCAACTCGCCGCGAAGACGCTCCTGCGCGCAGCGGTCCACCAGGGCTCGCACGGCGGCCTGCTGCGCGGCGAGGTCCGCGAGCAGGAATCTGGTGTTCTGGAACTTCGCGATCGGCTTGCCGAAAGCCTTGCGCTCACGCGCATAGTCCGAAGCCAGCTCGATCGCGGCGTCGATCTCAGCGGCCGCGGCGACCGCGATCGCGAGGCGCTCTTGCGGCAAGCTCTCCATCAAATATGAGAAACCCTTGCCGACCTCGCCGATAACATTCTCGGCTGGCACAAGCACATCGTCGAAAAACAGCTCGGCGGTGTCTTGGGCCCTGCGGCCGATCTTCTCCAGTTTGCGGCCGCGCTCGAAGCCCGCCATGCCGCGTTCGACGGCGAACAGCGTGATGCCCTTGGCCCCCGAGCCCGGCTCGGTCTGCGCCGCCACCACAACAAGGTCGGCGTTGACGCCGTTCGAAATGAAGATCTTCGACCCGTTGAGGAGCCAGTCGTCTCCTTTGGGCAGGGCAGTGGTCTGCATCGACTGCAAATCGCTGCCCGCGCACGGCTCGGTCATCGCGACGGCGAGGATGCGCTCCCCCGACGCGACCTGCGGCAACCACCGCGCTTTCTGTTCCTCTGACCCGTATTTGAGCAGGTACGGCAGAGTCATGTCCTCTTGGTACGTGATCCCGATCCCGCTGAGCCACAACCGCAACGGCTCCTCCACCAGCACCATGTTGAAGCGGAAGTCCTCCACCCCCCCGCCGCCGTGCTCCGTCGGGATCGCTATGCCGAGAAAACCGTTCTGCCCCATCGCGGACCAGAAGTCGCGGTCGACGATCCCGCGCGCAAGCCACTCGTCTCGTTTCGGAACAGCGTGCTGGCGCAGAAAGGACCGGAACGACTCCCGGAAGAGATCGTGCTCTTCCTCGAAAAGTGTTCTGCGCATCACAGCCTCAAGTCTCGGCCAGACTCGTCGCGCCCCCCCGAAGCTGGTCCGCGAGGTCCTGCGGGACCAAGGCGCGCACGAGAGTGCCGGACTCGGTTTCCTCCGACGCCAGGACCCGGCCCGCCGCGCACACCTTGGCCAAAAGATCAGGGCGGTCCTCGGGAACAGCCAGCGAGAGTTCGACCAAACAGGCCGCGCCGGAACGCACGGCGAGAGCCTCCCCGATTCTGCGCTTGAGCTCGTCGATCCCCTCCCCGGTCCGAGCAGAGACCAACGTCGCCTCGGGAAACGCGATCCGCAGACCGGCGAGCGTGGCCTCATCGACGGCGTCCGATTTGTTGAGCGCGACGATTTCCGTCGGCCACGGAGTCTGCGCCTTCGCGAAAACGTCGCCCAGAATCTCGCGCACGACCCGGATCTGGTCCGCGGGCCTCGGGTCGGAGGCGTCCACGACATGCACGAGCACATCTGCGCCGGTCGCTTCTTCGAGTGTGGACGCGAACGCCTCCACCAGCTGCGTCGGAAGATGGCGCACGAAACCAACTGTGTCCGTGATGGTGAACGAGCCGCTGGTCTCGCCCCAGCTCTTGCGGGTGGTCGGGTCCAACGTGGCGAACAGTTCGTCCCGGATGATGACCGAGGCACCGGTGAGCGCGCCGAGCAAGCTCGACTTCCCGGCGTTCGTGTAGCCGACGATGACCGCCGAAGGGACGCCGTTGCGTTCGCGCAACGACCGCTTTGTGCTGCGGACTTTGCGCATGCCCTTCAGTTCGCCGCGCAAATGGGAGATCCGCTCCCGGATTCTGCGGCGGTCCGTCTCGATCTTGGTCTCACCAGGCCCGCGCAGCCCCACGCCGCCGTTCGCGCCGCCGGCGCGCCCGCCAGCCTGGCGGGACAGCGTCTGGCCCCAGCCGCGCAGCCGCGGCAGCAAGTACTGCAGCTGGGCGAGTTGCACTTGCGCCTTGCCCTCTTTCGAAGTGGCGTGCTGGGCGAAGATGTCCAGTATGAGGGCGGTGCGGTCGATGACCTTGACCCCGACCTGCTGCTCCAGGGTGCGCAGTTGCGCGGGGGTGAGCTCGCCGTCGCAGATGACCGTGTCGGCCTCGGTCTCGGCCACCACTGCTTTGACCGCGGCGACCTTGCCCGAACCGATGTAGGTGGCGGCGTCGGGTTTGTCCCGGCGCTGCACAAGGCCCTCCAGCACCTGCGAACCCGCCGTTCGGGCGAGCGCGGCGAGTTCTTTGATGCTCGCGTCCGCCTCGGCGGATTGCCGTTTCGGCCATACGCCGACAAGGACGACGCGCTCCAGACGCAGCTGCCGGTATTCGACCTCGGTAACGTCGGAGAGCTCTGTGGAGAGGCCCTGCACCCGCCGCAGCGAGTCGCGCTCCTCCCAAAGCCATTCGGCTTCCTCTTGGACGACGCCCCAGCCGGACGTGGACTGAGGAGGGCGCGCGCCGAACGCCTCAGCGGACAACGGACCGTCCGGGTCTTGGCCGCAGGGCGCCGCGGAACTGTCCGACGAAGTTTCAAAAGATGACATAACAGGCCCCATCTTGCCGCAAGGACGACCCTGCGCGCATCCCAATTCTTTCTCTCATCGCTGTTGCAACCAGGCCTTGTCGAACTCGCCGCGCGCCACGAGCGCGGACGGGCCGCGCAGAACCGCGGAGCCGTCTGGTCCGACATACGCCTGCACGACGCCGCCCGGCGAGGCGACAACGACTTCCCCCGACCCTGATCCGAGCTCGGCGAGGACCACGGCGGCGGCGGCCACCGACCCGGTGCCGCACGCCTTGGTCTCCCCCACCCCGCGCTCGTGCACACGCAGGGTGGCTTTGTCGGGCGAATGCGGCACCACGAACTCGATATTCACGCCCTCGGGGAACACCGCCTTGTCGTAGTCGGGCTGACGGGTCAGGTCGAGGGCCGCGAGACCGTCCAAGTCGAGCCCTTGCGCAAGACACACCAAATGCGGGTTTCCGACGTCCGCCGAAGTGCCAGAGAAGCAACCGCGCGGCGCGCCCGCGACAGAGGTGGCCGAGGGCCCGCCGAGGCGCACCCGGCCCATCTCGACCGAGACTTCGGCCCCGCCGCCGTCGAAGGAGAGCAACCGGACCCGTTTGGCCCCCGCGCGGGTGCCGATCGCGTAGTCGCCGCGGGGCTCAAGCCCGAGAGCGCGCAGGAAATGCGCGAACACGCGGGCGCCGTTGCCGCACATTTCGACCACGCCGCCGTCGGCGTTGCGGTAGTCCATGAACCAGTCCTCGTCGCCGACCCCGTCGGGCAGCTGCGCTATCGCGCCCGAGGCGCGCAACGCCCCCGCCCGCGCCGCGCGGATGAGGCCGTCCCCGCCGATCCCGGCCCGCCGGTCGCAGAGCAGCGCCACAGTCTCCACGCCGAGGCTCAACTGGGCGTCTGGGTCCGCGATCAGCACAAAATCGTTCTGCGTCCCGTGGCCCTTCACGAACGGCACCGCTTCGCGGAACAAAGCCGGGACGGACGGCGCCGGGTCGCAAACCATCACCGCATTGTACTCTCGCCGCCTGGGCCTCCCACGTCGTTCACCACCGCGATCGCTTGGTCGAGCAGGTCCCTCGCGCCGGCGTCGAGCCAGCGCACACGGGCGTCACGCCGGAACCAGGAGCGCTGTCGGCGCACATGGCGGCGAGTGCGCATCGTCGTGTCCGCTCTCGCTTGGGCCTGCGTCATCTGCCCGTCGAGCATGGCGAGGACCTGGGCGTAGCCGATGAGCTTGGGCGCTGTGACGCCTTCACGGAGCCCCTGCCGCACCAGACGCTCCGTTTCCGCCACGAGGCCGGCGTCGAACATCGCCTCGGTGCGCGCGGCGATCCGCGCGTCCAGGTCCTCGGTGTCCCTGTCCAATCCGATGATCCGCGCCCCCCACCTCGGCTCGCCGCCGCGCCGGGGCATGGTGGCGGCGTAGGGCTCGCCGGTGAGCGTGACCACTTCCAGCGCGCGGACCACTCTGCGCGCATCGCTCGGTTTGATGGCCGAAGCGGCGGCGGGGTCCAGCGCGGCCAGGCGTTCGTGCAGGGCCCGGGCGCCGATCTCGCCGAGTTCCGTTTCGAGCCGGGCGCGCAGATCCGGGTCCGTGGCCGGGATGCGCCATTCGTCGAAAAGCGACTGGACGTACATCATCGAACCGCCGACGACGACCGGGACGCGCCCCCGTTCGAGGATCGCCGCCACATCCGCGGAAGCGGCCTGCTGGTACCTGGCGACGGTCGCCGTCTGCGCCACGTCGAGCACGTCGATCTGATAGTGCGCGACGCCTCGGCGCTCCTCAGGGGAGGGCTTCGCGGTCCCGATGTCCATCCCTCGGTATTGCGCCGCGGCGTCGATGTTCACCACCTCGCCGCCCAAACGAAGCGCGAGATCGACGCCGAGCTGGGACTTGCCCGTCGCAGTCGGGCCGATCACCGCGATCGGCCTCAGAATCCCAACCATGGCCAGTACCCTATGCCAGCGCGATATGAACCTGGTTGAATAGTGGTATGAACGCGGAAGCCCCGACCCAGACGGAGCAGAAACCGAGCCCGGCGGACATCGGCCCCCGACCACGTCCGGTCCCCCGCCCCGGCGCGCAAGCCGCCCCGAAAACAGGCGGCGCGCTCAAGGCCGATCCCGCGCGTCACGGGCGGATCGACGAGCACGGCGCGGTCTGGCTCATCACGGCGGAAGGCGAGCGGCAGATCGGCGTCTGGGAGGCAGGCACGGTCGAAGAAGGCCTCGCGCATTTCGGCCGCCGCTTCGAAGACATCTCGACCGAGGTCGAGATTCTGCGCACCCGGTTGGAAAAAGGCGCGGACGCGCGCAAAACGAAAACAGCCGCAGAGGATTTGTTGCGCGGTTTGCCCGAAGCGGCCGCGCTCGGCGATTTCGCGGCGCTCCGGGAACAGCTCACCGCGCTGGTGGCAAAAGCTGAGGAAAGGCACGCCGGAGAGCGGGAGCGGCGGGCGGCGCACAAGCAGGAGGCCGCCGCAGAGCGCGAACAGCTCGCGCAGGAGGCCGAGCAGATCGCCCGGAGCTCCACCGACTGGAAGGCCGCCGGGCAGCGGCTGCGCGACATCCTCGAGCGATGGAAGAGCATCAAAGGCTTGGACCGGGATGTGGACGAGGCGCTGTGGGCTCGCTACAAAGCCGCCCGCGACCAATTCAACGACCGCCGCCAAGCGCATTTCGCCGAACTCGACCGCTCGCGCGCCCAGGTGAAAAAGCGCAAGGAAGAACTCGTCGCCAAAGCCGAACAGATCGCGAAAAGCTCCGACCCGGACTCCGCCCCCGCGAGCTTCCGCGAGATCCGCGCTGCGTGGAAGAAACTCGGACCAGCCTCGCGCGAAGACGAGAACCAGCTCTGGGCGAGGCTCAACGCCGCGCAGGACGCTTTCGCCGCCGCGCGGGAGCAGAACGAAAGCGAGCATCAGGCCGAGTACGAGGCCAATGCCGCCGCGAAAGAATCGCTGCTGGCCCGGCTCGAACGAACCAACCCGCAGGAGAAGCTCGCCGAGGCGCGCAGCGTCCTTCGCGAGGTGCGCGACCGTTGGGAGAAGATCGGCCAAGTCCCCAAGGACAGGGTCAAAGAGCTTTCCCGGCGCCTGCAAGAGGCCGCCGCGCGCATCGAGGACGCCGACCGGCGCAGCTGGACGAAGTCGGACCCGGAGCTCAAAGCGCGCGCCCACCAGTTCGTGGAGCGCGCCGAGCAGTTCGAAGCACAGGCCGCGAAAGCAAAAGCGAGCGGCAAGGCAAAGGACGAGCAGAAACTTCTCGAACAAGCCGCGCAGTGGCGCCAATGGGCCGAGCAGGCCCAATCCGCGGTCGGCGATTGACATCGAGGCGCCGTGACGAGGCGTGGCGCACAGACCCGGCTGAGACGCAGGGGCCCGCGCCCCTGCCCACTGCGTTTCGCTGGGCCGAACGCCGCGACCGCGGCGCCCATGCCCGAGTGCGCGGCGCGGTGAAACGGATGACCGGATTCGACCTGTACCCCGACGAGACGACAGCGCGACGGTTCGGCGAACTGCTCCTCGCCGGCGACCCCGTGGCGGAACAGTTCGTGGCCCAGACCTACCACGGCGAGCTCGGCCCCACTCGATCACGAGAACTGCTCGACAGGGCGCTGGCCGTCGGGGTGGAGCATGTCCCCGAAGCGCCTGCATCCATGCGGCAGCTTTTCGCCGAGTTCGAGCGGATCCCCGATTGGGTGCGACCCGAACTGGTCGAGCGCGGCGCCGCGGTGTGGCGGCGATGGGGCTACGCCCTCGGCGCGATGGCCAACGCGGCAACCATGGACACGTACACCGAAGGTTCTCTCGCCGTGCCGTTGTCCCTCTCCGGCGGCTACGCGGGTGAGCGGGCGCTGAACCGCTACTTGGAGACAAGCCGCTGGTGGATCGAGGTCTGCCGACCGGGGGCCGCGCTCACGGCAGGCTCGCTCGGGCGGAGCATTTCGTTGAAAGTCCGGGTCATGCACGTCTCGGTCCGCCAGCGCGTCGCTGCACACCCGGAATGGGACGCGCAGCGGTGGGGATTGCCGATCAGCCAGGTGGAAATGCTGCTCACCCTGGTCGGCGGCACGGTCGCCCCCGGGGTCGGCCTCACCGCCCTCGGATATCTGACCTCGAAATCAGAGATCGAAGCGGCATTGCACTTCAACCGCTATCTCGGGCATCTGGTCGGGGTCCGCTGCGATGACATCTTCCCCCGAACGCTCGGCGACGGGTTGCGGCTGCTCTACCTTTTCGACACGGCGCGCTCCTACGACTCCGGCGACTGCGGGCGCGAGCTCGTCGAGTCGTTCGTGCCGGCCTTCGCCCCAAGGCCTGGCGAACGCGGCTTCGCCCGGTTGCGCAAGCTTGCGCACCGCAACATCATGGCCGGACACGCCCAGCTGTTCATGTTGCCGTGGAACCGGAGCCGCTACCGGTTGCCCGCGCCGTGGATCGGGCTCGCGATCCTCTTCGGGCGGGCTCCGTTCGTGTTGGCCGCCGAATTGAGCAGACGGCTGCACCCCGCCATCGACCGTTTGTGGCAGCGCCAGTCAGTGCGATCGTGGGAGCGTTGGCTGCGGTGGCAGTCGCCGCAGCAGGCGCAGAGCGCGCCCCAGCGCGAGGCAGGCGCCCCAGAGTCCTTCGAGGCGGCCCACGCGCTCCGGCGGTGACTACCGGTCGGCTTCGAGGTTGGCTGTGGTCAATCGCACCCAGTGGAAGGCGATCACCGCGATCAGCACAACAGCGAGGAACAGGCCGGGCGCTGCGCCGGCGTGCTGGCCGTGGCTCGCCTGACTGGTCTGGCTGTGCCAGAGGGCCAGGACGCCGAACGCCGTCGAGACGCAGGAGACCGCGGCGGCGAGGAACGCCGCGCCCCAGCGCCGGAGCATGAGCGCGAGCACCGAGACCACGAGATCCGCCACGACGAAAAACGTGAAAACCCGTGCGATTGTGGAGACTTGGCCGATCTGTCGCGGCCAGCTGCCCGCCACCAGCTCCCTGCCGAGGGCGTGCGCGCCGTGCGCGCCGAGGAATGGCATGACGAGCACATCCGCGACGAGCAGGAACACCGCCACCGCCAGCACGAACAGCCGGGCCGAGGGTTGGATCTCGGCGAGGATTCTGCGCTCTCGGGCTCGGAACTCCGAACTCAGCTGGGCGAGCGGATCAGGGATGGGTTCTCGTCCGTTCGCCGTCATCGCGCGGTGAGGAGCAAGGAGACAAACGGCAGGACGCAGGCGAGAAGGGCGAGCGCACCGAAGATGACGAACGTGAGCACCAGGCCCGGGGTCTTCTGCGGCTCATGGCCGATCGCGCCCTTGCACCACACGATAGCCGGGGCGCGGTAGAACACCGGCGCCGTTTGTCCCGGCTGCACGAACACCGGCAGGCTTGCCCGCCCGACCGGCCACAAGTACCGGGTGTAGACCTCCACAAGGTGCTGTCCGGGCGGGACCGGGACGAACGCTTTGCCCCAGTTGCGCGCGCGCTCCACGCCGTCGACACGCACGGACGGCCCGGTGAGGAAGAAGATCCACGCAAGCCAGAAAAAGCCCGTGTCCAGCACGAGCTGCCCGGCCCCCTCCGGCAGTGCGGCGCTGTACTGAGCGGGAGCCTGTTGAGCGTGCTGATGCGACGGCGGGAACCCTTGATGCGGGTCAGGCGCGGGGAACGAGTGCTGCTGCCAGCCCCACGAAGGCGCAACATGGCCCGAAGGCGCGGACTCGGGCTGCCGGCTGTGCGGGCTCGGGTTCTGCTCCGCAGCGCTGGGGCCCTGTCCCGCGGGCCGGAAACGCATCTTCTCAAACGGATCTTCGGCGCCGGGACGGCCAATCGACGGGTTGGACACAGCGTTTCCTTCCTGGGCGCTCACCGAGCGGGCATCAAAGGCAGACCGAGGGACACCCCGGCGCTTTTGTTCGTGGGCGGCTCTTCGAGAGCCTGGGAGCGACTGTACCGGTCGCCCGCTGTTGTGGGCCGGTGCGACCCCGCCACGGCCTCCCCGATCAGATGATGCGGCGCGGCGTGGGCGATCCGGACGCGGACGAAGTCGCCGGGGCGCAGCTGCGCGCCCTCGGGCGGCAGAAAGTGCACGAGCCTGCCGTCGCGGCTGCGCCCGGAGAGGCGCGAGGTCTGCGCGTTCTTTTTGCCCTCGTGCGGCGCGGACACGAGCAGCTCGGCCTCACGTCCCAGTTGCTGCTCGTTCTCCTCCAAGCAGATCCGCTCCTGCAACTCCACGAGGCGCTGGTAACGCTCCGCGACGACCTCCTTGTCGATCTGGTCGGGCAGCTCGGCGGCCGGAGTCCCCGGCCGCTTGGAGTATTGGAAGGTGTAGGCGCTCGCGAACCGGGCTTGGGCGACCACGTCGAGAGTCGCTTGGAAATCCTCTTCCGTCTCGCCGGGGAAACCGACAATGATGTCCGTGGTGATCGCCGCGTCCGGCAGCAGTTCTCTCACCCGGCGCACGATCCCGAGGTATTTTGCGGAGCGGTACGAGCGGCGCATCGCCTTGAGGACCCGGTCGGATCCGGATTGCAGCGGCATGTGCAGATGCGGGCAAACGTTCGGGGTCTCAGCCATCGCGAGCACCACGTCCTCGGTGAACTCAGCCGGATGCGGCGAGGTGAAACGCACCCGCTCAAGTCCTTCGATCTCGCCCATCGAACGCAGGAGCTTCGCGAACGCGCCCCGGTCGCGGGGCAGAGCCGGATCCGCGAACGAGGAGCCGTAGGCGTTCACGTTCTGGCCCAAAAGCGTCACTTCCAGCACGCCTTCGGCGACCAAGGCGCGGACCTCGGCGACAATTTCCTGCGGCGCGCGGTCGAGCTGCTTGCCGCGCAACGAGGGGACGATGCAGAACGTGCAGGTGTTGTTGCAGCCCACAGCGATGGAAACCCAGCCGGCGTGCAGCGAGTCGCGCTTGCTCGGCAATGTGGACGGGAAGGCTTGGAGCGAGTCCACGATCTCGATCTGCGCTGCCTGGTTGTGCCGCGCGCGCCGCAAAAGCGCGGGCAACGACCCCATGTTGTGGGTGCCGAACACCACGTCCACCCACGGGGCCCTGCGCAGCACTGTGTCCCCGTCTTTCTGCGCGAGGCAGCCGCCGACCGCGATCTGCATGCCGGGGTTCGCCTCCTTGATCGGCCGCAGATGGCCGAGCGTCCCGTACAGCCGGTCGTCCGCGTTCTCCCGCACGGCGCAGGTGTTGAACACGACCACGTCCGCCGAGGCGCCATCCTCAGCTTTGACGTGCCCGTCCGCCTCCAAAAGGCCCGCGAGGCGCTCCGAGTCGTGCACGTTCATCTGACAACCGAACGTGCGCAACTCGTACGTCCGGTTCGCTGGGTGGTCTTCGGGCACGGAACAAGGGTACTCGTGGACGCAGGTTTCGGCCAAAAACGGCAGCGCGCGCATGGCAGAGACATCCTCGCCAATGATCGAGGCCACGGGGGCGAACAAGCGCGCACGGGTCCGGCGCAGCTCTCCGGCGGGCAGCAACAACGCGTCGCGATCGCGCGGGCCCTCGCGATAGACCCGGAAGGCACGCTTTTCGGCGAGCCGACTTCGGCGTTGGACCCACAACGGCGGGAGAAGCCCACGGCGTGATGACTTCTCCCGCCGAGGAGGGCATGACCATGGTCGCGGTCACCCTCGAGAGGGCTTCGCGCGCACAGCGGCGGACCGGGCCGTCGGACCGGGCTGATCGAACTGGCATTTCACGGGCGGATCACATCGGATGTGCCCCGAAGAGCGGTTCGCGGTCGTATCGCCGCGACAGGGCGCCCGCCTTTCGCGAGATCCACGCGATCAGATCATGGTCCTCCTCGGAGACCAAGTTGGAAGCGATCCTGAGCATGGTTGCCTCTGACAGTCTGGGGGGGAGCCGAAACGCAGCACCCATCGCGGCCCTGAAGCGTCCAGGATCCGACACGACGCCCAGCATTCGTCGGGCCAGGGAGAACTCCGCGCCGAATCGCGTCCGAAGAAGGTTTGGCCAAAGTTCTGCGAAGTCCTCGGCCCCGAGCTGGGCGGCGGCCAGCCGCCCCGTCTCGAGCGCGTAATCGATGCCCTCGCCGTTGAGCGGATAGACACACCCGGCTGCGTCCCCGACCAGCATCCAGTTCCGCCCCGACACCCCGGTGACCGCGCCGCCGAGGGGCAGCAGCGCGGACGCGAACTGATCTGGTTCGCCGAAGAGGCCGAACCGACCGCGAAGGCGTGCTGCGTGTCGGACCAGCTGGGAGCGAAGGCCGCCGACCCGCTGCTCGGGAGCGACGGCTATACGCCCCACGCCGATGTTCGCCCGCCCGCTTGCCTCGCCCAGCGGGAAAACCCAGCCATACCCGAGCTCGGCCCTGCCCTGATCGTTTTGCACCGCGTCCCAATGCAAGACCATCTTCTGCCTTTCGGCATGCTCGGAGGGCATATACGCGCGGACCGCCACCCCGTACGGGGTGTTGCGATGCCAAACGCGGCCCAACGCCGTGCCCACGGTGGACCGAGAGCCGTCAGCAACGATCAACTTTTGACAGCGGATTCGCCGAATCCCCTGCGGCGTGTTGAGGACCACTGCCAGCACCCGGTCGCCGTCGCTCTCGACATCCACCGCTTTCTCCCCCTGGAGCATCCGCGCCCCGCTCGCGACTGCAAGCTCACGGAGACGGTCGTCCAACACAGTCCGGGGCACCGCGCTCGCGTAACTCGGAAAACTCCCACGCGGCCAGAACCGCTCGACCTCTTTACCCGCGCCCGCGAACACGAGGCTCTGGACCATGACGCGGCTTCGGACCCAATCCCCCAAGCCCAGCGCTGCCAATTCCTTCACCGCGCGCGGGGTGAGCCCGTCACCACAGGTCTTGTCCCTCGGAAAGACCGCCGCGTCGACGAGCAACACTTCCCGCCCGCCGCGGGCTGCCCACGCCGCAGCAGAAGAACCCGCAGGACCAGCGCCGACGACGAGAAGATCTGTGCTCCAAGGCTGACACGCCATGCTTCACAGCATACTGAAGCTCTCAAAAACCAGCGTTCAAGAAGATCAGAGACGCTCCAAACGGGCTCCGCGCACGGCGTCACCCCGGGCCTGACTCGGATTGACATTTTCAAATCATTGGACGGCGACCAAGTTCCTGAGATGTCACTGATGTTAAAGTTTGGCGATGCCAGCCCGGCCAAAAGCCATCTTCCATCCTTCGTCGGTCGTCCGGGATGCTCAAGCGGACACGTACCCGATGCCTTTCGTCCCGTTCGGCTGGTATGCGGTGCTGCGCAGCAAGGAGCTTCCCCGGAACAAGTTGGCGAGCCTGCACTATTTCGGAAAAGCGCTGATCGCTTTCCGAGGGCCGGACGGAAAAGCCACTGTCCGCGACGCCTACTGTCCCCATTACGGCGCGCATCTCGGCGGGGGAAAACTGGTGGACGGCACGGTGGAATGCCCCTTCCATGGCTGGCGGTTCGACGCGCAGGGGGCGTGCGTGCTCGCCCCCTTCTCGCAGCGGACGCCGAAGGTTTCCATAGCCGGACTGCCGGTCCTTGAGCACAGCGGGCTGATCTTCGTGTACGTGGGTCCCGGCGAACCTGCCTGGGAGCCCAAACCAATCCCTGAGACGGTGTCGCATCAGTTCGCGAGCCCTATTGACGACCGAGTTCGCGTTCGAGTGCACATCCAGGAGATGCGCGAGAACATCGTGGACGAGTCGCATTTCCACTACATCCACAAACAAAGCGAACCGCCGATTCAGAACTTGCAGCCAGACGGGCCGTTCGCCGAGTTGCGGGGGAGAATTCGGCGCAGCGTGCTGGGCTTTGAACTCGACAACACCTTCGACTGCTCGATGTACGGGCCCGGTGTGATGGTTGTTCGCACGCACGGCCGCGCGCTGTCCGTGACCGCAATCGCGCTGACAACTCCCGTCGATGACACGACCAGCGAGATCCGCATGCTGTACCTGCTTCGCAAGCCTGCGAAGGCGCCCTTCCTCGTGCCGCTGTACAAGTTCTTGTTCAAACGGCTCGCCTTCCCCGAGGTTCGCCACGAAATGCGGATCTGGGACATGAAGATCCATCAGCCGCGCCCGGTGATGTTGCCGCACGAGAACGGGATCAAAGCCTTGCGGCGCTGGTACAAGCAATTCTATCCCGTCAGCAGCGACGCTTCTTGAGCTTCGCATCCGAGGGGCGTGGCCGCTTGACGGACTATTCCGCCGCGAAAACCTGGAGTTCCGAGCGGACCACTCGAAGGGCGAGACCGGAGCCGTAGCCCCGTCGGGCGAGCATGCCGACCAAGCGGACGACGAGCCGTTGATCACGAGGGTCGACGGCGCCGCGCAGTTTCTTCTGTACCAGCTCTCGAGCTTTGGCTTCCTGCTGCTCTGGGGTTATCTGCTCGAGAGCAGCCTCCACATCGGTTTCGGCGAGCCCGCGTTGACGCATCGCGTGCGCCAACGCGACACCTGTCTTCCCGTTGCCCTCGTGCTTGCTTTTCACGAAGTTCTCGGCGAACTGCCGGTCGTTGATGAGGCCGACCTCGGCCAATCGGTCCAGAACCTCGGCCCGGACCTCTTGTTCGAAACCTTTCTCGACAAGTTTTCGGTCAAGCTCGGCGCGGCTGCGAGCCCGGACGGTCAGCTGGCGCAGGCACACATCGCGGGCCTGTTGGCTTCGCCGAGCCCCGCCGTCCGGGACAGCCTCGCGGATCAAGTCAGAAGTCAACGGGGACAGGGGCCAGGTCGTCTTCGCTCACCTGCACGCCGATCTGCAGTTTGTCACGCAACAACATCTCGATCTCTTCCGCCTTGTCCGGGTTGGCGATCAAGAACTTGCGGGCGTTCTCCTTGCCCTGCCCGAGCTGCTCGTCGCCGTAGGTGTACCAGGCTCCAGACTTGCGGATCAGGCCGTGCTCCACACCGAGGTCGATGATCGACCCCTCGCGGCTGATGCCCGCACCGTAGATGATGTCGAACTCGGCCTGCTTGAACGGCGGCGCGACCTTGTTTTTGACGATCTTGACGCGAGTGCGGTTGGCAACCGCTTCGGTGCCGTCTTTCAGCGTCTCGATCCGGCGCACGTCCAACCGCACCGAAGCGTAAAATTTGAGCGCCTTGCCGCCGGTGGTGGTCTCGGTCGGGCCGAACATCACGCCGATCTTCTCGCGCAGCTGGTTGATGAAGATGGCCGTCGTCCCAGAATTGTTCAACGCGCCCGTCATCTTCCGCAGCGCCTGGCTCATGAGCCGGGCCTGAAGACCGACGTGGCTGTCGCCCATCTCGCCTTCGATCTCGGCCTTCGGCACGAGGGCCGCCACCGAGTCGATGACGATGATGTCGAGCGCTCCCGAGCGGATCAGCATGTCGGCGATCTCCAGCGCCTGCTCGCCGGTGTCCGGCTGCGACACCAGCAGGTTCTCGGTGTCCACGCCGAGCTTTTTGGCGTACTCGGGGTCGAGGGCGTGCTCCGCGTCGATGAACGCGGCCACGCCGCCCGCCGCCTGCGCGTTGGCGACGGCGTGCAAGGCGACCGTCGTCTTGCCGGAGGACTCTGGTCCGTAAATCTCGATGACCCTGCCCTTGGGCAGGCCGCCGATGCCGAGCGCGACGTCCAATGCGATGGACCCGGTCGGGATCACGGCGATGGGCTGGCTGGCCTGGTCGCCGAGACGCATCACCGAGCCTTTGCCGAAACTCTTGTCTATCTGGGACAAAGCAAGTTCGAGCGCCTTGTTCCTATCCAATGCTTGCGCCATGGTCTTCCTTCCTCAACCAGCCGGCTTCCCGACTCTCTCAGCTGTCCTCGCAACCATACGAAGGGGCACTGACAATTTCGGGCCGCAAGCCTCGCCTGCGGGAGCGAAAACCAGCGTAACGGAACGGGTGTTCGAACAGACGGCGACACGCCGCGCGCTACCAACGAGGCTTGGGGACGTCGAAATCCTTGCAAAGCGCCTGCCAGACACGTTTTGGATCTGTGCCCCGCTCGATGGCCGCGAGCGCGGTGCAGCCGAAGACCAGCAGCACATGGTCGCGGAGCAAACTTTCGCCGAACTGCGTCCCGAACTCTTCTTGGACCCTCGCGTGGAACTCCCTCAGGCGCATGAGACCGCCCTCCTGCACACAACGACCGGATCGGCCGCCGCGGCCGCCGTGTCCCCCGCCTTGCGCGCGGCCACCCGGAAGGCGGGATCGTCCAAGACGTCCACGACCGCGTCTCGGAGCGCGGGGACAGTCAGCGGGCGGACCGTCTTCGCGCAACCGAGCCGTTCGGCTCGTTTGGCGACCTCCCATTGGTCCCCTCCGCCCGGCACGACGACCGCTGGAGCTCCCGCCATGAACGCTTTCGCGAGCACGCCGTGCCCGCCGCCGCAGATCACCACGTCGGCCTGGGCGAAAAGCAGGTCTTGCCTGCCGACCCCGGCCACCGCCCAATCCGGCAGCGGCGGCCCCGTCCAATCGAACGCAGAGACCGCCAGGCGCACCCGCCGCCCCAACACAGCGGGGCCGAGCGCTTGCATCGCCGCTTCGCGCAGCCCGGGCGCCGCCTGCGCCGCCGTCGAGGGCGCGAGCACCACGAGCGGGCCGTCTCCGGGCGGGGGCCGCAGCGCCTCGCGGGCGACCTCGGTAAGAATGGGGCCGACGAGAACAGCCTCGTCAGGCCAATCCGGGCGGGGCACCTCCAACGCCGGAAGCGCGGCGATGAGCCGGACCACTGGCGCGACGCCGTCCGGGGGCAGTCCGATCCCTTCCCGCGCCGCCCGGCGCTGCGCGAGGCCGCGCCGCACATCTCGTGCCGAGAGCGCGCGCAAGACCGTGTCGCGGAGCCTGCCGAGCACACCGCGTCCCGGCGCGAGACCGCTGCCGATCGGAGGAAGTCCGCGCGAAGGGAGATACAGCGGATGCGGGGAAAGCTCGGCCCACGGCACGCCCAAAAGCTCCGCAGCGAGCGCTCCTCCTGCCGTCAGCACATCCGAGACCACAAGGTCCGGGCGGAAATCGGCGAGCAACTGGACGAGTTGCGCCGCCATTCGGGCCGCGCGCTCGTGGATACGCCTGCCCGCGTCCACATCCTGCTCCCCTGGCTCAAGGGCCAAACCGACCAGCTCGCGCACCGGGACACCCCGGCTGGTCGCGAGTTCGAACCAACGCTCGCCGGTGAAGAAAAGCACTTCCTCGCCCGCTTCGCGCAGACGTCCGCTGAGCGCGAGCGCAGGCAAAGCATGGCCCGCGTCCGGGCCTGCGACGACAGCGACGCGCACGAGGGCTGGATTACGCCGTCTGCCCAGGTTCCGCAGCAGGAGCCGGCTGCGCGGCGGGAGCGGCCTGCGAGGAGCCAGCCGGCAGGGCGTCGCCCCGGATGGAGGCCCGCAACTGATCCAGCCTGCTCTGTCCGGCCATCTGGATGGTGGCCTGCTGCACCTCGGCCATCTTGCCCTGGACGGAGTTCTCGTGCAGTTCCGTCGCCCCCAAGGCGTTGGCGTAGCGCTGCTCGATCTTGTCGCGCACCTCGTTGAGGTTCGGGGTGTTGCCCGGAGCGGCGAGCTCGTTCATCTGGTTGAGGGACGCGGCGACGCGCTCCTGCATCTTCGCCTGCTCAAGCTGGCTGAGCAGCTTGGAGCGCTCGGCGAGGAAGCCCTGCAGGCGTTGCGCGCTCTGCTCGACGGCTTGTTTCGCCTTCTCGGCCGCTTGCAAGGCCTGGTCGTGCATCGCCTTCGTGTTCTCGACGTTCTGCTCGGCGGTGACCAGCTGCGTGGCGATGGCCTCGGCCGCGCTGGTGTACTGCTGCGCGGCCGCCGCGTCGCCCTTCGCGGTGGCCTGATCGGCCATGACGAGGGCCTGGCGGGCCTGGGCCTGGTATTTCTCCACGTCGGCGAGCTGACGGTTCAGCTGCATCTCAAGCTGGCGTTGGTTGCCGATGACCGCGGCGGCCTGCTGCGCGAGCGCCTGATGATTGCGCTGCTCGTGCTCGACTGCTTGTTGCAGCTGGACCTTCGGATCCGCTTTCTCGTCGATTTTGGCGTTGAACAGTGCGATGAAGTAATTCCACGCCTTCGCGAACGGGTTCGCCATTGCCTTCGTTGCCTCCGTGTTGAAGTTCAGGGGTCCTCGCCCTTTAGGTTACTCTAGCCGCGTAAAGCAGCACTTCGTGCGGGCTCAGGACGTTCACGCGACGGCGAGCGAAGCCTTCCCCGGCGCGGGTATGACCATCTTGATGGTGTGGGCGGTGTTGGCGGCGACCGGCTCCATCATGTCCCCCGCATGGCGCAAAACATCGGGGACCGGCACATCGAGCGCGCCGCAGATAGCGGCGAGCAGCTCGCTGGAAGCCTCTTTCTGGCCGCGCTCGATCTCCGAAAGGTACCCCAAACTCATGCTGGCGCGATTGGAGACTTCGCGCAGCGTCCTGTGCTGGCCGAGACGTAACTGGCGCAGACTCGCGCCGAGCGCTTCTCGCAACAGCATCGTCATATGACCTCCTCGACAATGGACCTGGTCCTCATTCTACTGAAAGGCCTTCTGGAGTGAACGCCCGAGCGACTGGGAATGTTCCCGAGAAGCGCGACGCGGACCCAACGCGGCAGTTCGGCCCGACGCGTCAGTTTTTGCCAGAGATCCAGGACAGCCTTTGCAGCAGACCGTCGATGGCGGCGTTGACCGAGCCGATCCTGATGTCCCAGCGGTCGCCGGAAAGCTGCGGCGTCAACACTTCCACGGGCCCCTTCTCGCCCCTGGTGATCGCGATGTGCACGGTCCCCGGCGGCTTGCCCTCCTGCGGCTCCGGGCCCGCCACTCCGGTGATCCCGATCCCCCAGGTGGCCTCGCAGGTCCGCGCCGCGCCGATCGCAAGCTCCGTCGCCGTTCGGGCAGACACCGCGCCGAGGTCTTCGAGCACCGCTGGCGTCACTCCCCCGAGCGAAGCCTTCAAGTCCGTCGCGTAGACCACGAGGCCGCCGCGCAGCACCGAGGAGGCCCCGGACACCCCGGCGAGCGTCGCCGACAAAAGCCCCCCGGTGAGCGATTCCGCCGTCGCCACCGTCTGCCCGTGCGCGGCGAGCAGAGCGACCAACTGCCACGCTTTTGTCGAAGCGACCAGCGGGTCACTCATCAACTCGCCTCCTCTTGCGCGCTTTGCCACGGCTAATGCGCCAAGCGTAGTCGAGGCCGGTCGCGATGGTCAGCACGACCGCAACCGCCATGGAGGCCACGAGGAGCGGATGCCACGCCCTGGGCAAAGGGGCGACGTGCAGGCCGATGGCCACCGCCTGCACGAGCGTCTTGATCTTGCCGCCCACGCTGGCCGCGACCACGCCGTCTTTGATCGCCCACACCCGCAGAGCGGTCACCGCGACCTCGCGGAAGACGATCACGCCGGTCGCCCACCAGGACAGGTCTCCGAGCACAGAGAGGCTGACCAGGGCCGCGCCGATCAGCGCCTTGTCCGCCACCGGATCGGCGAACTTGCCGAATTCGGTCACCATGTCGAAACGGCGGGCGAGATACCCGTCGAGCTGGTCGGTGACACACGCCGCCACAAAAACGCCGAACGCGACCCAACGCCAAGACGGTTGGTGCCCGCCATTGGTGAAAAGGACGACCAAGAACAGCGGCACTGCAGCGATGCGCAGGCCGGTCAAGGCGTTGGCGGAGTTCAGGGAACTCGGCGGGGCTGTGCGCTCGGATACCACACGCACAAGAATAGGCTGCGCCTGCGCTACTGTGCTCGGATGCACCCCGCAGCTTTGGCGGTCCGCCGCGCGAGAGTCTCCGACGTGCCGGCGATCAAGGCCCTCGTGGACGCTTACGCTGGACGGATTCTGCTCGAAAAAAACCTCGTCACCCTGTATGAAGCCGTGCAGGAGTTCTGGGTCGCCCAGCACAACGGGGCCGTCGTCGGGTGCGGGGCCTTGCACGTCCTGTGGAGCGACCTTGGCGAGTTGCGCACCGTCGCGGTGCGTCCGGATTGGCACGGCAAGGGCGTCGGGCACGCGCTGGTGCGCCAGTTGGTCGAGCACGCCCGAGACCTGGAGCTGCGCAAACTCTTCGTGCTCACGTTCGAAACGGCGTTCTTCAGCAAGCACGGATTCGCCCCGATCGAAGGGACGCCGGTCACTCCCGAGGTGTACGAAGAGATGCTCAAGTCCTATGACAAGGGCGTCGCGGAGTTCCTCGACCTCAGCTCGATCAAGCCGAACACGCTCGGGAACACCCGCATGTTGCTCGTGCTCTGAGAAACTGCGCCCAGAGCAGCCTCGGGCGCTCGGCTCAATCTGGCAGCCGCGCGCCTTGCCGAGCGGCCTTCTTGGTCGCGAAGAGGCTCGCGGCCACCGCGACGGCGATCATTGCGGCAATGACCGCGAGAGAGAGGGGCGTGGAGATTTCCGGCACATGGGCCCCGCTCTCATGCGCGGCGTGGAGGATGAGCTTCACGCCGATGAACGCGAGGACCGCAGAAAGCCCCTTGGACAGGTGCACCAGCCGGTCCAAGAGTCCGCCGACGAGGAAGTACAGCTGCAACAAGCCCATGAGCGCGAACGCATTGGCCGTGAACACGATGTAGGCCTCGCTGGTGAGGCCGTAGATCGCCGGGATGGAATCGAGGGCGAAGAGCACATCGGTGAACCCGAGCGTGACAAGGGCGGCGAAGAGCGGCGTGGCCAAGAGCTTCCCGTGCTCGCGGGCGAACAGCCTGCCGCCGTGGAAATCGCTCGTCGTGGGCAGCGTCTTGGCGAGAAGGCGCGCCACGAAGCTCTCCCGCGCGGGTTCCTCCTGGGCTTGCGGCGGCATCTTCCCGCCCCCGTGCAGTTGGTGCTCTTCCTCTGGCAGCAGTTGCGGCGGGGCTCCTTCCTTCGGCTCCTCCTTTTGGACGGCGAGCCGGATCGCGACATACACCAGGTACGCGCCGAAAAGATAGAACGTCCAGCTGAACATCCCGATCACCGCCGACCCCAGGAAGATGAACACAGCCCGCGCGAGGAGCGCCAAGGCGACCCCGAACAGCAAGACTTTCTGCTGGTGCTCTCTGGGCACACGCCCCTTGTTCAAGATGAGCAGGAAGACGAAGAGGTTGTCCACCGAGAGGGACAGCTCCGTCACGTAGCCCGCGACGAATTCAGTGGCACGGCCGACAGACCACCACACGGCCATACCGGCGCCGAAGGCCAAAGCGAGGAGCACATAGACGCCGCACCACACCGCTGCCTCGCGGGCGGAGGGCTCATGAGGTTTTCGGGCCTGGCCGATGAAGTCGAACACGAAGAGGGCGAGCAGCAGGACGGCGGTGACCGTCCAGACGAGCGTTGATGGCACACAAACCTCCGGCGGGTACGGCAGCGGCATCCATCAATGCCGCAGGCGCGAAGAAACCACCGGAGGTCTCTTCCGTCGGGCCACAGGCCCGGCCCGCGGTTCCGGGCTCGCGAGAGCCGTGCTGACGAAACCGCCGCTGGGGAATACTCCCCTCCGATTGCCCCGCGCAGACGGGGCTCTTCCAGAGTAGCGCACGCGCGGGCGGTGATGATCCCGGCGCAAGCAGGGCTGTGTGTCGTGCTGTTTGCGCCTTTACCAGTTGATGACGGCTTGGATGTCGCTGCCGGAGTCTTCGTCCTGGCCTTGCAGCTCATTCGCTGTGGAGGTCAGGGCATTGCCGGTGTTCGTGGTGCGCCCCAGGAGGGCGTGGTGCGCGTCCTGGTGGCTTTGCGCGAACCCCTCCCACGCAGTCTTCGCGCTGTTGACGAGCAACCCTGCGACGGGATCGTCGAAATGCGCGCCCCGTGTGGCGCGCGCGGTCTCCTCCACGAGATCGACCACGCCAGTCCCATGCGCCCGCCACTGCTCGGGGTCGAGGTGGAACGAGTCGGGCGAGGTCATGGGCGTTGCTTCCAATTCTTGTAGAACGGTCGTTGTTGGTAGACTGCGGCGGATTCTCGACCGAGGCGGAAGGAGGCGCAATGCTGGAGCTGTCCGAACTCGACGCCTGGCACCCCGCCGCCTCCGACGAGGTGGTGGGCAAGCTCCTCGCGAAAGAGTCCGCCTACCGCGCGATGGCGGAAGACCTCCAGCGCAAAGTCACCGACATCGAGAGCAACTCGCACGGGCAACCGACCGACGCTGCGACGGAAGACCTCAAAAGCAAGATCGCGCACTTCAGCGACATGACCGCCTCCTGCGAGCGGCTGAAAACCCTGTTCACCGAGACCCCCGAAGCCCTGACGAAGATCAAGCAGCGCGCGGCGGAGGCGCAAAGCCTCGCGGAGCGCTACGAGTTCACACTCGGCCAACACGGTGAACTGCTCGACCCCTACAGCGGCGGGGTGCCTCCCGGCATGAGCGCCGACGACGCCCAACGCCGCAAAGAGATGGGCGCGCAGATCGCGGACCAGATCAAACAAGTCCTCCAAGACGCGACAGACCTCAACGACAAAGTGAAAGCCGCGCTCGACAAAGAGCGCGAGGCGATGAACGACGTGTTCGGCAACGGCTCCGGGGACTTCGAGCAAGCCCCCGCCCACGACACCAACAACGAGCGAACCCAGAACCAGATCGCAGCGTACACGCAGCTCTACGGGCACGCGCCGGTCACCGAGACGGACTGGCAGATGGCGGCGGCGCTCGACCCGCACAGCTACGACCCGAAGAACCACGGCGTGCCCCCGCAAATCGTCGCGGGCCGATTCCCCCCGCAACCCGGCAAAGGCGTCGTGCGAACCAACCTGTTCATTCCTGCTGGCTGGGTGTGGAACGCTGGAGACGGCACCGATGCGCTCAACGGGAAAGCCGGAGTGCCGAATCTGGGCGATAACCGTGGCCCGAACGCCAACGCCGACGCCGACGCGGAAGCCTCGCGCGTTTCCGTGTTTGTTGACTACGAGCACGGGATCGTCGTCACTCGGCAGAACCCGTCCGTGAAGTCGGAAGGGCATGACAGCGGCGCGCAAGTCGCCGTCCCCCAGGTCCACGCCGCCGTCGCCCCGGACGGTAGGCTCACCATTGACTACAACGCCCGAGATCCTTATGAGCCCGGTCTCGCGGCGGGCGCGGGGTTCACCGTCAACGGGCGGATCACACTCTCACCGCACGCGGACGGCACGGTCGGTCTCGGGGGGAACGCCACGGTGTACCCGAGCATGGAGACCTATCAGTACCGCGATGGGCATCCGACAGCGCAGCTGCAATGGACGCCCGCCGTGTCGGGCAGCGAGTGGGGGCCTGGGTTCAACCTCGGCAAACATCACCCCGTGGGCGACCCGGGCATCCCGCCGGTCATGCCGATTCCGAAATGGCAGTGGGAGTTGGAGAGCGCCAACCCGTTCGAGGGCGACCCCTTCACCGAGAACACCACGCAGCTCTCCGACCCCTCAAAAGGTGCGATTCCGACGATGAGGACTGGACATTGACCCGATTTCATTTCGTCAGACCAGACCTATGGCGCCTCTTCTGGAGCATCGTTGGCATCGCCACCGCGTCCTGCCTGCTACTCGGCACGATCCTGGCTGTCGAGTTCGCCATCCAGGCGCATGGGAAATCGAGCCCGCCGAACTATCTCGGCCTTTGGTTTTTCTGCGTCTTCCTGTACTCGTGGTGGCTCCTCCTGAGCATCTGGCAGATCACCGTCCCAGTTGTCCTGGTTCTAGGCGGATTGCTCGCTTCACTGCGCCGGACCCGCGAAACCTAGCCGCAGGAAAGCCGAGAGGCACCCGCGAAGAAGCGCACTATCCGCGCGGCCCGGCGGCGGGCGGAGACGGCCTGGTGGAAGCCGACGATCAGTCCAACGCTTCCGGCGGCAGGCTGCCCAGGTGCGAAAGCAGCTCTTCGAGCTCTTCGGGCTTGTACAGGACCTCTCGGGGCTTGGACCCTTCTGAAGGCCCGACCACGCCGTGGTTCTCCATCATGTCCATCAGGCGGCCCGCTTTGGCGAACCCGACCCGCAGTTTGCGCTGCAGCATCGAGGTGGAGCCGAGCTGGCTGCGCACCACCAAGTCCACCGCCTGCAGGAAAGGCCCGAGGTCGCCAGACGGCTCCGCGTCGGCCTTCCCCGCGTTCGAGGCGACGCTCTGCGCGCTGGTCACGCCCTCGTGGTACTCCGGCTCGGCCTGGTCCTTGACCGCTGTGACGACCGCCGCGATCTCTTCGTCGGAGATGTAGGCGCCCTGCAGACGCTGCGGCCGGTTCGCCCCCATCGGCAGGAAAAGGCCGTCGCCCATGCCGATGAGCTTCTCCGCCCCCGGCTGGTCGAGGATGACGCGGGAGTCGGTGAGCGAGGAGGTCGCGAAGGCGAGCCGGGACGGCACGTTCGTCTTGATGAGGCCGGTGACCACGTCCACCGAGGGCCGCTGCGTGGCGAGCACCAGGTGGATGCCCGCCGCACGGGCCTTCTGCGTGATCCGGACAATGGCCTCTTCCACGTCCCGAGGCGCGGTCATCATGAGGTCCGCGAGCTCGTCGACGATGGCGAGGATGTACGGGTACGGGCGCATCTCGCGCTCCGAGCCGAGCGGGGTGACAATCCGGCCCTCGCGCACCCCGGCGTTGAAGTCGTCGATGTGGCGGACCTTGTTCACCTGCATGTCTTTATACCGCTGCTCCATCTCCTCCACGAGCCACGCGAGCGCCGCCGCGGCTTTCTTGGGCTCGGTGATGATGGGTGTGATCAGGTGCGGCACGCCCTCGTACGGGGTGAGCTCGACCATTTTGGGGTCCACGAGGATCAGGCGCACCTGCTCTGGCTTGGCCCGCATGAGCAGGGAGACGAGCATCGAGTTCACGAAGCTGGACTTGCCGGAGCCGGTGGAGCCCGCGACGAGCAAGTGCGGCATCTTCGCGAGGTTGGCGGTGACGAACTGGCCGTCGATGTCTTTGCCGAGTCCGATGACCAGGGGGTGGCGCTCCTGGCGCGCGTTCGGCGAGGCGAGCACGTCGCCGAGGCGCACCATCTCGCGGTCGGTGTTCGGCACCTCGATGCCGACGGCGGATTTGCCGGGGATCGGGGCGAGCAGGCGCACGCTGTCCGTGGCCACCGCGTAGGCGATGTTGCGGGTGAGGTTGGTGATCTTCTCGACTTTCACAGCAGGTCCGAGCTCGACCTCGTAGCGGGTGACGGTCGGGCCCCGCGTGTAGCCGGTGACCTTGGCGTTCACATTGAACTCCTGGAACACGCCGTCGATGGCCTTGATCATCACATCGTTCGCGGCGCTGTGCTTCTTCGGCGGCTCGCCGAGTTTGAGGACTCGCGCGGAGGGCAGGATGTAGTCGCCGGGCTGCGGGGCGGGCTCGGGAAGCTCGAGCTGACGGCCCTGAGCCTCGACGGCGGGCGGCGCGGCCGCTGGCGGCACGACCTCGGCCACCGGCTCCGCCGCCGATTCCAGTTCGGCTTGCGGCTTGCGCTGTCGCACCCTCGGCCTGGGAATGCGTTCTTCCTCGTCCTCGGCGGCCTCCGTGTTCGGGAACGGCACGTCGAACTCATCGGCTTCGCCGGAGTCCGGAGCACAGTCCAAAACGTCCTGATCCACAGTCAGGCACTCCTCCCGGTCTCGCGACACGGCGGGGCTGGGCAGCTGCGACAATCGGGACTGCGCGGTCGCCGCGAGCTCCCGGACGGTCGCCCCGCTGATGATGAGCGCCCCGAAAGCGCCCACAAGCAGGAGCACTGCCCCTGCCACCCAGGAGGAGAAACCGTCGGCGAGCGGACCGGCGAACGCAGAGCCCAGGAAGCCGCCTGCCCGCGCCCGGCCCTCTGGGGTCTGCGGCGCGCCGGAGATCAGGTGCCACAACCCGAGGACCGACGCGGCGACGAGGGCGGAACCGAGGACGAGCCTGGGGCGGGACTGGGGGTTGGGCTCACGGCGCAACAGCACGATGGCGAGCACGCCGAGCAGGATCGGCAGAATATTCGCGGCGGAGCCGACGATTGCCCGGACTAAGGAGGCGACCAATGCGCCCGCCGGGCCGCCGACCTGCGACCAAAGGCTTCCGGCGAGCACCGCGGAGACGCCGAGCAGGGCGAGGGCGACGCCGTCGCGATGATGCCCCGGGTGGCGCTGCGGCTGGCGCGCATCGCCGTAGACGTCCAAGTCCTCGTGCCTGTTGTCGCCAGTTTCCGCGAAACCCTCCTGCCCCGCATCGGCCAGCAGGCCCTCGTCCCGGGGCCCGATCGCGCGCACAGTGGAGCCCAAGCCTCTTGCCAAGAGCGAGAACCCGGCGCTGATCCCCTTGCCCAGCCCGGCGGCGACCTTCATCCCATTGCCTTGGCCCGAAGGTTTTCTGGCAGCGGCGGAATTTCGGCGCGTCGGGGCGCTTTTGCGGCTGGCAGCGGGAGCGCTCTTTCCCCGAGAGCGGCTCTGTGCCCTGGAGCTGGTCTTCGTCGTCACCCGGACAGCCTAATCCCAGCAGGCACTTGGTTCACTCGTGCAACACACGGCTGTGATGGTTCGGTGATATAGCAGTTGCCCGGCCGAGTGCGGAGCCTCCTGCGGCGGCCGAGGCTTCGGCGCTCGTCGTGTCACAAATCCTCTTGTGCGAGCGAACCTCCTGGCGACGGAGCGCCAGCGCCGGGAAGTCCAGGCGCTCGATCAAGCGTGGGCGGCCCCGCCGAGCTCCAGCGTGCGGCGAGGACGTCGCAGACGGCACGTTGTTGCTCCTCGTCCTGATCGTGCGTCAGGAGCCCTTCGACAACGAAGACGCCGATCATCACCTCCGCGTCCAGGGTCTCGGTCGGGACTCCGAGGCTCTCCAATTCGTGGCGGAACAGGCCCTCGGTGAGCAGATGGAAGTTGTGGTGCCATTCGGCGAGGGCCGGTGAGTGCTCGACGCGGGCATGGACTGTGTTCACCAGGCGGCTCATCTGCGTGAGTTGGCGCACCAACCAAAGGATGCGGGCCGCGATCGGCTCGCTGGCGACGCCTTGGTACTGCGACCACGCGTCGGCCACGACGGCGTTCAGGACCGCGATGAGCACGTCGTCCTTGTCGCGGAAGTACCAGTAGATGGTGTTGGGCGCCACGCCCGCCTGCTGGGCGAGCCGGCTCATCGACGTGGCGTCGTAGCCGATGTCGACGAACAGCCGCCGAGCTGCTGCCACGATTTCCGCGCGCTTCTCGTCGGCGTCTTGCGGGCGTTTGTTGCGCGCCATGAAGTCCTTCCGCAGATTGTCTGTGCCACACCGTGTTGAATGCCGTTCAAGATGCTGCTATCATTTCTTGAATACCGTTCAAGACACCGTCCACCTTACTCTCCCCGATGAAGGAGCGCCCATGGGGCAGCAACACCGCTACGCGCGACACGACATCACGTTCCCGTCCGAGGGCGCGCTGTGCGCCGCGTGGCTGTATCGACCGGATGGCGCGCAGAAACCGCCCATCGTCGTGCTGGCCCACGGCTTCGGCGCGTTCCGCGAATTGCGGTTGGACGCCTACGCCGCACGGTTCGCCGAGGCCGGCTACGCCGCGCTCGTGTTCGACTATCGGCACTGGGGCTCCAGCGAAGGCCAACCCCGCCGCCTGCTCGACATCGGGCGCCAGCACGCCGATTGGCGGGCGGCCATCGCCCACGCCCGCGGCCTCGACAACATCGACTCCCGTCGCGTGGTCGCTTGGGGCTCTTCGTTCGGCGGCGGCCACGTGCTGGACCTGGCCGCCCACGACCACGATCTCGCCGCCGCCATCGTGCAGGTGCCGCACGTCACGGGACTGGCTTCGGTCTTCGCGCAATCCCCGAAGATCCTCCCCCGCCTGCTGATCGCGGGCGTGCGCGACCAGGTCGGCGCCTGGTTCGGCCGGCCGCCGCATCGCGTCAAGGTGGTCGGACAACCCGGCGAACTCGCGATGATGACCTCGCCCGGCTCCTATGAGCCCGCCATGAGGATGGCCGGGGACAAACGCGAGGAACTGCTGGCCCAGAACGACGTCGCCGCCCGCATCGCCCTGCGCGTGCCGTTTTACTCGCCGGGACGGACCGCTCCCAAAATCACCGCGCCGACGTTGGTCCAACTCGCCCGCTACGACGACGTCACCCCGTACGCCAAGGCCGAGAGGGCCGCGGCCCGCATCCCCAACGGCGAGATCAAGGCCTACGACTGCGCCCACTTCGAGCCGTACCTGGAGCCGCACTTCGACGGGATCGTCACCGACCAGATCGGATTCCTCGCGCGCCACGTCCCAGTGGCCTGACTCGGGCCGGTTCACCGACGAGCTGGAGACCGTGGCCGGAGCGCTCGGCGGGCCCTGCTCGCAATGCGTTCAAACGGGCTCGACAACGATTCCCTGCTGACAAAAAATCGAGCGGCCCCCGTCCTGATCGGGACGGGGACCGCTCGGGCGGAGGATAGGGGATTTGAACCCCTGAGGGCTGTTAACCCAACCCGCGTTCCAGGCGAGCGCCATAACACAAGCTCAACAACCCACGCATACCCGCTGAAACCCCGGATTTCTTAGGGTTGTTGATCGAAGTTTGTGCTCAAAATGTGCTCACCAGAACCACACCCCCGCCAGCGGAAACAAGGCTGAGAACTCGGCCCAAAACTGCCAGCCCGACATGCCATCATCAGCTCATGACTGATTCCTGTCCACCGAGCATCGTCCTCGATCTGCACATGATCGTTGAGGAGACTATCCGTGAATGGTTGGTCCTCCACGACTTCGACAGCGCGACCCCGGAGGAGGTCAAGGAGGAGGCTGCTGCGATCTGGGGGGGCCTGAGTCGGGCGATCCCGACCCAGGTCGCCCGCCAGTCCCAACCCGATGACGTGTGGCGGTGTCGTAGTCATGACGAACGCAACCTAGCTGTTCGTCTACGCCTCCTCAAACTTGGATACCATGCTGAGTATGAATTCTGAACATCACAAATGGCTTGAGGAACTAAACCGCTCTATCTTAGAAACATATCAAGGCGAACAGGAAATGGCCGGAAAGTCGGAGCATATCCAAGAGGTCGGACATCGGGTAGAAGCGAAGTGGCTGGAGGTGCTTTCAGCTTGGCTACCTCCGCAGTATGGGATTGACACACGAAAATATCTGCTTCTTGAAACTGAGGACGGGCCAGCGAAGACAAAAGAGACGGACATTGTTGTTTTTCACCCCCATTATCCTAAATCGTTACGTAGCAAATCGGATGTTCTAGCCTCCGGCGTAGCTGCAGCTTTCAGTGTCAAACGAACCCTAACCAAAGATTCCATCGCCCAAGCATTTGAGAATGCCGCGCAACTCCGTCGCGGCATGAAGATACGCGACCACACGCTCAGGCACTATCTCGCCCCTCCTGTGTTTTACGGGCTCCTAGCCCAATCTTCCACGTGGAATAAATCAGAAAATGCTGCTACTAAAATCAAAGATATGGTAGATGAGAATGACAAGACTATTCCTCGGTCGCCGCGCGAGGGCTTGGATTTCATATGTGTGGCTGATGCTGGCTGCTGGAGCCGAAAGACCGCTGTCCTGACGGAAAAGTATCTAACCACACACCCTGCATTGGAATTTTTCTTAGGACGCGAGACAATAGCAATATCTGGCATGCGGAGAAAATACGAGGCTGAGGCGCTTTCTCCTCTGACAAAGTTCATCGGATCCTTATGGCAGAAACTGGCTATCAATGATCCCACGCTCAAACCGCTCGCCGATGGGCTGCGGCTCACGGACCCTGATCCAGAAGGCGGTCAATTCTCAGGCCGCCGATATAAGCTAGACGATCTAGTCGACTCGGACGTGATGGATAATGTACGCAGCGAATCACCGGTCGGTTTCGACTGGATGTACCAGTATTGACGTGTGAGATGAAACACTGGTGTTCTCCGGTCGCGAGCTCAGGTGGCACGTCACTGGGCGCACCACAGACGACGAATGGCGCGGCACGATGGACATTGGGGCACTGATCGGGCGATACGCGTGATGGTCGAGGCGTATGCGCGGGGCGGTGTCGTGGTCATCACCGACGCCGCCGAACTCTTCGTCTACACCTCCGCGAACATGGCCTCCCCGGACACAGCCCGGAGCTTCGCGAACATGATGGGACAGCGCGGGGACCACGAGTCAGCGCGCAAGCTCCGTGCCGCAGCCGACGAGGCCGAGCGGCAGACCACCACGCGGGCGCGCGACATCCCCTAGACCGTATATTATTAGTTAACATGAATAAAAACACAAACTAGGAGTGCCGGAATGACATCACAGGTTCTCGCGGGCGACGCCCGCTACAAGTGGAAATCGCTCGACATCCCGAAGAAAGGCGGCTGGGGTTCCATCGGAGCCGAAGCCAAGATCAAGGAGCAAGCCCGCGAAGGCTGGATATATTTCGACCGAAGCCCCAGCCCCACGAGCGACGACAACGTGGTACTAACCTTCTATCGAGCGAAATAAGCCCAGTTCAGTCCTGCACCACTCGGTAGCGGTCTCGACCTTGGCTCGGCTTTGGGCGAAGCAATCGCTGTGAATACACTTCAATCATGCCCTACTCCTCGACCTCGGGGCGCTGCTTCCTCCAGGTCAAGATCCGGCTCGTCGCCATAATGGGCAGGGGGAGGACGATCCCGAGCAAACCTGCCCAGGAGTACGTTTCTCTCTCGGGCACACCGGGGCAGGCCATTGTGATCATGTAGCTGGCGGGCAGCGCTGTGAAGGCCACTCCGATCATCCCCGAGAACCAGGCAGCGCCCAGCTTCGAAGTTCCTGGCCCGTTCTTGGCGAGCCGGAAGCAGAGGTAGAGAAGGGCGAAAGTGACGAATGCAAGGCCAGCGCACACGTAGTAGAGCTTGAGAGCCTGCGAGATGGTGTAGCTGGTGGAGCGCAACAGCACGGCGTCCTCGTCGCTCACTTTCCCGTCAGACCGGGTGAACGTGCTGACGAGCAGTGCCGACGCAGTGACTAGGGCCATCATCGCGCCGCACTCGACCAGCTTGGAAACCAGTTTCGGAATCTTGGACTCCGACAATCCGAAGAGCTTCGACACGAGCATCACCGATGTGTGCCCGATGGTTAAAACCGCCAGCATCTTGGAGACGGTTGACCAGAGATCAACCTGGTCTGCTTGGTTCATGGTTGTGATCGTATCGCGCGGTCACACCAGATCAGCGGTATTAAAGGTCCGCTTTCCTCAGTGTCGAGGCTGCTCAAACTTCACGGCGGCGCTCCTTATCTGTCTGTGGCCCGGAAGGAGGGGGCGTGCGCGGTTAGAAGAAGGAGCGGAAGGCGAAGACCACGGCTTCCCCAAACGTGGTGATAATGAGCGGGAGGACCGCGACCACGGCGACCGTCCCCACAGTCTTCGGTGTTTCCGCGAAGTCGAGCAACGCTTCGCGCGAGGAGGGCGAAGGAGCGAAGAGCCACCGACCCACTCGCCCCTCGTCGCGGTCCACCCAAGAGTCCAAAGCGTCGCGCACGGCTTTCACCCGTGCTGCTTCTTCCATCTTCCCCAAATCGTTCTGCCAATGCGATCCGAGCCGAATCCATACGGCCATCCAGATGGCGAAGAAGATCGCGAAAGCCAGGAACACGGTGTGTCGCAGATCGGACTGCGCCTCACGGGCATGGGCGACGGACAACCCGAAGTAGGCGCCCAGCAGAGACGCGGCCAGCATGGCGACGAACCCTTTCAGAGCGCGCCAGACAGGGGCGAGTCGCACCGACGCCAACGTGTGCCGCCGCTCCGGTGACGCCTCCTTCCGGAGGATCGCATGAACCGCCCATAGGACCGGGATCGCCCGGAACAGCGCCAGCAAAATCCCCACCGCGAAAACACCCGCGAGAGCGGTCAACGCCCACCAACCAGCGACCGCCCACCGGTCAGGGCGCGGCCCCGCGCCCTGGCGCTCCAACGCCCCGGTTGAAGACTCCAACAGCCAGATGAATCCGCCTGTCGCAAGCCCGACACCGCCGAGATAAGCGGCGAGCAAAAGCATGGACCGTGCGCCGATCCAACTCAACCGCAACCAAGAACTAGCGTTTCGCGCCGCCCTGCGCCAAGCAGGAGCGAGACGAGATGCAGGTTTCGGTTCACCCAGGACAGACGCGGTGACAGATTGCGGTTTCGCCGAGGCCCGCGACGAAGAACCCCGAAGACTCTTGACGACCCCCAATGCTAGGGCGACCACCACGATCCTCACCCAGCCCATACGGCCCCGCCTGACCGCTCGGCATCGAATGACCGTCGAACGCGCAATATGAAGCCCGTGACGATCATTCGTCGAGGTTTTGCCGGTGGAGCCAGTCTTCCACGTCATGTACGAGGTCTTCGCTGGTGAGGTCGGCTATCTGTTCCCGCCACGCGGCGAGTTGGTCGAGCATGGCGAGTTGGAAGAGGAACGCTTCTGCTGCGGACTCGGCGGTCGGGCCTGATCCGACGACTTCGGAGTCTCCCCACTGCGCTTTGAAGCCGTACGCGTCGTGCTCTTCGCTGTATCGCCCGCCGATGTACTCTGCTCCGTAGCGTTCGCACGCGCGCCGCGCGATCTGCGCCACCGCTTGCGGAGACAACTGCTTCTCACCGTCTGGGGAGGTCACTCGCGCTCTCCTTGGCCTTGATCATTACCGGCGATCAGCGCCCAGCATGCGCTCACGGGTTCTCACGTCGGTAGTTCTCTTCCAGGCCCTTGAACGCGTTCAAGACCTGTTGCGAATCTCCTTGATGTATAAGGAACACCGATAGGGCGTTTTCGTAGTGTTCTTGATCGAGCTTGCCTTTAATTTTTTCTGGTGGGGGCAAACTTTGCTCCGCAGTTATGTACTTGTCCAGTTCGCCGTGCTGTGGTCGAATGCTGTGCTCAAACAGGAAACTTGCGATTTCATATCGCACCGACAGTGTGTCGATAGTTCTTCTGCCTCGCGCCTTGTCCGCTTTGCCCAGCAGGCTTCCGGCCTGGGACATTGCGTCTACATTCAGGTTGGATGGGCTCTCCACCATTGAGGATGCGAATTCGCGGACCAACTTCGAAGCTTGTTCGGATTCTTGTGCCGCAGAAGCCTCCACGCTCTCCTTGGCTTTAATATTATTTTCAGCATGAGAGCATCCTGATCCACTCATTGAAATAAGCATGAGCGTCGCGAGGATTTTAAATTTTACGTTTAGCATACTGTTCACTTGCGCGAGATAGGCCATTGTTCAGATCGGCTCCAGAAGGCAGATGGGTGATGTACTCGGATAATGCGTTCTCATAATGCTCAAGGGCCAGTTTGTCGGTGAACGTGCTCGGTTCCGGCAACTTGCCGTCTGGGCCAAGGTATCCGTTCAACTCGCCGCGCTGCGGCAGTTGGCCGCTGGCGATCAGGCTTTCCGCGATCTGGTAGCGGAGGGACGCGGTGTCGAGGACGTGCCCTTGCGGGCCTTGCCCGGTGTACGCGTCTTTCAGGCTGTTCGACGTCGAGTCGAGGACTTTGGCGAGCACGTCGCCTCCGGGGAGGAGCTTCACGAGGCTCGACGCCCAAGGTTTCGCGGCGTCGAACGCGTTGCCGTTGATCTTCTGGGCGTCCGCCCCGAGGGTTTCGGAGGCTTTGTCCACCGAGCCGAGCAGGTCGGCGGCGTTCGTGAGGTGGTTGACGCTTTGCACGGGATCGCTTTTCAACGACCCAGCGGTTTCCTGGGTCCATGCCATGGACTGCGCGTAGGCGGCGGCGTGCAGTTTCTCCGCTGCGGCGTGGTCGGTGTCGAGCACTTTGAACACCTTCGTCACGTCGTCGGGGTCCATTGGTGGGCCGAAGCCGCTGGTGCCGTGCCCTGGCAGCTCGTCGCCGTAGGCCGCGCCGAGGTATTTTCCGAAGCCTTCGGCGAGTTCTCGGTCCAGGGCGTGGTTGCGGTTGCCGAGCGAGTCGGGCAGGGGCAGGCTTCCTGGAAGGCGCGAGTGCGTCAGCTCGTCGGAGTGGTCCTTCATGTAGTCCACGAACGAACGCATGGTCTCCCCGCTCCTGGTCGCAGCTGCCCCCGTCCCTCCGATTCCTGGGTGGCGGCGTGGACCGCGTTCTTCGCGGCCTCGCCGTCGTCGGACCAGTTGTGCTTCATCAAGTCGCCCACGAACTGCTGCCCGTGCTGCTTGTCCGTCGCGACGTCGTGGAACGCCTGCGAGTCCACACCGGCTGTGTTGAGGATGTGCTGCATCGTCGGGTTGATCTTGCTGTCGATCTCCGCGTTCCCGCCGTCCTTGTGGCTCTCGGCGAGGGCTTCTCCGACTTTGCCGATCATCGACTTGTCCAAGGCGCTGCCTTGGCGTGTCGCTTCGTCGCTCGCTCCCACCAGGTCCGCGAGGTCGTCCAGCTGCCCCAAGGTCGGGTACTTGTGCTCGATGCTCGTGTTGTACCCGGTGTCGTGCGCTTCGGTAGTGATCACGGGGTCGCGCAGCGTCTGCTGGATCTTCGCGGGCAGCTTGTCCATGCCGCCGCGCCACGGCCCAGCCTTGTCGCCCTGCACGAGGGGAACAGCGGAGGCCACGTGCGGGTTGCTCATCAGCTCCAACGCGTTCGAGATCGCTTTGCCGTCCCCGTGGAGCTTGTCTTTCACGAGCGCTTTGATGTCGCTGGCCGACTTGTCCTGCAACTGGCTCGACATCTCCGAGACCACGGAGGTCTGTTCGGGCGAGAGTTTCGCGTCCCCGCCTTCTTTCAGAGCCTGCTGCTGGGTGTCGGACAGGCTGGTCGCTGCCTCCACCCGTGCTTTCTGCTCGGGGGTGCCGTGCCCGCGAGATACGCCTGCACATCGGCCTTCGCTTGCGCGGGGGTTTCTCCGACGAGGGAGCCGATTTGCCCGTCTGTGGCGACCTGATCGAAATGCACGTTCGCCTTAAGGTCGGCTGCGGCCTTGTCGCTGGCCTGCTCCAAAGCCTCCCTGTTCTTGTCGAGCCCTTCTTGCGCGCCTTGCAACCATGCGTTCAAGGCTTCGTTCTGATCGGCAGTGAGGCTGCCGGTGAACCGGGAAAGGTCGGCTTGGACCTTCCAGTCCTCGGTCACGAAGAACGCGACGGGCAGCTGGGAGAGCCGACCCCCGTCCTTGACGATCACCGGCCCTGACGCGGCGTTGATCGAAGTGCGCAGGTTCCAGGCTGCGGGCCACAGCGCCTCGTGCGCCGCGCGCAGCACGTTGGCGGCGTTGTCCGTCTCAGCATGGAACCTGTTCAACGCTGCTGCGATAACGTCGCCCTTGTCCTGCGCGGCGTCCCCGGCTTGCCCGGTGAACGGCTCCCCGCTCGGGGGCTCGGGTTTGGGATTGGACGAACGCGGCGTTGAGGGAGTAGGGCTCGCCTGATTCTCGGAGCCGGTCCGCGACCCACGGGGTGTGGTCGAACTGCATGGCCAGGAACTGGCTTTTTCGTGAACATGCCCATCAGGCGGCGACCACGGACGCGATTGCCTGTTTGCCGTCCTCGTCGGTCTCCCCGACGACATGCGCGACCGCAGTGAGGGCTTGGCCGAAGTTCTCGTACTCCCCGCACACCCTGCGGTTCGCGCCCTGGTAAACGCTGCTCGTCTCAGTCAACGCGGCGGCGAAGGAAAGGCCCTGCAAGTAGTGGGCGAGGAACTCGAAGGGGCTGCCCTGCGCGTCCCCTGAGGCCACGCCTTTTGTCGGCCCTGGATTTCAACTCGCCGGCGTGCTCGGCCATTTGTTTCCCGACCTGCGCCAATGCCTCGATGTTCACCTGCAACGGGTTCGTCATACGCCCCTGCCCCTCTCGTTCCCAATCTGATGGTTCAACTGTTGGATTCTTGGTTCAACTGTTGGATTCTTCGCTTCTCACTGCGATGCGCGTCCACGTCGATGAGCACCGCCTCCCCTGAGTCAACGAGCCTCTGCAACCGTGCCTGCTCTGCCTCGTCGGCCCTGCGGCGATCCTCGGCCTCGAAAATCTCACGCTGCCGCGCGAGTTCTTGTTCGGCCTGCTCGTGCGATAGCGTCTGCCCGCCCTGGCGGACCAGCTGCGGGACCGTCGCGGGCTCGTCATCGTCGTCGGGAATATTGAACTGGCGGACGTCCTGGGTCCAGATGTCACGCGCCACCAGGCCCGCCCCCTTGCTGCTTAGCTAGAGCCTCCAGCATCTTCTGCTGCTCGTCCCGGTTCAGCTCGCCGATCACCTCGGGGATCACCACAGGCAGATTCCTGCCGAACAGCTCGTTGCCGTGCTCCGTGTCTTTGAGGTAGTCGGGGGTCTTGTGCTCCTTCCCAGAGTTTTGACCACCAGCAGCGCCGCCCATGCCCCCCCATGCCGCCGCCCATACCAGCGCCCTGGCCGACACCCGAACCGGCGAGGCCGTTCACGTTCACCACCGGCTTCGGTGCCGCGTAACCGGCTGGCCCGGTCTTCGCCGACAAAGACCGCTCATGATCCCCGCCCAACGTTCCCACGCCACCGCCCCCGAGGCCCGAGCTGCCAGACGAAGAGCCGAACGCCGGGTCGCCCGCGCTCATCGCGTGCGTGGCCCCCGCTTCCGAAGGATCGAAACCAGCACCCGACGAAGGCGTGCCCCCAGCGGGCGATCCACCCGACGGGGCGCCGCCCCCAGCACCCGACCCCGCTCCTTTGCCGCCAT
Organism: Segniliparus rotundus DSM 44985; assembly: GCF_000092825.1. Classification (NCBI taxonomy): domain Bacteria; kingdom Bacillati; phylum Actinomycetota; class Actinomycetes; order Mycobacteriales; family Segniliparaceae; genus Segniliparus; species Segniliparus rotundus. Next base: position 896,679 of record NC_014168.1, on the reverse strand, counting down.
CACCAGAACCAGCACCACCGCCCGAGCCGCCGCCCGCCCCGGCGCTCTCGCCGGAAGGCTTGCCCTCGGGCTGGGCCTCCTGCTGCTGCCCGCTGGCCGCGTCGTCTTGCGCTTGGGGTTTCGCGGCCACCGGCTCGGCGGGCTCGGCCCCGCCCGACGACGAACCGCCGCCGCCAGAGGACGGCTGAGGCTGTGCCCCGCCCACGCTGTCCGGGGACTCGCCCCGATCCTCTGTCGGTGCGTCGGGAGTGCGGCCGGGGTATTGCAAGTCTTCGACAGTCTTCTGGCCCGGTTCGCCGTAGTGGTTCTGCAACGCTCTTGCGACGGCTTTCACCTGAGCCATCGGGGAGGTTCCCGGCGTGCATTGGCTGTTCTGGTCGCACACCGACTTCGCCGTTGTCGCGGACTCCGCGACCGACTGCACGCTCTGCCCGTACTCCTGCACGGTCTCGCCCGCAGTCTTCGAGGTCCGCGCCAAGCCCTCGGTCTCGTCGCGGGTGGCGTCGCCGAGTTTGCCGACCCAATGCCGTTTCGCCACCGCGACCCGCAGGGCGTCGGTGATCTCGGCCAAACGCCCACCGGCCTGCTGGAACACCTTCGCGGCCTGCACGGAGATCACGTCCGGTTGCAAGCTCCCACCGATCTGAAGGTTTTCAACGAAATCGCTGGCCGGATCGGCCATATAGTTCTTCTCGCTCATGAACAGGACTCCTCGTCAGATCGCGGAAACTCTAGGGAAACAATTCGGCGTTTGGCGGGTCATAGCAACCACCTCGCAATCACCGTCTCATACTCGCCTTGGCGAACTTCTTTAATGGACAGATCGGCTCCGAGGGGGTCGAGTCCGCTCGGCTGGTGGTGCGACGTGTCCGTGCAGGCCCCGAAGTACTGCTTCGTGTCGATCACCCGGTGGAACGGCTTGTCCGGCTGCTTCGACTGGTCGCTCACCGCTTGAAGGCTTCCTTCGAGCCAGGTGTTCGCCGTGCCGTAATTGGCGACTGGCAGATGGTCGTACTCGCCTTTGTATCTGCCCTTCTGAAAGACATCTAATCCCCCGACATCGGCGTACCAGTCTGTCCATGTGGCGTGGGGCTGCGCGTCGATGACGACTTCGAACGACAACACCCACCAGACACCGCAATCCCCCTCCTTACTGGAGTCCGACAAATCTGTTGGCACACCATCGGCTTTCACCAGGCTCTTGGGCGTGAAGACGAGCGTGGAGCCGCCCTTCTGAAAACTCACCGATTCCCCGAACTTGAGCTGCAAGACCGGTTTGCCCGCATTCTCTGGGGTGACGAGATTCTGCGGTGCCGCCGTGCTCGACACCGATGCGGGCGTGGAATTCCCATCGCCAGCCGCTGTCGGGCTGGTTGCCCCTCCGCGTTGGCACCCTGCGGCGAGGAGAGCGCTCAATGCGAGCGAGATGGCGATGGTGTTTCTCGTGGGGTTGTGCATCAGAATCCTGTGAGGTGGCCTTGGTTGCCGAGGTTGGGGTCGAGCTTGCTGATGTCGATGGCGCTGTCGAAGTCCGTGCCGAACAGCGCGTCGAAGCGTGCCTTGGCCTTGTCGCGCAGCTCGGTCACCTTGTCGATGGTGTCTTGGACGTACTGCTTGAACGTCCCCCCGGACTTCTTCACGACATCCAGCTGGGCTTTCCCGTCCACTCCGGACCCGAACGCGTCCCCGACACCAGGCATCTCCGCGAGGTGCGTAGCCTCGTCTTTCAGTAGTTGATTCAAGTCTTTCAGCGCTGTGTTGAAGTCGTGGAGGATGAGGGCTGCCTCCTCCTTCGTGATCTCGACGTCGACCATAGTTCAGGTTCCTCTCCGCGATGGTTGTTGTGTCCAGTATGGACGCTCAGGTGTGATGCCGCTCATTGGGGTTTCTGGTGTTTCTGCTTGGAGTCGAGTTGAGCATGTCTTTGTTAAACGCTCTTCTACAGCTTCTTCGAATTTGACGTCTAGCGTTGGATACTCCATTCAGCGGCGATGACCTCTGACGCATGGATTTCGTCCACACCTGGCAGCCCTCGAAGGTTCGGGCTCCACAGCACAAGCTGCAAGCGCGGGTTCGTGTACAACTCGACTGTCTGGGAGTCCTCCTCCCTCTCGGGCTTCAGATCGAAGTACTCCTTGACAGCAATGGTTTTCGGGCGCTGGTCCTGTGCCGCAGGCTTCAACGCGTCCCGCAACCCGGTGCCGCCATAACTCGTCCATAGGTTATCCCAGTTGTCGCTGCCACTCTTGAACTCGCCGTGATGATCCGCCCGAACCTGCAACTGCGGGCGTCTGAACCAGTCGTTATCCGTGTACCCCAAAGGCGGCATCCCTTTTTTCGGGTCGAAGGGCCTGTAAGTGGACTCGTTCTTCACGATCTCCACCGTGATGGCCGCAGCCCAATCCTTGCCGACGCGCACTGTCAAAGTCCCAGGATGCTTCGGGTCTCTCGTCCCCAGCTCTTGGGTGAAGCTGTTCAACGTGAATTTCAAAGACACGTCCATCCACGTGAAAGCAACCGTGTCTCCCGTCTTGAGCTTCACCGTCGGGGATCCAACAGACCAGTTCACCACACGCCCGCTGAAGAACGGGCCAGCAGGCTCAGAGGCAGAAGGTGACGTTTCTGGCTTGGGCGCACTCACAGCGCTCCCTCCTTCACCACGAGAACACCCAGCGGAAAAGACCTCCGACACAATCAGGCCGCAGACAACCGCAAGTCGCCAGCCTCGGATCGGCTTGGAGGAGCAAGCAACGGGCAGCGTAAGAAGATTCACGAACTTTGGTCCTTCCTCCACCAGCTTCGTTCCGTGTCGGGGAGCAGCGTGGTGATGTGCGCGGCGAACGCGGGGTCTTCCTGGTTCGCCTTCGCCGCCAAATACGCGATATCGGTGACGAAGGCACAGTCGGGGCGGGCTGTGGACAGCCGCCAATGGTTCAGGGCGACCAACCCTACAAGGGCGCGGTGGTAGAGGAGGTACCCGAAGAAGTCGGACTGTCCGCGTTGCGCCAGGGGCTTGTCCATGGCGTGCGCGAGGTTGACCGTGGTCTGGGTGTGGACCTGCGCGCCGTCCGCCCACACAGCGTTGAACATCTCCGGGGTGATCGGGGGCCGCTCGCGGATCGCGGCGACGATATCCGCGAACGGCGCGCGGTCCTCGGCCATCGAGCCCTCGATAATGCTCGCGACCCAGCCCAACGCTTGCAGCCTCGCCTCTCCCGCCCACGGGGTCGCCAACACTTTCGCCAGCTCCACATACAGTCCTGGGGCGACGTGCTGCAAGGGGTGCATGCTCCCGCCCTCCGGCTCGACCAGCGGGCCGCGCGCCTCCACCAGGAACGGCGCGTCCGCGTCGGAGATGTGGTCATTCAAGGGTTGGACGAGGCGGCGCAGCGTCTCCGGCTCCTCCGGCGTGTGGGTGGTCGCGATACCGGCGAGGTGGTAGCGGGCGCCTTGCGCGGTCCAGTTGTCCCGCAGCCACAGGTAGTGCTCACGGGCGGCGTGCACGGGGTCGGCGTGCCCGAGCATCCGCACCAAGACGGCCCGGTCCCGGTTCTGCGGGTCCACGACCAGATCCCACGCTGGCCACACCCCGAGCGGCACGGGTTTCGCGACAATGCCGGGGCCGATGTTCGTGTAGAGGTAGACGTGCTCTTGGAGTTGGTCGTCAATGTGCGCGGCGAGGGCGTAACGCGGCACACCGCCCACCGCCAACCCCTGCGAGGCGAACAAGTCCTCCTGCTCTTTCAGCCAGAACGCCAATCGGGCCAACCGGCTCTCCACATCCATCGGCAGCGCGTCGGCTCGGCGGTCTCCGAAGAACCCGTCGTCGCCGTGGTAGCCGTGCGCGTTCGGGGATCGGTACTGTTCCTCCGCGTTTGCCAGGCCCATCGCTTGGCCGGTGAGCGACCCGGCTGCGCCCATCGTCGCGGTGTCGCTCGACTCCTGCAAATCCACGTTCGTCACGTCGTCGGGCACGGCGAAGTCGGTCGCGGACTGCGCCTCCGTCACACCCGCTTCCGTGTCGTGGTCGAGGACCGCAGAGCCCGATTGGGCCGAGGTCGCGGCAGAGGAATCGTGCGCGGCCCCGAAGTCCGGGGGCCATTCGTGATGAGCTTGCCGGTGCGCGTCTTGCTGGGGCCACGCGTTCTCGTGGTGCTCGAACGCGTCCCCCGCGACAGCCGCCTGCCGCTCTTCCTCTGTCTCGACAGGCTGGGCCTGAATCACCGGAGCCTGTGCGGCTTCGACTGCGGCGTGCCTCGCGGACGGCGCGGAGGCGCCCTGAACCTCGTCCAGGTCCACGTGCCCGACCGTGATCTCTTCGGCGTGCAGCTCGTCGTGCTCGCGGATCTTCACCGCGAAGAACGCCTCGGCCTTGTCCGCTCTCGCCTTCGCGGCTGCCTGGGCTTTCGCGAGGCTCTTCGCGGCCAGTTTCTGCACCCAGCGGGAGTTCGCGGTCTGCTTGAGCAGCACGTCCCAGGACTCTTGCTCGGCCTGCGCGTACGCGCCCAGGACGCTCAGCTCGACCTTCGTCTCACGGATCTCCCGCGCAGCCTCGTCCAGGATCGCCGCCGTCTTCTCGCAGCGCTCAGCATGCACATGCAACGCCAACGAGTCCCGGCGCAGCGCCTCCGGCCCCGCGTCCAAACCGCCCCCGGCGTGGTTGTCCTCCAAGCGGCCCGCGTGGGAGTGGATCTCGTCGCCGCTCGCGCGCTCCAAATCCGCCACCGCCCGCGCGGTTTGGGCGAGAGCTTGCAGCTCGACCTCATCAACCCCGAGCCACACCGGCTCCGCGACCAGCTTCTGCACCTCGCCCCACGGCTCCGGGTAGGGGCGCGACCCGATCTCGCTCACCCGAGCTTCCCTCGCATCCGCAGCTCGTCCAGGGCGGCGGCTTTGCGGCGCTCCAAATCAGCGTCGGCCTCCAGTCTCTGGCGCTCGCGCTCCTCGTTACGCTGCTTCTGCTCGGTCACGAAATCATGTTTCGTGAACTGGATGTCCATGAGGAACTCTTTGACCAGTTCGAAGTCCTCGGCCATCTCGTCGGGCCAATCCGGCAGCCCCCGCGTGAAATCGACCTCTGTGCGCTCGTCCTCGGGCAGCGCCTCCCCGACACCAGCGGTCGCGTCCGCCAGCTCCCGCGCGAGCTGGTTCGCCCATTTCTGCGCCTCGATGCCCGCCGCCCGCAACCCCCAACACGCCAGCTTCGCCGCCTCCGAATACCGCGCCGAGGTCATCGACACCGGCAGATCCCGCCCATCAATTGTCACGGACATCGCGCCCGCCCCGGTCTCGGCCATCACCTCCACGTGCGCGACCCGCTCGCTATGGCGCTTCAAAAACGCCTGAGCGCTGGCATCGCCGTCAACCGCCCGTTTCGCCTTCTCCAGGAAGTCAACACGCCCCGGCAATGTTCGGCAACCGCTCGGGGCCTCCAGGTCGAAGCCGCTGGCCTCGGCCGCGTCCGCAGGCTCCATGTAGGGGTCGTCCGCCAATCGCTCGTAGAGGTCGTAGCGTTCCGCCGCCTTCGCCACCGCCCATTCCATGCACTCGCCGAACTCGCGGGGGAAGCCCGAGACAGCGAGCAACGGCTCTTGGCTGCGGAAGACCCTCGAACCGCCATTGCCCAGGCGCACCAGGGGCGGGGTGCCGGAGAGCTGCACCGACCCCGATGCCTTCGGATGCTTGAACGAGACGAACCCGAGCCGGAAGATCGTCGCGATCTCCTCCACCCGTGCGGAGCCTTCTTCCGCGCCGTCCCACACCGCCATCTCGCGGGGGTCGCGCCGACCCGCGTCCGGAACCTCCAGCGTCTCCGTTTTCACGCGCCCGCCCCGCCGATCCGCGTGCCAGCCGACTTCAACCCGTACTCGGCCTCGAAATCAGTCTCCCGCACCAACGCCACTCCCGAGAAAACATTCCTGACCGTGCTCACGGTGCGGGCCGCACCACCAAGGCGCAGCTCCTCCAGGCGGGCCTTCGCAGAACGCGCCAACTCCTGCGCCCTGCGTCCCGCCTCGTCCGGGGCGCCCTCGAAATCCGATGTGTCCGCGATCTTGTCCGCCAAGAGCTGGTGCCGCTCGCCGAGCGACTTGAGCACAGCATGGCACACAGACTCCGACTCCTCGGTGTCCAGCGAGAAACCACCAGAGTCAGACACGGCGCACCCCGCAGAACGAGGCGTCGAGGGTGGTCATGGTGTCGTCGGTTCCTTCTCTTCTCGTAACCCCTCAATAGCTTAGACGCGCGAAAGGGGCCGCTGGTTCCCTGCTGCAAGAATTTGCCTCGTCGTCTTCCTGCGCGAAGCGAGTCGCCGTCCTCAGCCATGATCATATCTCGGTCATGCGCGGTGGACGGTGACTTTCACCTGGTAGGTGGTGGCGGGGTCTTCGATGGGGACGACGATGCTGCTGGACGGGTCGCTGTTGGGGACGGCGGTGAGAATCCCGACGACCCAGGTGCCGGTGGGGGTGTCGATCCACACCGGGCCACCGGAGTCGCCGTGGTCCGAGGGGAAATGCGCGATCACTTTCTCCGTGCTGGTGCTGGACCCGGTGAGGGCTCCGCAGCGTAAACCAGTGGTAGCTCCGTAGGTGCACACGTTCACGGGCTGTCCAGCTGCGAGGAGCTGCGAGAGTTCCTGCGTCGTGTAGAAGGACGCGACGGGCTTCGAAGCCATGATGTCCGGGTTGTTGAACGGCGCGCTCACAGTCGGGATGATCACCGCGAAATCCCGCAACGTCACACCGTTCGCGTCCTTCACATACACCGGGTGGTAGAGCATCCCGACCTTCCGACCGTTCCAATCAACCTCGTCCCCATCCGCGCCGCAATGCCCCGCCGTCAACGCCCCGATCCGACCGTCACCGATGCTGACGTAGGGGCCGAGGGTGCACCGCGACTGAGTGTCGCTGTTGTTGTGCGGCACCGTGATCGTCGCTCCAGGCACCGGCTGCGCGAAATTCCCATACGGTGTCGCCTCAGCGGCGGGCACAGGGGTGAGGATCGCGGCGACTGCCGAAACAGCAAAAGCGAGAGTTCGCCGCGACAGCATTCACGCCTCCCGCGTGAACTGGACGCGAGCCTGACCTTTGCTCTCTTTGGTCACCGAGTCCAAACGCCACCCGGCTTTGCCCTCCCTGGTCGCGACCCTCGCTATCTCGTCGTCGAGCGAGGCGAAGACCCCGCTCGTCACGTTCAAAGTCTGATACTGCTTCTTCGGTTGCGCCATGGCGGTGGCTCCCTTGCGATGTGGTGGTGTGCGTGGTGGTGTGGTGCGCCTCTCGACGCCCAAACGTACTCATCTGTGAGTATGCCCTGACTGAGTTTCGCTGTTCTTCTGATCGGATGTCAAGTGAAGAGGACGATGACGGGATCGACCTGCGCGTCCTGGGTCACGAGCTCCAGCGAGCCCGCGTCGCCAAGGGTTACAGCCTCACTGATTTGGTCTCGCACACTGGCATCGCGAAGGCAACGCTGCACCGGTACGAGATGGCCCAGACGAATCACACGATCCGGCACTTAGTCAAGATCGCCCGCGCGCTTGACGTCCCGCTGTCGCGACTTGTCTCGGTCTTGGACGAACCACCGCAAGACCAGAAGCGCGGGGGCTGATCCACTCTTCGCCCGACGACTCCGAAACCTGACGCGAGCCAATCGCACGCGTCGTCCGCACAAGTGTCACCGCTGTAGCTCCGAACGGTTTCGCGGATGCTGTCGGGATTGTCATGTCACTGCGCGTCGGGAGCGCGCACGAGGTTGCGCGCGAACTGTCGCGACCTTCTGCGGGCATCACGCGAAGATCGCCGCGAACGGGAATGCGAAGACAGCTCGCGACAATTTTTCACTGTCGCGGAACGCGGTGCGCGTCAAAATTGCTAACGTGATTTTCGTGGAGTCGCAACACACGCCGATGCGATCACAAGCCAGGGCGTGGTCTCGCTGAGACTCGTGCAGCTTCTTCGTCGAAGCGTTGCGGAGACAGATCAGACGGATGACGCAAGCCCTTCGCGAAAGGATCGGCATCTAAATTTCTGAGCGCTGTCGCGAAGGGTTGAGAGAGAGGTGCTGCCGAGGCTGCGGAGAACGCAGTCAAAGAGTGCACGGCACCGTGACATCTGCGTCCGGGCGGCGTCAGTCTTTGACGAACTGGATGCGCGCCTTGCGGTCGCTCTCCTTGGTCACGGATTCGATGCGCCAGCCGTCACGGCCCTGACGCTCCGACTCCCTGTCGATCTCGTAGTCCAACGAACTATCGTTCACTGTCACCGACTTGTACTGCGGCATAGCTGAACTCCTCTGCGCTGCACGGCTGGTAGCCGTGGTGATCCTGACATTTTCGGATCATGCCATAGCTGTTCCTGACTGGTCTCGCCGCACCTAGCCCTGATTACGGACCCGTCCTGACGGGCTCCTTCCGGACGGTTCAGTCCCGTTACGGGCTGAGCCTTCGATCAGCGCCCTCCGGGGAGCGTCCTCGACTTAAAATAACTAGTTCTATCAGCGTGTTTTATGAGCATCGCCGAGCCTGCCGCCACATTACGGGCCTCGTTACGAACTCTATTACGGGGAGCCTTACGAGGGTTGTTACGAGCACCGCTACGGGCCTCACTACGAGGGTCGTTACGGATCGGGCCGATATATCCGCCGTGATCTGGGCGGACGCGCTCGACGCGACGTTACGGGGCCGAGATGGCGAGAGTTGGGCGAATTACCGCATATTTTCCATGTCGTGAGTAAGTTTATCCTGTTCGTCATGAATAAAACTTGACAGGGCGGCATATTTATAGTATCCTGGGGATTAGCCCGAACGAAGTTCGGACTACACCACACACACCCGAACCAACTGGGGCCACCAACCCCTCGAACTAGTAGGTGTGTGAATCTATGTCTCCGACAACATCCCCTCTCCCCCCGATCCCCACCCCGGTGCCGCCGATTGCGGCAGACGGCTGTGAAATCACCGGCATGTGCGAAGAATTCGTGCCGCAGCGCCCGTGCCCGCCCGAAGCAGCGGTCTGCGATTTCGGAGCGCCCGTTGATGTCTGCTCGACTGACGCGGCGTCGCAGGCTTGCAACCTCAACGAACTCTGGGCTCACGTTGACAACTTGAACAGCGAAATCAACGCCCTTTCGCAGCACCGCGACGAACTCTTCGCGCCGCGCACAGGACCGGGGCCGAGCACCGAGCTGACAGTGTTCATCACTCTCGGTGTTGTCGGGCTCATCGTTCTCGCGGCTCGGCTCGTGAAATCGCTTCGTGCCCGTGCCGCGAACATCGAAAGCGAGGCATGAGATGACGAATCCGAACAACGGCTTCACGCCGCAGCAGTACGCGCAGGCCCCGAGCAACGGGGTAATCGCACCGCCGCAATACCCTGCACGCGCCCAGTACGGGACATATCCGCAGCCCGTGAAAAGCCTCGGATTGTTCTCCAACGGCATCACGAAGCGGCACGCATGGGCTGCCACCGGCATCTGGTTCGTGTTGCTTCTGCTCAGTGGGGCAACGCATAAGTCTGGCGTTGGCGTAGTCTTCGGCCTCCTCGGATTCGTGGCATCCCTGGCGATGGTCGGAGCGTGGATCACCGTCGCGGTGAAGGCGATGGCGCAAGCCGCAGTTGCGAAAGCAAATGAGCAGCACGTCGCGCACACGCCGGTCCAACCCGCTTACTCGACTTACGCGCCGCCCCTGGCAACGCCTGCGCCAACACCAGCAGTGCCCGCTGCGGAGCCCGAGGAAGAATGGTTGAGTCATCTCCCAAGCACTGCACACGGGTCTGATCAGGAGTGGTGACCAATGGGTGAGCTATTAAACGCGGTGGGCAAAGTCGCGTGGCGACGCATGACACTCGGCAGCGAAGAATCCGCTCGACTCGCACGCATCCGACGTGAGAGCGAGGTCAGGGAACGCGCGCGGGCCGAGGCTCGCGCGCCTGAACTGGAAGCCCGCGCCGAAGAAGCGCGTCGGCGTGAGCAGCAACGCCAGATCGAGCTACAGCACAAGGCCGCAGCGGACTGGGAGAAGCAAGAGTACGGACGCGCGCAAACGAAATTTTCAGGCGGGAACGACAGCTCGAAGCCTCTGGTTGTCGAGCACTTCAAGCTCAAAACGCCTGTCGCTTTTTTGCCCCCTGCTGGTTCGCGAGAACGGGTCGTTCCCGCGCATGAAGTGATGTTGCTGAAGAATCCCGCACTTGCGAACAACGATTCGTTCTCGAAACAAACGGAACTCGCAGGAGAGTTGTACACAGACATGATGAAGCGGTACGGGGCCTTTATCGGGCGCCTGCGCACGAACTGGGCGAAGCTCTGTGAAGCTGCTGGGGTAACAATGTCGAGCACGCGCGACGACCCGTGGCGCGGCCAATTCAGTTTCGGAACACGCCGCGTCACTACGGTGAACGTGCCGACGATCATCGGTGTGAAAGTCGCGGGTGACGGGTTGAGATTGCGTGTAGCTCACCGCCCAGGCGATAGCGCCGCGAAGAACTGGGGCACCAAGCTCGATCAGCTCAAGAACCTATTCCGCGCCGCTGGCGTCGATGCCACGAACCTCTCCGTTGTTGATGACGCGAGGGGCAATATCGTTTTGCGGTTCGACGACGCGCCATCCTCGTTCCCGCTCGCGATTGCCCCGGAGCCGCCCAAGGCGGTGGTGCGGGACCGGGCCGACGCCATTAATCGTTACCAGGACGCGGCGTGGACGCTCGGCCCCGACGCCAGGGGCAACGTCCTCCGCTACCCGGTCAAGAAATATCCGCATGTGCTCGTCGCGAGCAGCACAGGCGGCGGCAAATCCGCTTGGGCACGGACCACTATCGAACAGTTTCGGGTCACTGGTTGGACCTGTTTCATCGGCTCGGGCAAAGTGTCGGACTTCGCCACGATGCGCGACCTGCCTGGTGTCGCGATGGTCACCGGAGGCGACGACGTGGCCCAAGTTGCGGTGATGGTGCGGCGCGTGCGGGTCGAGATGGAGCGGAGGAACACGCAGGCTGCCGAGGCGAAACAGCGCGGCGACACTGCGGCGTTCGCCTTCCCCCCGATCCTCCTCCTGCTCGATGAGTGGGGTGCTGTGGACGTGGCGTTCCGCACCGCATATAAGAAGAGCGACGCCTTCCTCCGCGATGTGGACTTGATCTTGCGCGTCGGTCGAGAAGCGAGAGTCCACGTCGTGCTCCTTTCGCAGACGATCCGTAAGACCGGCGACGGCGCGGTGCCAGGCGCGTGGCAGGAGAACCTGGGTCTGACGATCAGCTTGGGCTCTCCGAGCGAGATCACCCTCGAATCGGACGCGTTCACCGCTGAGACCAAGGGCCGCGCTGCGATGATCGGCGCACGACTGAAAGGAAAACCAGGACGCGGCCTCACCGTTGAGCGCGAGAGCGGCAAGGTTGTCGAATTCCAATCGTTCTACGGCTGGAGCCCAGGCACCACGTCGCTCGACCCGAACGCCGATAGCGACGTGCGACCGCCCACCGAAGAGGTGCGTGCGTTGTGGGAACGTTGGGAACCGATTTCAGCATCCGTGCCGTGGATCATGCCTCGCGTCGGGATCAAAGCCACCTCACCAGCATGGCGCACAGGCGACTTGTCCGAGGTCGCCAACACCCCGACCGTCGCCTTGACCGACGAGCACGGCGCGGTGAAACCAGGGATGGAGCAATACGACCCGGCCAGCGACGAATGGCTCGGCAAACAACCTGCGAGCACAGCCACGGGGTTGCACGAGGACTTGGACTTCGACAAACCGGAGACGAACGCGCCGACCGCGAACGCGGCCACGATGAGCGATGCGGAACTGCAAGAAGCCGTGCGGCAAGAGGCGATACGGCGCGGCCTCCTCGACCCAGACCCAGAGCCCGAGTCGCCTGGCGAGACCTCCCAGCGGTCAAAGCCAACGCCCAAACCGGAGACAAAATCGGCCACGAAGCCGAAGATCCAGGGCGAGGTATAGGTGGCCACATCAGTGCTCGCGTTGGATGTGACTGTGCAGGCGGTGAGCACGGCTCGTGTCGCGGACGGTGTTGTGCCGAGATGCTCCCTCGTGCATAGCGACGCGATCCACGGCCACCACGGGCCGAGGGAGAACATGCGGCGCCATGTGGAGCACGCGCGGCGCCTGGTCGAAGCGATCAGCGTGAATCCTCCTGCGCTCGTTGTGATGGCGAAGAACGTGTGGTTCGACATGAGCCGTGATCCGAGCGGGGGCCGCCGCTCAGCGCTGTTCTTCGAGATAGTCCGACAGCTCGACCACGCGGACATCCCAGTGGCCGAAGTGTCGCTGCTAACCGTCCAGAAGACGCTTTGCGGGGCGGCGAAATTCGGAGCGAAAGGCCACGAGAGTCTCGCGCAGGAGGTCCGCCGCCTCTATCCGGAACTCGTCACACCTCCCGATCCCATGAGGAAAGAGGAGCCCAAATACAGGGTCACCACGGTCGCGCTCGCATTAGCCGGTGCCATGTGCGCGGGCGTCCCAACCCGTTTAGAGGTCACAACCACACGGCTCATGGCGCTCCAAGCGGGTGAATGGCCCCAGCGGTTCAAACTGCTCAGCACGGCGACCGAATGGCACGAACGGTATGGCAATGTCGGGGCGGCTGGCATACTGTCGGCATGAGCGACGGCACCAAGGCTCCCTGGTGGAGCGTGGTCTCGTTCCTAGCGGCATACGTGGCCGTGTACGCGGCGGGGAGCATCGTCATCGAGCGAAACGGGCCACAACTTTGGGCGGGCGTGCTCCTCTTGGCCTGCGCCTGTGCCACGTTCGCGTGGACAGCGGCCCGCAACGCCCCAGAGCCTGGCACTACGAAGCGAACACCTCGCGAAATCCTCTTGGGCCGTCCAGGCATAAGGGGAGGCGCCGCGCTGCGGATGTGGTCGTGGCACAACTACCCGTTCTTCATCGCCTTCACCTCCTTCATGCTCGCGACACAGGAATTCCAGCTGCTCTACGGCTACTGGCGGGCACTGCTCATCACCACTGGCAGCGTCCTCCTCGTTGTCGCGGCGCAGCGCTATCGAAGTGGACGGCGCGGTAAGGTCACGGACCAATGAGCGATTCGCCTGCCGTAAGGCCCTCACCGGGGTGGGCTTGGCCGCTCTGGCTCCTGATGGTCGCGCTCATGCTCCCCGTGGGGGCGTACGAGCTGTTCATCATCGGCATCTCCGCGATGGCCGCCGACGGGTGCCCATCCTCGGGGCCGTGCGACTTGTCATGGGTGGCGTTCGCGGACGCGACTATCGGGGGCGGGTGGCTGCTCGCCTTCCTCGTCGCGACCGCAGGCTTCATCGTCGCCAACCACAAGGGGAGGCCCGCATTGCGGTGGGCCGGGTACGGCTGGGCGACCCTGGTCCTCACACTGGCGCTCGGCCTCGCGATCATGAGCGCGGGCGAGAAAGCGATGCTCGACAACCGCAGCTCCAGCGCCCCAACCACCCCGTGGACCCCGCCGTACCGCATGAAGACGACACTGCCCGACGAGGCGGCGGCGGCACATGCCTGCCTAGAGTTTTACCGGCAGACCCTCCAAAAGCTCCCCGAAGGCTGGTACTGGAGCCAAAGCAACCCGCCCGAATGGCCGGTGAACACATCCGTCGTGCACCCGGAGACGCAGACGAGCAAGGACTACCCGCCGCTCCTCTCCGCAAGCTTCTACCTCATGAACAACAACCGAACCGACCCGGAATCCCGCGACATCACCGACCTCGTGCGCAGCGCATGGCTCGAACTGGGCTGGGAGGAGAGCCGCTACCCGAACAGCGGCGACCAGCCGAGCCGCCAAGGAGTCACCGAGAGCGGGGTCGAGATGACCTTGTACCGGGCGAGCGAGAACCGCGACAGCGCGTGGGGTTCGGCGAACTGCAACGCGACATTCCGCAAAGAAGGAGAAGACCCCGCCGTCACAGCGGCCTTCCCCCACACCATCACCCGCTGACAGCCTCACCCGTGGAGGTCAACACCGATTGAGACTTATGCGGGCTTGACGGGTTCTCTCGATCAGCCCATCGCTTTGGCTTGAATCCATTTAGCCCGCAGGTCCGCAGTGAAGGACCAGAAGTTCCCGAGCAGGCAGGCGGCTCCCGCCGCTTTCCAGAAGAGCGGGACGGTGTTCAACCAAGGTGGTGAAGTCGTGCAGCATGTGATCCTCCAACTTTGCCGCACGGATGCGGCATCGTTCTGCCTGCCGCGAAGCTTACAGCGATTTCACGGTCACGCCAAGGGGCTTTCGTGCGCCTGGCGCGACCCAATGGGCGGAACGATGAGGAGAGATCGAGGCAGCGCAGGACCAACTGGCTCAGGGGATGAGCGCCCACAGGAACGCCCATATGACGACAGTCAAGGGCAGCCAGAGCAGCACGACAGCGAGGATCGACGCGAACCCCACCTGGTTGCTCGTGAGGTTGAGCGTGGTCCGCCGTAGCCTCAGCACCGACCTGGGCGCCAATCTCAGCAAACGGAGCACCGGAGGTTTGAGATATGGGTCGATGAGGCTCATGCTCCGCATCACTCCTGCCCATTTCTCCTCGGGCGTGACGAGCGCGAAATCTCGATTGACGCTCGAAGCCTTCCCGACGATCCCAATCATCAACGCGATGAAGACGATTCCGCCAACATCCACGAACAGCTTCACCGGATACTGGTCGTGATCATGGGCGTGCGTCGTGATGAGCGCTTCCACCATGCGTCTGACCGCCAATGTCACCAGCGCGAGTACCACCCACTTCAAGGAGGTGAGCACCGCCCCGTACCGTTTCCGCCCGATACTGAGCTTACGGTCGGGCTCGGTGACGTTATAGACCGCGAGGACGACGACCAAAATGACGGGCACCATCCGCAGCGCGGTCGGGATCAGCCGCGCGAAAATGAGAGCGATCAAAACCCAGCTGATGACATCGGCGGCATCGGTCTTCGCGTGATCCCCGTAACGTGCATCGCCGCCGAGGAGCCACGCGAAGAACAGCAAGACCAACGTCACGGAGGTCGTGACCGCCAGATATCCCGTCAGCAGCTTCGCTGGGAACCACAGCTCGCGCAGCCAGCCACGCCAATCCTTCCTCAGCCGCACGATGGAGAGAACATCAGCCATCGGCACATCGTCGCACAAGCCGACGTGGAACGAGATCAGGCGGCGCGACCGGCGCAAGGGATCAAGTAAGCGCGTCCGACCCTGA
This sequence comes from Segniliparus rotundus DSM 44985, assembly GCF_000092825.1. Lineage (NCBI taxonomy): Bacteria > Bacillati > Actinomycetota > Actinomycetes > Mycobacteriales > Segniliparaceae > Segniliparus > Segniliparus rotundus. The sequence continues at coordinate 881,505 of NC_014168.1, read as the reverse complement.
CAACCAGGTCAACACGGCGGAAGAGCTTGTGCCAGAGGTGTGCAATGGAGTCACCACGACCAGCTGGACGCATCCTCCTCGTGGGGTATCCTCAGCTCGGCAGTGATTGTGTGATGTCCGAGGAAAGGCCATGTGCATACTCGTGGTGAATGACTCGCCTAACATGGGTTTTAGGAAGAAGGCCCATGTTCAGGAACCGAGATCGGGGGGTCTCTTCTGTGGCCAGTAAGAGGAAAGGTGTCAGACGGCCCAACAAGAAGCGGTCTGTCGAAGATCAGACTCAAAAGCTGGTCGAGTGGGTCAAGAACGCCGACCCGCCCTGCTATCCGGTATGGGACTATCTTCTGGCTGCTCAGCAGATTTCTCGCCGCCCGCCGCCCCGTCCTGGTCTGGGCAGGATTCCACCAGAGGTGTGGTTCGACACTCTGTGCCTGCTGCCGATCAAATTCAGATTCGCTGACGGAGGCGAGTGGACGCGACGGGTCCATGACATGGCAGTAGAACAGGGGAAAACCACGCTCGATGTTGTGGAAGAGCTGTCCCGAGCCCGTGACGATGGATCTATATCATGGGATGAAGCAACCGAATGCCATGTCTTCGCGTTCGCGAGCACCGAGCTTTCAGACGACGAGCCCGAAGCGGCAAGCAAACATCCGCGCGATGTGTTCCCCTCGCTGATCGAAGCCTTAGACCAGGCGAGCGAGACGGGCAGCGAGCCAAGTCTGGTGAAGATGTTCGAGGGCGATGATGTTCTGCGGAAACTGCTCACTATGCGCATGGCAAGAGAGCTGCGCGATGACGGGTGGTGGCCGGTGAAAGCGTCGAAGGCGTACACGACCCACAAGCCGGAATCCATGTACAGCTGCATGAACTGCATGCGCGCGGTGCGTCTTGAACCAGAACCGAAGCCAAGCGTGAACGAAGCGCCAGAAGAGGTTCGATTCATCAATGGAATCTGGACTCACGCGGACGATCAGTACGAGGGCGAGCACAAGACCGACTGCGTGTTCGACGCGGAAGACGTGTTCAAAGGGCTCGTTATCGTTGCTGGCGAAAAGCTAGAGAGGCGCTCAGAGAACTGGTCGTTGAAAGTCTCCAGCGAATTCGCCGAAAGCGCGTTGCCGCCACAGGGGCAGGATTCCTCTCAGGCCCCCGTAGCCGTCTCAGAAGAGGACAGGCACTTCCTTCACCTTCCGTCAATGCTGGACGCACTTCTAGTGTTCTACGGCTTGGATCGGTCGAACCTCTTCACCGTGGACATTGGCGGATCGGAGTTCAAGTGGCACGAGTTCTTCTACGGCCTCGGTGATATTCCGACGCTGGCGCGAGAACTCGCCAAGGACTCGTTGCCGAGGCCTAACTTGTCAGTGAAGCTCGCAAGGCCCGTGGTGATGGAGGTTGACTCTTGGTACCGCGAGCCGCCGTTGAGGCCGGTCACGCGGCATGGGGTTGATTACTGGGGCGTGTATCAGAAAGTGGCTACGCGAGTGCCTGTCAGCATGTTCGGCAAAGCTAGCAGAGATCGAGAACGCTGGGAGGAGTGCGACATCTGGGCCACTCTCCGCTTCACCGATCAGGAGCTGGCTGAGAAGGTCGATTTCACGAGCTACCCGCTCGTGGTGTTCGGTTACCCGGAGCTGGGTTTCGGGAAGGACGGCACGGCCTACCTCAACGTGGTGATCAACCACGCGGGACAGATCGGTGAGTCATTCTCGGACCTGCTCCCTCGACGCGAAGAACCTTACACAGCTTGGCAGGCTTAGACGATCAACGTAGCGCTGTCCATGACGCTGGCGCCCATTACGCCGCGCCCTGAGTGGTCGTGACGGCGTGGACGACCAGACACTGGGCTTCGCGATCCCACTCGAACCGGGCCCGACCATCCCGCCACAAGCGGATGGTCGCGGCGGTGACGAGCATGTCCGTGAACTCCTCGTGCGCCGCAGTGATCTCGTCCTCGCTCATCCGGCCCGCCGAGGACAAAACCTCGGCCAGGAAACGCTTCGTCGTCTCGATCTCGCTCATCGCGTCACATCCTTCACGAGACGACCCCGAGCAAGCGCTGAGCGGGCGGTAGAGCGGAAGGATCGAACGGCCCGTAAACCTGGGGCTGGGCCGGAACGGCAACAGCAGGTTGCGGGGCGGGGCGATATTTGTTGGTCGGGTCGTAGAGATTGCCGGTTTTCGGGTCGCGCGCAAAATATTGTTTCGCGAAATCCTCGACCACCTCGCCTGATTCGACAGCCCGCTCCAACGCCTCGTCCAGATATTTCCTTCGGGGGTTGTCAAGACTGTTCCTGATCTCTCGTTTCGTGCGCCCACCGCCCTGTAGAATCGCGGTGATTTTCTTGACGTTGTTCTCGATTCGGGTTTCGTGCGAGGCTTCGAGATATTCTTCGGCGTTCGTGCGCGAGATCCCCGCGAGCATGCCGCGTTTCGCCGCCTGATCCCGATCCTCTTTCTCTGTTTCCTTCGTGATGCCGTGGCGGACCCTGTTTGAGTGTTCGAGCACGGCGTCCGCCCAGTCCCACGCCGCGAGGTCGATGACCGCGTGCGCGTTGGGGCCTGCGACCCATCCGGCGTAGATCGCGGCGATACGCACACGCAGGTTGTCGCGGTGCGTGTCATCAGGGTTGAGGCTGAGCCGCAGCGCGGACGTGCGGTTGGTCATGATGTCCAAGGACACCGCCGCGTCCACCGTCACATGCTTCGGGCCGTTCACCTGGATCGTCGGCGGCGTCGGCGGCACATGCGGGAGGCCCATGCTCTGCGCCAGCTCCGCGCGGATAGCCGGGATATCGGACGGGTCCGGGGCGTCGGGGTCATCCACCGCCATCCACAACAAACGTTGAAGCGTCCCCCCGCCACCGTCCCGCAGCAGCGGAGCGGCCCTCTTCGGCTGCACGCCCACGGTGGCGACGCAGCGGTAGGTGCCCGCCTCCACCGTCATCCCGAACCCGTCCTTCTGCCGCGAGAGGCTCTTGTCACCGAAGGACTCCCCGGAGAACACGCTGCGGAGCGTGGACTCCAACGTCGAGCCCTTCCCGCTCGTCTTCGCCGCGAAATGGTCGATCTCCGGCCAATCCGCCCACACCGGCATGTCGTGGCGCTGCACCAGCCTCTTCCCGTCCTCGTCTTGGGTTTCCTCGAAGAAGAAATGGATCAGGGCCTCGCCGGAGGCGGGGGTGTCCCGCACCACCGTCAACATCGGGTCGTGGAACACCAACGGCAACCCCATCGCCTGCCCCTTCCCGATACCACTGGGCGCGACGAACCCCACCATCAAGTTCAATGGCTGAGTACGGACCCCGGTGCCGGTGAGGACGCTGGTCTTCGCGCCGTCGCACGCGGCCACGCACAACGCCTTCGCCAACGCGCCCCACGGCGAACACGCCTGATACCCGCGCGCCATCAACCGCAACCGTTCTAATAGCGGAAGCCCGGTGTGGAAGACGGCCTCGAACAGGACGTCCTCATTGGGGTCAGCCGTGGAGTCGTGCTCCCACGTTATCGGAACAAGCACACGCGTAGGTGCTACACTTGATGTGCAACCGTCATAGTTGTTTGTAGTCACTTTTAATATCTTTCTCTGGAAGCCCCCGGTCGCACGGGGGTTTTTCTTTTGGTCAGGCCGCGTTCTTGGCATTGTCGGAGGGGAAGTGTTTTGGGGCGGTGCCCCAGAGGTGCTCGGCGTCCGCGAGTTTGATCGCGTATGCGGTGAGACGTCCGTTTCCTCCTATGACAGCGAGCGCGGGTAAGCGTCCTACCTTGATCTGGTACAACACTTTTCCGGGGTGAAACTGGTAAAGCGCGGCGACATAGCCCACGCCTGCGTACTCCTCGGGTTCACGGGTGCCGGTTGTTGAATTCTGAGATGTGTTCTTGTGCATGCGTCGAATATAGCGGAAAAACTCTGCGCGTGCAGAAACTCGAATGTTGAAAGTGTTAATACGAGAATTACACGGGAATTCGTTAATATGGGAATTACAGATGCGGTACTCCGTGCTTCGGTGGGACGAAATTCTCGCCGCTGGATTCACCGCGCCGGGGCGCGCAAGCGTTGTGAGGGGGTGGAGTGTGGCGCGGAGTGCGGCTTACATCGCCTGTTTGGGCAGATCAGATGATGTTTTCAGGGTGAGAGTGGAGTGGAGTGCCGGGGGTTGCTCTCCAAAGCGAACGCAGCGTCAAAAAAGATTCATCGGCATCAATCCTTTCCGGTATATACGCAGCTCATGATACATAAATACTAGTATTAAGTACTTATAAGTATTGAAATATGTTTTTATATAAGGAGACGTAGACGCTGAGCCTCATCCGGGGAGGGGGACGGCTCTTCGGCACTCCACTCCACTCTCACCCTGAAAACATCCATTGAACTGGGATTATTATCAAAATGCCCAGCACTCCGCGTCACACTCCACCCACTCGCGTCATCCCGAAACGGGCCCTGTCATCCTCTCAGAGCCGCGAAGAACAGTTTCAGCCCACTACCTGTTTCGGGTTTCAGCGCCTCGGCGGCGCTCTCAGGGCTGCTTCCGGCCATGCTCATCACGCACGCTCACGAGCCGCGTCCTCTCCCGAAATCGGGCCGCGCTCATTCCACATCAGAACATCAACCAGCCGCGCCTTCCCGGCACGGGGGAAATGCTCAAAAAATTCTGACCAGGGGTTTTGCCGAACTCGCCCGTTGTCGTCTATCAAGATGTAGAATTGAGAATGGCTCCGTGGTGGCGCCGTGGTGTAGCGGAAAGTAAGAAGCCCCCGTCTCGAATAGACGGGGGCTTCTCTGTGCGGGGGGTGTTGGCGTCGGGTTACGCGGCCTCGGAGGAGATATCCGGGGCTGTGACTGACTTCGGGAGTTTCACGTTCTTCGGCGCAGTGTGTCCGAGTGTTGTCAGAACGGAGGGCTGAACCAAGTTCACGGCTTCTCTTATTGCGACACGGTACTTCTCCGCTACTTCGTTGAAGTCCGACCCGGCATCGGTGATTATCTCGTTCGCGCGGCGCTGAGCGTCACCGAGAATGTTCTCGGCTTCGCTCCGGGCGAGGTCTAATTCGTTCTGAGCTAGGCTGAGTTCGGTGCGAAGTTGGTCGAGGTTCGCGAGATGCTCGGTCAGGTATGATGCGAGCTGTTGATGATCGGTCATGCCGCCTCTCCTCCTGTCGGTGTTTCCCGTCCCGCGAGGAGGATCGCGGCCTCTTGGGGTGGGATGCCCTCGAACTCGACCCCTGCCCGCGTGAGCGCGTTGAACGCTGAGGAGCAGGGGCAGTCTGGCCCGTGGAGATGTTGGATCATGCCGCGCTCCTCCCTTCGGCTCCGGTTTGCGCACGAGTTTGGCCGTGAAGCCAGGCGTCCACCTCGGCGGTGAGGTATCGGACGGGGCCTCGCTTCGCCCCGCCGAGCTTCACGAATCGCGGCCCGAGCCCTTGGAACCGCCATTGTTCGAGCGTTCCCGTGCTGATGCCGAGCCATTGGGAGAGGCCGAGGTCGTCCACGAGGTCTGCTTCTGGTCGTCGCCCCAGGTGCGGGGCTTTTTGTTTCTCTAGTTTCATACTTCCATCATACTATGGTTTATCCTAAATTTCTATGGTATAGATTTATTTACTATGGATACTGTTAAACTACGCGCATGCCGCCTACAGCCAGGCCAGGACCGTCGTCGCGGGCTGTGGCCCGCAACCTCGTCCGCTACCGCAAACAGGCCGAGCTTTCCCAGGTGGACGTGGTGCGCATGCTGACCGAACGGGGCGTGCCCCTGTCAGTCCCGTCCTACTCGGCTATAGAGAACGGCGGCACGAGGATCACTGTCGATCTACTGGTCGCCGCTGCCGACGCCCTCGGGGTGAGCCCCGCGACCCTGTTGATCCCCCACGCCGAAGACATGGAAGCCGAGGTAGAGCTGACCGGGGCGAAAGCCACCGCAGTCCAGGCGTGGCGGTGGATCACAGCGCAAAGCCCGCTGAAGCCCTTGGAGGACAAGGGGAAGCGGGCTGAGGCCGAGGTCCGCGCTTGGCGTTACCGGGTCTCCCCGATCTGGTGGGGGCGGGGGCAAGATGGCGACCGTTGAGCCCTACACCACGTCTCTCGGCGAAAAGCTTTGGCTGGTCCGGTACCGCAAGCCTGATCGGAAGCAGACGACGAAGCGCGGCTTCACGACCAAACGAGACGCGAACGCGTTCGCGAACGAGGTGGAGGTCAAGAAGGCCACCGGCTCGTACATCGCGCCCGCGCTCGGACGGGTGACGGTCTCTTCTGTAGCGGAGGGCTGGCTCACGCATAAGGAGGCGACGTTGAAGCCTTCGGCGTGGCGCCCCGTGGAGAGCGCTTGGAGGGCGCGAGTCGAGCCCGAGTGGGGCGCTGTGCGGATCTCCGATGTCGAGCAGGTCGATGTGGAGAGATGGATCGCCCGCCTGCGTACGCAAAACCTCTCCGCGACATCGGTGCTGCGAGCGCATCAGACCCTCGCCGGTGTGCTCGATCTGGCGGTGAAGTCTCGTCGGCTTGCGAGCAATCCGGCTCGCGGGATCGACGGGCTGCCGAGGAAAGTCCGCAAACCTCGGACATATTTCTCAACCGATCAGCTTCACAGCCTCGCGGACGAGTCGAAAGGCCACCGCACGCTGGTCCTGCTACTCGGGACGATGGGGCCGCGCTGGGGAGAGACCGTGGGCCTGCAAGTCGGAGACTGCGATTTCCTTCGCCGTCGCGTGCATATCCGAAGGAATGCGGTTCAGCTCGGCGGCGGACAGATCGTGGTCGGCACGCCGAAGGGCCACGAGGACAGGTGGGTTCCGATCCCACCGTTCCTCCTCGACGACCTGGCTCGGCAATGCGAGGGGAAGAAGCGGGACGATTTGGTGTTCCCAGCTCGTGGCGGCGGATTCTTGAAGCGCCCGTACGCGGAGTCCGGCTGGTTCGACGGGGCTCTCCGACGCGCGGGGCTGCCGAGGGTGACTCCGCACGACCTGCGCCACACAGCTGCCAGCATCGCCGTGTCGAACGGGGCGAACATCCTTGCTCTGGCTCGGATGCTCGGACACGATCCCGCGATGACGCTGAAGGTGTACGCAGATTTGTTTGACGCGGATCTGGACGCGGTGGCCGAGGCGGTGAGCGCTGCGATGACTCGGGAGAAGTGTGCTCAAAATGTGCTCAAAGGGGCATGATCACGGACTTGCCGACCAGCGGAAAAGAGTCGGCTCCCGTCCCTGATCAGGGACGGGAGCCGCTACTGCGGAGGATAGGGGATTTGAACCCCTGAGGGCTGTTAACCCAACCCGCGTTCCAGGCGAGCGCCATAGGCCACTAGGCGAATCCTCCGCCGAGGAGTATAGCGGACGTTCACCGCAGAGACGAATCCGTTCGCCCAGCCCGCACCGGACCGAGACCAGCCGCCGCACCGGATTGCGCTCCCCGGCGCCACTGCGTGTAAACTCCTTTTCAGGACCCCGTGCGGCGACCATCCTGTGAACCCCCCCAGGGCCGGAAGGCAGCAAGGGTCAACGGGCTCTGGCGGGTGCGCGGGGTCCCCTGCTCTCTTCGCGACGCAAGCCGCGAACCGGCGCAGCGAAGAAAGCAACGCGGCTCAGCCAAGAAAAACAAGCCAGCGGCGCGAAGAGAACAACCAGCCGACGAAACCCCAGCGCAGACATAGAACGAGGTGCCGGAAAACGATGACCGCTGGTCTGCCTTACAGCTCGCTCAGCTCGGCAGAAATCGCCGCCGAACTCGCAGGTCTGCGATCGCAATACGCCGAATTGGCGGCCAAAGGCCTCTCGCTCGACATCACACGGGGCGTGCCCTCCGCGGCCCAGCTCGATCTTTCCGCCGACCTGTTGACCCTTCCGGCAGGAGAACACCGGGACGCCGACGGGATCGACTGCCGCAACTACGGCGGGCTGCTCGGGCTTCGGGAGCTGCGTGAGATCTTCGCCGAACTGCTGGAAGTCCCTCCGGCGAATCTGATCGCGAACAACAACTCCTCCCTGGAGCTCATGCACACTTTGATCGTGGAGTCGCTGCTGCACACCCCGGTCGACGGCGACGCGCCCTGGGCAAGCGAGCCGAAACGCAAGTTCCTCTGCCCCGCCCCCGGCTACGACCGGCACTTCGCCGTCACCGAAGACCTCGGCTTCGAACTCGTTCCCGTCGCCATGCTGGCCGACGGCCCGGACGTCGGCCAGGTGGCCGAGCTCATCGCGCACGACCGGGCCATCAAGGGGATGTGGCTCGTGCCGACCTACTCGAACCCCACCGGACAGGTCATCAGCGAACAGACGATCCGCGCGCTGCTCGCCCTGCCCGCGGCCGCGCCCGACTTCCGCCTGGTCCTCGACAACGCCTACGCGTTGCACCCGGTCGTCGGCGACCCGCCGACCGGGCGCCCCTTCCTCGCCTGGGCCGAGGAGGCGGGCCACCCCAACCGTCCGCTGATCTTCGCCTCGACTTCCAAGATCACCTTCGCCGGGGCGGGCGTGAGCTTCTTCGCCGCCTCCACAGCGAACCTCGACTGGCATCTCGCCCACGCGGGCAAACGCTCTATCGGCCCCGACAAGCTCAACCAGCTGCGCCATGTGCTCTTTTTCCGCGACGCGGCAGGGGTCCGGGCGCACATGCGGCGGCACAAGGCGCTGCTCGCCCCGAAATTCGCCCTCGCCCTCAAAATCCTCGAAGAACGGCTCGGGGCGTCCAAAGTCGCCTCATGGACCGAACCGCGAGGCGGGTACTTCGTGAGCCTCAACGTGCTGCCCGGCACAGCTCGGGAAGTCGTGCGCCTCGCGAAAGAGGCCGGAGTCGCCCTCACCCCCGCCGGGGCGACGTTCCCGTACCGCGTCGATCCCGAGGACACGAACATCAGAATCGCCCCGTCGCTCCTCCCCGAACCGGATCTGAGCGACGCGATCGAGGCGGCGAGCACCTGCGTCCTGCTCGCCGCGGCACAGAAACTCGCCCAGAAAGACTCCGGGTAGGGCCCGGCTGCCCAGAGCCGCCTGGGGAGACGGCATAGGACAACGCTCTCCGTCTGGAAAAGCGGCCCTGGCGGGCTCGCGTGTTTTTTGAAGCCAGGAGCCCAGGCCGGTGGACCGCATCTTCACCAGGAGCGGCGCCCGCGCGCCTGGGTCCGCTACCCTCGTCAGCCATGACTGAAGCCACAACCCCCGCCGCGGGCGCGAACGTCTGGTGGCGGGCCGTTGCGGCCGCGGCCGCCCTGGCCCTGCTCGCCCTTTGGGCGCAGCACGCGCTCATCCCCTACCAGACGCCGTGGTGGGGACTGCTGCAAAACGGCACCGACCTGGTCGCCTACCAGAACGGCGCGGACATGGGCTGGCACGGCCAAGCGCTCTACGACAAACCGGCGACCTGGGCGGGCCTGGCGCACCAAACCGCGCTCTGGTTCATCTACACGCCGTTCTCGGCTCTGCTGTTCCTCCCGATCAGCTGGGTCCACCCGTTCCTGCTCGCCCAAATCGTCTGGCTCGCCATCTCGGTCGTTGTGCTGGCCCTGGTGCTGCGGCGCGCCGTGGAGGCGGCGGGCCTGCGCGGCGGCGGCGCGCTCGCGGCGCTCAGCGCGCTGCTCGCCGTCGCGGCCGCAGACCTGGAACCGATCCGCGCCACCTTGTGGTACGGCCAGGTGAACATCCTCCTCATGGGCCTTGTCGTGCTCGATCTGGTCCGGCCAGAAGGCGCGAAGCTGCGCGGCTTCGGCGTCGGGCTCGCCGCGGGCATCAAACTCACGCCGCTGATCTTCGTGCCGTACCTGCTCATCACCCGGCAGTGGCGAGCCGCGAAAACCGCTGTGCTGGTGTTCGCCGGGACTGCCGTGGCCGGGTGGCTCGTCTTCCCCGGCGATTCGAGAGTCTTCTGGGGCGCGGGCGGACAGGTCGGGCCGATCCAGGCGTTCACCTCGCATCTGGACAACCAATCCGCGGCCGGGGTGCTCGCCCGGATCTGGGAGCCCTCGCCCGCACCGGGCCTGCTCGTGCATGTCGTCCAGTTGGCGCTGGCCGTGGGCGGTCTGGCCTGCGCGCGCGCAGTGGACCGCTCAGGCGAACGCTTCGTGGCGATACTGCTTGTCGGTTTCACCGGCTGCGCGGTCTCGCCGATCTCCTGGACCCACCACTGGGTGTGGTTCGCGCCCTTTGCCGTCTGGCTCGGGGCAAGGGGCGCCGCGGCGGCCAAGGGGCGGTCCCGGTGGGTGCTGGCCGCGGCGGCGCTCGTGGCGGCGCTCTTCATCTGGACCCAGAGCCACCGCGAACCGCCGGGAGTGCTGCCAGTCATCCATCTCAACGTGGGCATTTGCTACTGGGATCGCTTGCCGGGCTTCATCAGCCCCATCGCCCACTCCTGGTATCTGGTGCTGTGCCTTGTGATCCTGATAGGCGTGCGGCGGCTCCTGCGGTACCCTGCCTTGGATGACCGCCAGAGATGACCGCAGCGTCCCCGGAGGATCGGGCAGGCCAACCCCGTCGGGGCTGATGTGGGCCTCGGTCCTGGTGGGCGCTTTGGCGTTGGCGGGGCAAAGCGCGCTGCTCCCGTTCGACCTGCTGCACCCCGGCTTCATCACGAACAGCCGGGACTTTCTCATCTATTCGGACGGGGCCCGCACCGCGTTGGACGGACTGCCTTTGTACACGACGCCGGTCGGCGAGGACGGCTTCTTCACATACCCGCCGTTCGCGGCGCTGTGCTTCACCCCGTTCACGGTTCTGCCCCCGGCGATCGGCGGGTTCACCTGGTCTGTCCTTTGTTTCCTGTTGCTCGCCCTGGTGATCGGCCGGACCCTGCGCCTGACCGGTTTCCGGTCAGGCGCGAAGCTCTGGGCGACGAGCCTGGGGCTGGCCGCGGCGGCGACCGCGCTCGAACCTGTGCGCACCACGCTCTGGTACGGGCAGATCAACATCCTGCTCATGACGCTGATCTTCCTGGACCTTTCCCGCCCGGAGCCCGAGGACGGCGCGGGACGGGGCTGGCAGCTGCGCGGCGCAGGGGTCGGGCTGGCGGCGGGGATCAAACTCATCCCGCTGATCTTCGTGCCCTATTTGCTGCTCACCCGGCAATGGCGGACGGCGGCGACGGCGCTCGCGACGTTCGCGGGCACCGTGGCGGTCTCATGGATGCTGCTGCCGCGGGACAGCGCCCAATACTGGTTCCACGCCGTTCGCGACACCAGCCACATCGGCGAGCTTTCCCATCCGGCGAACCAGTCGCTCAACGGCTTCCTGGCCAGAGTGTGGCACCCCGGCCACAGCCCAGGGTGGCTCTGGCCAGTCCTGGCGGCGGCAGTGACCGCTCTGGGCCTCCTGCTCGCCCGGTCGGCGCGCGCGGGGGGCGAAAAGACGCTCGCGCTGCTGCTCGTGGGGCTCACATCCTGCGTCGCCTCGCCTTTCACCTGGGGACACCACTGGGTCTGGTTCGCACCGCTCGCGGCGTGGCTCATCGGCCATTCGGCCCATGCGCGCGCGGCGAAGGACACACGGTGGGCCCGTTGGGCCGCCGCAGCCGCGGCGATCGGCGCATGGGCGTTCGCCTGGCCCTGGCACAAGCCCCCCAGCACGCCTGAGGAGCCGCGCGTGGTCCCCGGAATCTTCTACCACGTCCTCGACCCAGGCTCCCCGTGGTACCACCACATCGCCAGCGGCTGGTACGTGTGGGCCTACGCGGCCATCGTGGCGGGCGTCGCGATCTGGCTGCGGGGCACGCGGACGGCGGCGGCCGAAGAGCCCGCATCGCAACCGCGCGCGGCAGGAGCGCGGGCATGAGCGCCCGAACGACGCCGAAAGCCCTGATCTGGATGGCGCTCGGGGCTGCCGCGCTCGCCTTCGCGGTGCAATTGCTGCTGCCGCCCGAAACGGCGATCATCCACGGCTGCGGCGGCGTCGACTACAACGTCTACCGGGCGGCAGCCCAAGTCGTCCTCGGCGGCGAATCCCTCTACGACCGGGCGGTGGCCCATAATCCGGAACTCGGATTCACCTATCCCCCGTTCGCCGTCCTCGTCTTCGTCCCCATGGCAGTGTTCCCCCGGCTCACCGGCGAGACGCTGCACTTGCTCATCTCAGTCCTCGCCCTCGCCCTGGTCATCGCCCGAACCCTGGAATGCGCGCTCGAGAACAAAGGCGGCGTCCGCAGAGACGGCGCGCTGGTCTTCACGAGCATCGCCTTCTCCATCGGCGCCATCAGCCTCGAACCGGTCCAGTCCACGCTGTGGTTCGGGCAGCTCAACATCGTGCTCATGGCTTTGGTCTTCCTCGACCTGTGCCCCAGTCGGTCCCGCCCCGGCGCGCCGGGGCGCTGGCAAGGTTTCGGCGTCGGCCTCGCCGCCGGGCTCAAACTCACCCCGTTGGTCTTCGTCCCCTACCTGCTGCTCACCCGGCAATGGCGCGCGGCGGCGACAGCAGTCGCGACGTTCGCCGGCACTGTCCTGCTGGGCTTCGTCGTCATCCCCCACGACTCGGCGAAATTCTGGACCAGCGTGGGGCAGACCACTCGCGTCGGCCCCCTCGCCTGGCCGTCGAACCAAGCAGTCGAAGGCACGCTCGCCAGGATATGGGCTCCGCATGACGCGCCCAAAGCCCTGTTCTACGCCCTCGCCTTGGTGTTGGGGGGAGCCGGGCTCCTGCTCGGGGCCTACGCGTACCGCCGCTCGGAGCGCGTCCTCGCTGTGATCCTGGTCGGGCTGGTCGCCTGCGTGGTCTCGCCGATCGCCTGGAGCCATCACTGGGTCTGGGTCGCCCCGCTGGCCGTGTGGCTCGTCGCGAAGGCGCTGCCGGACGCAGACGCAACGCCCGGGAACCGTCCCGCGCCCGCCTGGGCGCTCGCGGCGACAGCCCTCTGCCTGTGGGTGTTCGTGTGGCCGAACAACCAGACCTCGCTGAGTTTCAACAAGTCCGCGGAGCCCGCGTCGATTGGCGTGTTCTGGCTGCAGCACGGCCCGATCTGGCTGCGAAACGCGCTCGGGGCCTGGTACCTGTACGCCTATCTCGCGATCCTCTTCTGCAGTTGGCGCCACCTGCGCCAGAAGACCCCGGCGTGACCCGCCGGGGAACGAAGCCGGCGGCAGTCGCCGCCGCGCTGGCGCTCGGAGCCCTGGCCGTGTGGGCGCAGAACCGCCTCATCCCGTTGCACGGGGAATACTGGGGCCTGTTGGAGAACGGCGTGGACCTCGATGTGTACCGGGGCGGGGCGAAGGCAGTGCTCGAATCGCGGCCCTTGTACGGCGCGCCCGTGATGGACGACTTCTGGTTCACCTACCCCCCGTTCGCGGCGGTGGCGTTCCTGCCGCTCAGCGGTATCGCCTTCGAATCGGCGCGGACCGTGTGGCTTGCGCTCTCCTGCGTCGCGCTCGTCCTGGTGGCCTACCGGTGCTTGCGGGCGGGCAACTTCGCCGGCCGTCCCGGCTGCCTCCTCGCGGGCTTCGGCCTCGCCGCCGCCGCGACAGCCCTGGAGCCAGTGCGCTCCACGCTCTGGTACGGGCAGGTGAACCTGGTGCTCCTTGCCGCTGTGCTCCTCGACCTCGCGCGGCCAGCCGGGTCGTTCGGCCGGGGATTCGGCGTCGGCCTCGCCGCCGGGGTCAAACTCACATCGCTCATTTTCTTGCCCTACTTGCTCATCACCCGGCAATGGCGCGCGGCGGGGTGGGCCTGCGGCACGTTCGCGGCGAGCGTCGCCGCTGGATTCGCCGTCGCGCCGTCGGCTTCCCGGCATTACTGGGCCAAAGGCGTCGCCGATGTCAGCAAGATCGCTCCTCGGCCGACCCCGGCGAACCAATCCATCGCCGGGGTCCTGGACCGGCTCTACTCGCCCACCGCGACCCCGTCGTTGGCCGACCCGGTGTCCTACGCGCCGAACTGGGCGTGGTTCTCGCTCGCCGCCGCGCTCGGCGCGCTCGGCCTGGCCCTGGCCTGGCTCGCCCACCGCGCGGGCGACGAACTGCTCGCCGTCGTCATGGCCGGACTCGTCGGCTGCGCCGTTTCCCCGTTCTCGTGGGGCCATCACTGGGTGTGGTTCTTCCCGCTCGCGGCGTGGCTCTTCGCGCGGGCGGCGCGAGAGCGCTCCATGATCGCCGGGGCAGGTTTCCTCTGTCTTGCCGCGTGGGTGTTCATGTGGACTTCCGTCCAACCCGAGCTGCCCAACGCCCCCGTGCTGCCCGGCTACGCCACCGGCGTGTTCATCCAGCCCTCTTCACCCCCGCTCGGAGCAGCCGGCCAGTGCAAGGCGGCCTGGTATCCGATCGCGTTTTTGGTCGTCCTCCTGGTCGGAGGGGCGTCGGCGGCGCTGGGTAAGCTAAGCGGGTGGCGTTGTACCGAAGATACCGGCCGGAACGGCTCGACCAGGTCCTGGGGCAGGAGCACGTCACCAAACCCCTGAGCGTCGCGCTCGAAGCGGGCAGGCTCGGCCACGCGTATTTGTTCTCCGGCCCGAGGGGTTGCGGGAAGACGTCCCTCGCCCGCATCCTCGCCCGTTCGGTGAACTGCGAAAAAGGGCCGACAGCGAATCCTTGCGGGGTCTGCGAATCGTGCCGGGCCCTCGCCGAAGGCGGCCCCGGCTCCATCGACGTCATCGAGTTGGACGCCGCCAGCCATGGCGGCGTGGACGACACGAGGGACCTGCGCGACCGCGCGTTCTACGCTCCGGCCCGCTCCGCCAAGCGCGTGTTCATCATCGACGAGGCGCACATGGTCACCACAGCGGGCTTCAACGCGCTGCTCAAGATCGTCGAAGAGCCTCCCCCGCATCTGATTTTCGTGTTCGCGACCACCGAGCCGGAAAAGGTCCTGCCGACTATCCGCTCGCGCACCCACCACTACCCGTTCCGCCTGCTGCCGCCGAAAACGCTGCGCGAGCTTTTGGCCAATGTGGCGCATGCCGAGCAGGTGGCCGTGGAGCCGGACGTGTATCCGCTCGTCATCCGCGCTTCCGGGGGCTCGCCGAGGGACGCGCTCTCGATCCTCGACCAGCTCATGGCGGGCGCGGAGAACGCGACGGTCACGTACGCGGACGCGGTGGGCCTGCTGGGGGTCACGAACGCCGCGCTCATCGACAGCGCTGTGGCGGCCCTCGCCGCAGGCGACGGCGCGGCCGTGTTCACCGCGGTGGACCAGTGCGTCAGCGCAGGTGGCGACCCCAGACGTTTCGCAGTCGATCTCCTCGACCGGCTCCGGGACCTCATCCTCGTCCAAACGGTCCCCGGCGCGTTGGAGCAGGGGCTCGTCGACGCGCCTGCGGACGCCTGGCCGCAGCGTCACGAGCAGGCGCGCAGCTTCGGCCCAGGCACCCTCGCCAGATGCGCCCAGACGTTGCACACCGGCGTCACCGAGATGCGCGGCGCGACCTCGCCGAGGCTCCTGTTGGAAGTGGTGTTCGCCCGGATGCTTTTGCCGCAGACGGACTCCGACGCGCTCATCGCCAGACTCGAACGGCTCGAACGGGGCTCTCCCCTGCCCGCCGCCGTCGAACCATCCCCGGCGCGGCGGCGCGCGGCAGAGCCGGGCTCCCTGGCCCGTTCTGAGCGAGCTGAGCCAGAGCCTGAAACACCGAAACCAACGCCGCGGGCACAGCCGCCCGCGCAGCGGCAGGAGCCCGAAACAGACCCTTGGCCACCGCGTGCGACATCGGAACCGGCAGGAGAAAAGCCAGACGAACCAGCTCCCGAGAGCGCGGCCGTCCCCGCGCCCGAACCCGTCGATGCGCCCGAACCGGTCAGCGCGCGGGCTGACACGACGGACTCCTTGCACGAGATCTGGGCGAAGGCGCTCGGCCAGATCCGTGAACGGTCGCGAGTCGCATACGCCCTGCTCGAAGGCGTGCCGACTCCGGAGCTTCGCGGCGAGGAACTCGTGATCCGCCAAGCCTCATCCGCTCTCGCCGCGCGGCTGTCCGACCCCAAGGTGCTCGACATGGTGACAACGGCGCTGCAGGAAGGCGCCGGGGTGCATTGGCGGGTGGTCTGCGAACGAGGCGCGGCTGCCAACGCCTCGCCGTCCGAGCGACCCGAGCGGTCGGCCTCATCCGCTCCTGCCGCATCCGCCGCGGAACCGCCGTCCGCGCGGGCGCGCCGCGTGCTCGCGGAGCGGCGGTCGGGGTCGGCGGCGAGGGAGCCGGGGGCCGACCCCGATCCTGCGCCCCGGCGCGAACAAACACCCCCCCAACGCGAACAAGCGCCGTCGCCGGACGAACAAGGAGCGCCCCAGGCCCAACAAGCGCCGTCGCCGGACGAAACGGCGCAGCCCCCCGACGCGCTGGCTTTGCTCACCGCGCAACTCGGAGCCAAACCGATCAAAGGATGAAGCCGATCCGGGACGCGAGCCGCACACCTGCCTGCCATGGGCGGGCGGTAGGATGAAGGCGTTATGACCCAATGGTCCTCCCCCCGGCCTCCCGTGAGCATTGCCGCTGCTCCTGCCGCGTATCTTATTGTCGGCGTGCCGGGCAGCGGCAAGAGCACGGTGAGCCGGGCTCTCGCGCAACGGTACCGGCTCGGCGCGCATATCGAGGTGGACCGTCTCCAAGAGATGGTGGTGTCCGGCGGACGCTGGCCCCGTTTCCGCTGGGACCCGGAGGCCGACCGGCAGACCTACGTCCGCGCCAAGAACGCCGCCGCCCTCGCGCAGAACTTCTATCAGGCCGGGATCGTGCCCGTGATCGACGACGTCGTCGTGTGGCGCAATCATTTGGACTATTACCTCGCCAAGCTCGCGGGCTTGCCGTTGCGGTTCGTCGTGCTCGCCCCGAGCCCGCATATCGCGGCGCACCGCAACGCGACCCGGCGCAAAGTCCTCACCACGGACTGGAACTTCCTCGACCGGACCATGCACGAGCAGTTGCACGGCGTCGGAGCGTGGATCGACAGCTCGGGGATGGACGTGGCCACCACGGTCAACACGGTGCTCGGCGTGCAACAAAACGTCTTTCCGCAAGCGCCGAGCAGCCCCGCCGCGCCGCCCCCCGCAGCCCAGTCGTGGCCGAACCCCGCCTATCCGGGCCAACCGCAACAGCCGCAGACCTGGGCGGGCTGAACGCCCGCTACAGGATCGAGACGGCGACGATCAGGCCGATCCCCAAGTGCGCGCCCGCGATGATGAACGAGTCGAAGTCGAAGTCATCGCGAAGCAAGGTCACATTGGTCTCCACGCCGGTGGCGATCTCCAAGAACCGCACCGCGAAGGTCTGCGCGATGATCCCCACCACGCCGTAGACGATCGTGGTGACGATCCCGGACCAGATGTCGGTGGCCGCGACGCTCCAGATGGCGGTCACCACGATCAGCCCCATGCCGATCAGACCGGCGGCGGTGATGAAGGAGGCGTTCGGCTTTTCCTCCCGGACGAGCTGGCGCAGCTTGCCGACGGTGGTGAGGTCGATCGCGAAGAACCCGAGGACCATGAGCCCGAGGCCGATGATCGCGTAGACCACGATGGCCGCGACGGAGCGCAGCAGATGCTGCCAGTAGACGCTGTGCGCGACGGCGGAATCGAAAGCGAACTGGGCGACGCCCATCGACACTGTGCTCATACGGTCATACTCCTTGTGTTTGAGTGGCAACTGCGTTTGGGCCGACAACAATGCGGTGGACCATGACGGCCTCATGCGTCATTGCGGTCATTCGGCGATCCTATGCGGCACGAACGCGGCGCCGTCGTCGGTGATGAGCCCGGCGGTCTCCCGGATGCCCATTCCCGCCGCGCGGTCCCCGACGATCCACGCGCCAATCACCGGGCGCATCCCGTCGAACACGGGGAGCGGATCGAAGAGCTGGTAGACGTAGCCCTCTTTTCCGTAGACGCCGCCGGTGGAAGTCTCGTGGCCGGGGGCGACGATGGTCATATTCGCCCCTTCTCGCCCGAGTTTGGGCTTCTTGATGTACTCCGTCAGCATGCCGGGGTCGTCGAGGTACGCGGGCAGCAGGTTCGGATGCCCAGGGTTGTTCTCGTAGAGGACCGCCAAGAGCGCCTTGTTGGAGAGCAGCGTCTTCCAAAGCGGCTCGACCCACATCGTCCCCGGCAGTTGCTCGACCGCGTGCTCGCCGAACGGGTCTTCCAGCAACCACTCCCACGGGTACAGTTTGAACACGGCGCGCATCGGGTCTTCGGCCAGGTCGACGAACCGGTTGAGCACGTTGTCCCAGCCGATGTCCTCCACTGCGAGTCCCACGGTGTCGAATCCAGCCTCGGCGGCTGTCTCTTGCATATAGGTGGTGGTGATGTGGTCCTCGCCGACAGTGTCGCCCCTCGCGAACGCGAGATGCAGGACGTTCTGCGGCAACTGGGCCCGCACTTGCCCCCAGCGCTCCACGAGTTTCTCGTGCAGGCTGTTCCACTGGTCGCCGTCCGAGAACACGTCTTTGAACCAGAACCATTGCAAGATCGAGGCTTCGAGCAGCGACGTGGGGGTGTCCGCGTTGTACTCCAAGAGCTTCGCCGGGCCATGTGCGTCGTAGCGAAGGTCGAAACGTCCGTAGACGTGCGGGTCGCGGCGCCGCCATGACTCCGCGATGTGCGGCCAGACCCATTCGGGCAGCCCGAAGTCTTTGTAGCGTTCGGTGAGCACGACGTGCTCCACGGCGTCCAGGCACAGCGAGTGCAGCGCTTCGACATCGGCTTCTAAGGATTCGACCTCGTCGAGGGAGAACTCGTAATACACCGACTCGTCCCAATACGGTCGTTGGGTTCCGTCGGCGTTGCGGGCGGGGACGCCGTAGACCAGGCCCTGGGTCTCGACAGTCTGCTCCCAGCCTGGCCGGGGGGATGTGCGAAGTCTGCGCATGGTCAGCTCGACGAACTCCCTCGGCTGCCGGGGTTGATCCCGCCGCGCTGGACGCCGCTGTTCGACGAGGAGGAGCCGCGCGAGGAGTCCCCGCCGCGCGAGTTGCGGGCCCCGCCCGAGTTGTAGCCGCCCGAGTTGTAGCCGCCGCCGAACCGGCTGCCGGAGTACGGCGACGCGCCGAACCAGCCGGTGCGGTGGAAGATGTAGACTCCGCCGACTCCGCTGCCCGAGTAGCTGCTTGTGCAGTAAGAACTCGGCATCTCCTGGTGCGTGACGTCGTTGTAGCACCGCCGCTCTGGGCTCGCGATGTACACGAGCGCGACGGCTCCGACGATCCCCACGACCGCGACCCCGCCGATGAGCCTGCGCCGCCACTTGCGCTGGTTCTCTTCGTGCAGCTCTTCGATCTCGCGCTGGCGCTGCGCCTCCTGCTCGACTTGGTAGCGGGCTCGGGACTCGGCGAGGGTGGGTTCGCGCGGCGTCGTCACACCAGGCTCTTGGAAGGAGATGCTGCCGGCGCCCGCGGGTTCCGCGGGCAGGTTCGGGGCTTGGGCGGGCTCCTGGAACGGCGGGAGCGGGAACGGGGGCGGCGGGAACGAGGACGCGGCCGGCGTGTGCTCGACGACGTCGTCCGCCACCGGCGCCGCCGCTACAGGACTGTCCTGCGGCGCGGAGAACGGGGGCGCAGGGAACACAGGCGCGCCAAGCTCAGGCGCGGCGGACTCGGACGAGGCGGGCTCAGCTGGCTCCGGCGCGGCAGGGGACGGTTTGGCACCGCCTCGCCCGCCGAGGCCCCGGGTCACCCTCGGCGTGTCCTGCGCGCCACTGGGAGCGGCGCCGCTCGGGGGTCGCGCCGACGGTTCGGCTTCGAATGGAGGCTTCGGATAGCTGGGAGCCTCCTCCTGCTCCTCTGACACGTCCGTCCTTCCTCACAGGCTGCCTGTCGTGGTGTTCACAATATCGACCTCCACCTGAGCCCCTTGCTTCAGGGTGCGCCCAACCGTGCACACCTGGTCCACAGCTTTGGCGACCACGAGGAGCACGCGCTCGCGTTCCTCCTCGGAGAGCGCGGAAAGATCCACCCGCAGCTCCTCGCGCAACACCGGATAGACCTCGCGTTCGCGGTCAGCGTCCCCGCAGACTTCGACCACGGCGGCGTAGTCGTCGCCAAGGCGCCGGGCGAGCGGCGCGTCCGAGGACAACCCCGTGCACGCCGCCAAAGCGATCTTGAGCAGCTCCCCAGGGGTGAACGTCCCGTCCACGCCGTGCGAGCCGATCTGCACCTCGCCCCCTCGGTCGTTGTGCCCGGTGTAACGGCGGGTTCCGACCCTGCGCACATGCAGTCCAGTCATGGCTGTCCTTCCTCTTCGCCAGAAGCACTCTGCCAGACGCGAGGTTCATGCGCCGGTCTCTGCTTGGCCGAAGGCTCAAAGCGGTACCCCATGCCCGCTTCGGTGAGCAAATGGCGGGGGTTCGCGGGATCCGCCTCCAATTTGCGGCGCAGCTGGGCGAGATACACCCGCAAATAATGCGTCTCCGTTTTGTACGACGGCCCCCACACCTCGGAAAGGATCTCTTTTTGCGAAACCAGCTTGCCCTGGTTGCGGACCAAAAGTTCGAGCACGCCCCATTCTGTGGGCGTGAGATGCACTTCCTTGTCGTCCTTGGTGACTTTCTTCGCCACCAGGTCGACCACGAACGAATCGGCGGCCACCACCGGCTCCCCGCCCGGCTGATTGTTCGCGCCCCTGCGCACCGCCGCGCGCAGCCGGGCGAGCAGCTCGTCCATCCCGAACGGCTTGGTGACGTAATCGTCCGCCCCGGCGTCGAGCGCGTCGACCTTTTCACTGGAATCAGTTCGAGCGGAGAGCACGATCACTGGGATTTTCGTCCAACCGCGCAGCCCTGCGAGCACCTCGAACCCGTCCATGTCCGGCAGCCCCAGGTCCAAAAGGACCACCTCGGGGTGGCATTGCGCCGCCGCGCGCAACGCGCCCGCCCCGGTCGAGGCGGTGGTCACGTCGAAACCGCGCGCGGTCAAATTGATCCGGAGCGCGCGGAGGATCTGCGGCTCGTCGTCCACCACCAGTATCTTCGTCATGCCTTCGCTCCTGTCTCAGCGGCGTGCCGTTTGGCCGTGTTGGCGTCGGGCAGCCATATTTGCAACGTCGCACCGCCCCCAGGGGTCTGCGTCACGACCACCTGCCCTCCCATCGACTCCGCGAAGCCTCGGACCACGGAAAGTCCCAACCCTACGCCGACGCTGTTGTCCCGGTCGCCCCGCCCGTCAGGGGCGCTGCTCAGCCGTCCGAACGGCTCGAACGCCCGCTCGCGCTGGTCCGCCCGAATGCCGGGCCCGTGGTCCACGACCGAGATGACCACCTCGCCCTCTTGGCGCTCCGAACGCACGGTCACCTGGGAGTCCGGCGCGTAGCGCAACGCGTTGTCGATGAGGTTCGCCAGAACGCGCTCCAACAGGCCGGGGTCGGCCAGGACGGCGTTCACGTCCGGCTGCACCTGCACTCGCGCGCGGCGCGGCGCGGGCAAGCTCAGGATGGCGCGGTGGGCGACCTCGTCCACATAGACCCGTCGGCGCTGCGGCGCGAGCACCCCTGCGGCCAGACGCGAGGAGTCCAACAAATTGCCGACCAGGGCGGTGAGCTGATCGGCGGACTCCTCGATGGTCGCGAGCAGCTCGCCGACGTCCTCGGGGGAAAACTCCACGTCGTCGCTGCGCAGGCTCGACACCGCCGCTTTCACCGCCGCGAGCGGTGTGCGCAGATCGTGGCTGACCGCGGAGAGCAGCGCGCGGCGCAACTTGTCGGCCTCCGCGAGCCCGTCCGCCAGAGCGGCCTCTTGCGCCAGGTCGGCCTGGCGGACCAGGGCCGCGGCTTGCGCGGCCACCGCTTCGAGGACCCGCCGGTCCCGTCCGGCGAAGGTTTTCGGCCCGTCGAGCAAAAGAACGCACTCCCCGTCGGGCGACTGGACAGCGGCCCGCGCCGAAGCCTCGCTGGTCGGCGCGTCCTCACCGGCGCAGGAGACCACGTCGCCCGACCGCACCAGGCTCACCGCCCGAAGCCCGTAGGTCTCCTTCGCCCGCGCCAGAAGCTCCGAGACGTCCGCGCCGCGCAGCACGGCTCCCGCGAACAGCGTGAGCAGCTCCGCTTCCTGAGCGGCCTGTCTGGCTTGGCGGGCGCGGGAGGACGCGAAGTCGACCAGCGCCGCGACGGCGACGCCGAGCCCGACCATGACAAAGATCGTGACAACCTGTCCGGGGGACTTCACCGCGAAACTGCGCAACGGCGGCGCGAAGAAGTAATTGAGCAAGACCCCCGACACCACTGCCGAGAACGCGGCAGGGGCCACGCCCCCGAGCAAAGAAACGAGCAGCACCACAGCGAAGAACACCGCCGTCGCGCTGGTGAAGTCGACAGCCGGTCCCGCGAGCTCCATCAGCCACGCGGCAGCGGGCGGCGCGAGGACCGCCGCGGACCAGCTCGTCTTGCGCGTGCTGCGCAGACCTGGCCGAAGGGCCCGGCGCCGGCCGGCCTCCTCGTGGGTCACCATGTGGACGTCGATCTTGCCCGACTCGCGCACCACGCGCATGCCGATGCCTTCGTCCAGCAACTGCGCCATGCGGGACCGGCGCGAGGTGCCGATCACGAGCTGCGTCGCGTTCACAGCCCTGGCGAATTCCAGCAGGGTCGTCGGCACGTCGTCGCCGACGACGGTGTGCAACGACGCGCCGACGTTCGCCGAGAACTCGCGCAGACGGCCGAGTTCGGTCTCCGCCGCGCTCGCCAGACCGTCGCCTCGGACCACATGCAGCACCATGAGCTCCGCGCCGGACCTGGAGGCGATCCGCCGCGCGCGGCGGATCAACGTCTGCGACTCCGGCCCGCCGGTGACGGACACGATCACCCGCTCGCGCGTCTCCCAGACATCGGTGATGCGGTGCTCTCGCCGGTATTTCGCGAGCGCGGCATCCACTTGGTCGGCGAGCCACAGCAGCGCCAATTCGCGCAACGCGGTCAGGTTGCCCGCGCGGAAATAGTTGCGCAGGGCCGCGTCCACTTTGTCCGGAGCGTAAATCTCGCCGTGGGACATGCGGGCCCGAAGCGCCTCCGGAGTGATGTCGACCAGCTCGACCTGGGCGGCCGAGCGCGCGAAGACATCGGGGACTGTCTCCTGCTGGGTCGCGCCGGTGATCTGGGCGACCACGTCGTTGAGGCTTTCGAGGTGCTGGACGTTCACCGTGGAGAGCACATCAATTCCCGCTTCCAACAGCACTTGCACGTCCTGCCAGCGTTTCTCGTGCGCGCTGCCGGGGGCGTTGGTGTGCGCGAGCTCGTCGACGAGGGCGAGCTGCGGGGCGCGCTCCAACACGGCGCCGAGGTCCATCTCCTCCAGCGCCGTCCCCCGATACGAAACGCGCGCCGCAGGCACGATTTCCAGCCCGTCGAGCAGCGCGGCGGTCTTCTCCCTCCCATGCGTGGCAACCACGGCCACCACGACGTCTGTGCCTGCTTCCTGGCAGCGGTGCGCCTCGGCGAGCATGGCGTAGGTTTTGCCCACGCCGGGCGCGGCTCCTAAGTAGATCCGCAACTGTCCGCGTTTGGGCGGGGTCGGCTGGAGGTCCGGAGCCGGTTCAGTGCTCATGCTCTCCATGAAAGCACTTGTCAGCCACAGCTCGCAGGGCGCAGGCCGAGCGCCGCGTTGAGCGCGGGCACATGCACCCTCGGCTCGCCGAGAAACCCGAATTGTCTGCCCTGGGTGTGTTCGTCCACCAACGCGCGAATCTCGCGTTCGGGCTTGCCGGTCGCCTTGGCGACTCTCGCGATTTGGATCGCCGCGTACGCCGGGCTGATGTCCGGGTCGAGGCCCGAACCCGAGCCGGTCACCGCGTCGGGCGGCACGTCCTGGGGGGCGACGCCGTCACGACGCGCGATGGCTTCGCGGCGGGCCTCGACCCAGCCTTTCAAGGTGTCGCTGTTCGGCCCCTGGTTGGACGGCAGCCCGGCCGAGGGGCTGCCGGGGGCGAAGGGATCGTTGACAGGGGCGCTCGCTCCCACGACTCGGGCGTGGAAGTACGGGTCAGGAGCGCCGTCGGGGGCCTTCGGGTCCACGCCGAGGATCGCGCTGCCGACGACGCAGCCACGCACCACGAGCGCAGAGCCCTCGGCGGCGTCCGGCGCGACGCGGCTGATTGCCCAGACCGCCAACGGGTAGAGCACGCCCAACAGGAACGTGAGCCCGATGAGCAGGACCAACCCGACGAGAGATTGGCGCAGGAGCCGGAGCAGCAGAGTCATAGCGGCTTATCCCATCCCCGGCAAGAACCGGACCACAAGATCGATGAGCCAGATCCCGGCGAAGGGCAGGATCACGCCGCCGACGCCGTACACGAGCAAGTTGCGGCGCAACAGCGCCTCGGCCGAAGCCGGGGTGTACCGCACGCCTTGCAGCGCGAGCGGGATCAACCCGAGGATGATGACCGCGTTGAAGATCACCGCGGAGAGGATCGCCGACGCGGGCGAGTGCAGCCGCATGATGTTCAGCGCCGAGAGCTGCGGGTAGACGCTGGAGAACAAGGCCGGGAGGATCGCGAAGTATTTCGCGAGGTCGTTGGCGAGGGAAAACGTGGTGAGCGCCCCCCTGGTGATGAGCAGCTGTTTGCCGATCGACACGATGTCGAGGAGCTTGGTGGGGTCGGAGTCCAAATCCACCATGTTCCCAGCCTCTTTCGCGGCGGCCGTGCCGGTGTTCATCGCGACGCCGACGTCGGCCTGCGCGAGCGCGGGGGCGTCGTTGGTGCCGTCGCCGGTCATCGCCACAAGCCGTCCGCCCTCTTGCTCCTTGCGGATGAGCGCGAGCTTGTCCTCCGGGGTGGCTTCGGCGAGGAAGTCGTCCACGCCGGCCTCTTCGGCGATGGCCGCTGCCGTGAGCGGATTGTCGCCGGTGATCATGACCGTGCGGATGCCCATCTGGCGCATCTGCGCGAACCGGGCGGCGATGCCGGGCTTGACCACGTCGGACAGGACGATCACGCCGAGCAGTTTCGAACCGCTCGGACTGCGCTGGGCCACGACGAGCGGGGTCCGGCCTTCTTTGGCGGCCTGGTCCACAGCCGCGCGCACCTCTGGCGCGTCCGGGGCTCCGCGGGCGCGCGCCCATTCGAGCACCTTGTCGGTGGCGCCTTTGCGAATCGAGACGTCGCCGAGGTCGACGCCCGACATCCGGGTCTGCGCGGTGAACGGCACGACCTCGCCGGCCAGCTCGTCCGGCGTCGCTTCGGGCGCGAGGCCGCAGCGCGGCGCGCAGAACTCCACGATGCTGCGGCCCTCGGGGGTGAGGTCGACGAGGCTGGACAGCCGGGCCGCCCTGGCCAGTTCGTCCTCTGCCACGTTGTGCGCCGGGATGAGCGCCGTGGCCCTGCGGTTGCCGAAGGTGATCGTCCCCGTCTTGTCCATGAGGACCGTGTCGATGTCGCCAGCGGCCTCCACCGCGCGGCCGGACATGGCGAGCACGTTGTGCTGCACGAGGCGGTCCATGCCAGCGATGCCGATCGCCGAGAGCAGCGCGCCGATGGTGGTGGGGATGAGGCAGACCAGCAACGCGATCAGCTGGACCGGGTCCGGCTGGTGCCCGCCGTACGCGCCCATGGGGCCGATGGCGACAACAGCGAGCAGGAAGATGATCGTGAGCGAGGCGAGCAGGACGCTGAGCGCGATCTCGTTCGGGGTTTTGCGCCGTGCCGCGCCCTCGACCAGGGCGATCATCCGGTCGATGAAGGTCTCGCCCGGCTTCGTGGTGATCTGCACGATGATCCGGTCGGACAGCACCACAGTCCCGCCGGTCACCGAGGAGCGGTCGCCGCCGGACTCGCGCACCACGGGGGCGGATTCGCCGGTGATCGCGGACTCGTCCACCGTGGCGATGCCTTCGACCACGTCGCCGTCGCCGGGAATCACCTGTCCCGCTTCGACCACGACGCGGTCGCCGAGGCGCAAGGACGATCCGGGCACTTCCTCCTCCGCGCCGTCGTCGCGCAGCCTGCGCGCCACAGTGTCCTGTTTGACCTGCCGCAATGTCGCGGCCTGCGCTTTGCCTCTGCCTTCCGCGACGGCCTCGGCGAGGTTCGCGAAGAGGACGGTGAACCACAGCCATGCGGCCACCGACCAGGACAGCACCGTCGGATGCAGGAGCGCGAGCGCCGTGGTCGCCGCCGAGCCGACGAGCACGACGAACATGACCGGGTTGCGCGCCTGGTGCCGAGGGTCGAGTTTGCGCAACGCGTCCGGCAGCGACGTCGCCATCTGGGACGGCGAGAACACCCCGGCCGAGACTTTGCCGCTGGCGCGGCGCTGCGCCTCCGGCGCGCGGGCCTGCTGTGGCGACAAGGGTTCGGTTGTGGTCATCCCAATGCCTCCGCGACAGGTCCCAGGGCGAGCGCCGGGAAAAAGGTGAGGGCCGCGACCAGCAGGACGACCCCGACGAGCAGGCCGATGAACAAACCCCGATGCGTCGGCAGGGTGCCCGCGGTCGGCGGGGTGTGGCGTTGGGCCACGAGCGAGCCGGCGAGGGCAAGGACCAGGATGATCGGCAGGAACCGTCCGAGGAGCATGCAGAAGGCGAGCGAGGCCTGGAACCAATCGCTGGTCGCGGCGAGGCCGCCGAAAGCGCTGCCGTTGTTGTTCGAGGCCGAGGCGTAGGCGTAGAGCACCTCCGAGTACCCGTGGATCGAGCCGAGGGTCCGGGGGTCGCCGCTGTTGCCTTGCGCGGCGCGGGTTCCGGGCAAGACCAGCGAGATCCCCGTCCCTGCGAGCACCAGCGCCGGCATCACGAGCACGGCGAGGGCAGCGAGGGTGATTTCGCGCTGGCGGACTTTCTTGCCCAAATACTCGGGGGTGCGCCCGACCAGAAGCCCGCCGACGAAAACGGCGATCAGCGCGAGGACCAACAGCCCGTACAAGCCAGTCCCCGTCCCCCCCGGCGCGATTTCGCCGAACAGCATGTTCAGGGTGAGCGCCCCGCCGCCCAACGCCGAAAAGCTGTCATGCGCCGCATTCACCGCCCCCGTGGAGGTTCCTGTCGTGGAGACCGCGAAGACCACGGACGCGGGAACGCCGAAACGCACCTCTTTGCCTTCGAGCATCGCCCCGGCGGCTTTGCCCGCCATCCCGCTCGGGCTCGATTCGCAG
Organism: Segniliparus rotundus DSM 44985; assembly: GCF_000092825.1. Classification (NCBI taxonomy): domain Bacteria; kingdom Bacillati; phylum Actinomycetota; class Actinomycetes; order Mycobacteriales; family Segniliparaceae; genus Segniliparus; species Segniliparus rotundus. The sequence continues at coordinate 854,541 of NC_014168.1, read as the reverse complement.
AACCAGGTCGCAGCGAGGACCGAGCCCCACAAGAAAGCCATCACAGCGAGCAGCGCGAGGCCTTGGCGGCGGTCGCCGACCAACGTTCCGAAGGTTCGGGTGAAAGCGACCGGGATGACGAGGAGCGCGATGATTTCCACGGCGTTCGAGAACGGGGTCGGGTTCTCGAACGGGTGCGCGGAGTTCGCCGCGAAGAAACCGCCGCCGTTGGTGCCGAGTTCTTTGACCGCCTCCTGCGAGGCGGCCATCCCGAGCGGCACCTGCCCTTGCGAGCTCGCGAAGCCGGCGTGCAGGGACTGCACCGCCCCCTGGGTGAGCAGCACGACCGCGACGAGCAGGGAGAGCGGCAGGAGGACGCGGACGGCGCCCCGGACGAGGTCCACCCAGAAGTTGCCGACCTCGCCGCCTTCCCGGACATGGACGAAACCCCGCACGAGCGCGATGGCCACCGCCATGCCCACCGCCGCGGAGAGGAAGTTCTGCACGGCGAGGCCGAGCGGCTGCGTCCACACGCCCATCGTCGTCTCCGGCGTGTAGGACTGCCAGTTCGTGTTCGTGACGAAGGAGACCGCCGTGTTGAACGCGACCGCCGGGCTCACCGCGGCGAGGCCGCCGCCCAGATGGAGCACCCCTTGCAATCGTTGGAGCGCGTACAGGAAAAACACGCTGACGAAGGAAAACCCGAGCAGGCTCAGCGTGTACCACTGCCAGGTCTGCTCCGCGGCGGCGTTGACCCTCGCTGCCTTGTAGAGAACGCGTTCGACGGCGAGGTCTTCAGTGCTCGTGTAGACGCGCGCCATAAAGTCCCCGAGCGGGACGTACACGGCCGCGAGCACACCGAGGATGAAGAGCAGCTGCAACGCTGCGGCGAGTCCCGTTGGCACCGTCAGAACCTCTCCGGGTCCACGAGCGCGACGAAGAGATAGCCCGCGAGGGCCGCCGCGAGGACGAGGAGCACGACGCTGACAGTTCCGGCGAGGGTCATCGCGAAGAATCCCGGTCAAAAGCCTCGGCCAACGACTCCTCTTTCTTTGCAGCCACACGGTCCTCCTGGCCGAACGCGCCGAACCGTGCTGGCCCAGAACCTTGCTGGGAGCCCAGCGCCCGGAACGCGACGAGCAGCGCGGCGAACGACGCGAGGGCCAACGCCAGATAGCCGACATCCGCCACCGCAAGCGTCCTTTCTCTTCTCAAGAGCACAATTCGGGCAAGCCTAATGCGAGAAATGACCGTTGCAACGGTTCCTTACGGATTCCATACGGCGCACGCGCCGCCGACACGGAGCCCGCCGGGCAGGCTCACGGCAGGCGCTGACACCGGGGGCAGTAATGCGAGGACCGGTTCATGAACGCCTCGCGCCGAATCGCCGATCCGCAACGGCGGCACGGCTTGCCTTCCTGCCCGTACACCGCCAGCCAGTCCGAGAACCGGCCTGATTCGCCGTTCACGTTCACATACAGGGAGTCAAAGCTCGTGCCGCCCTCGGTGATCGACTCGCCCAGCACAACGGCGAGAGCGTCCAACAACTCCGCGGTTTTGCGTGGGCTCAGCCCCGCGGCCGGCTGTTCGCCGTGCAGCCGAGCCCGCCACAGCGACTCGTCCGCGTAGATGTTGCCGACGCCGGAAAGCACGGTCTGGTCCAGCAAGACCCGCTTGATCGCCGACCGTTTGGCGCGGACGCGCCGCGCGACGGCGGCGGGATCGAACTTCGGGTCGAAAGGGTCGCGGGCGATATGCGCGACCGGCGCGGGGACCAGTTCGCCATCGACCTCTTGCAGCGCGGCGAACTCCCATCCCCCGAAGGTCCGCTGGTCGAAGAATTGCAGCGTCCGGCCGTCCGCGAGATCTGCTTCGACGCGCAGGTGCGCGGGGTTCCCTGGGACTCCCTGGTCGCCCACCCGGAACTGCCCGCTCATGCCGAGGTGGATCACCACGGACTCTTCGTCGTCCAAGACCAGCCACAAGTATTTGCCGCGGCGGCGCACTGCCCGGACGTCGCGTTCCGACAACGCGGCGGCCAAGAACGCTCCCCCGCCAGGATGGCGGCGCGCAGAACGGGGGTGCAGCACGCGCAGCGCGCGGATTCGCGCGCCCGTGAGATGCTCCGCGAGCCCTCGACGAACAACCTCGACCTCGGGGAGTTCAGGCACGCCCGCCGCCCAGGTCGCGATCTGGGCTGGAGCCGTGTGCGGCGCACGCCTGCGCTCTCATCGACCTGGGGACCTCCGGCGCGGCTACAGGCCGAGGCCGGGCAGCGCGACGTCTTCTCCGCTGATGACGCCCCAGGCGTGGCCTGCCGCTTTCATCTCGGCTTCCTTCTTCGTGCGGCCAGAGCCTGTGCCGAGGCTCTTCTCTTCGATCAGCACGACGGCGGTGAAGAGCTTCTCGTGGTCCGGACCGGCCTCGGTGACCTCGTAGACCGGCGGGCGCAGGCCCCGGCGGGCGCAGAGCTCTTGCAAACTGGTCTTCCAGTCCAGCCCAGCGCCGAGCCGCGCCGCGCGGGCAAGCAGCGGGGCGCACAGGGCGAGGACCACTTCACGCGCCTTTTCGATGCCGTATTGGATGTGCACGGCCCCAATCACGGCCTCAAGCCCGTCCGCGAGGATCGAATCCTTGTTCTTGCCGCCGGTGCGCACCTCGCCGTTGCCGAGGTAGAGGTATTCGCCGAGCCCGCCTTTGCCGAGCCTGCGGGCGATCTCGGCGAGCGAGGCGGTGCTGACGATATTGGCCCGAAGCTTGGCCAGCTCGCCTTCCTCTTTGTCCGGATGCGTCACATAGAGCTGTTCGGTGACCACCAGCCCTAACACTGTGTCGCCGAGGAACTCCAACCGCTCATTCGTGGGGACCTCGCCATGCTCGTTCGCCCACGAACGATGCGTCAGCGCCAAGGTCATCAGGGAATCCTGCAGGGTCACGCCAAGGGATTCGAATAGCTCCTCAGGGTCGGCCACAACGCACTCGGAAGCTTTGCGCCGCCGGTCCGCGGATCGGGCAGGCGCGGCGGATTTCGACTTCGGGCTGCCCGCCGCGGCGGATTTCGGGGCTTCGGCGGCTTTGCGCGCGTCCCCCGCCCGCTTCGTAGGCGCGGACACGCGCCGGGGGGAGCCAGGGCTTTTGGCCGGTGGGCGCAGCTCGTCGTCAGCGCGGTCGTGTTCAGGGTCGACGGTGGGGGCGAGGAATTGCACGGGCTCCACGACCGGGGACGCCTCAGCGCCCCGGGCCTCCTTCTTGCGCTCGTCCGACTTGCTCATGACGCGCCTCCAACCTCTTTTGGGCCTGACAGATCCACGTCGTCGGCTTCTGCGTGCGAGACGTCCTCGGGCAAAGCGAACTTCTCACGCAGCACCGACCACCGAGGGTCGATCTGCTCGTGGCTGTGACCTGGGGGCTCTGCCGCCAACAGCGCGCCGCATTCCACGCAAAGACCAGGACAGCCCGGCTCGCACAAAGGCGCGAGGGGGAAGCCGAGCACAACGGAGTCGATGACCGGCTGCTCCACGTCGATCTTGCCCGCGATCACCACTGGGGCTTCTTCCTCGTCCTGCGCGGGCGCGAAGGAGAAGAACTCCCGGAACGACGACTCGACGGACCCGGCGAAAGGTTCCAGGCAACGCGAGCATTGCCCCACGGTCGGCGCCTGGAACCGGCCTGTGACCGAAACGCCGTCCTCAGTCTCGAACAGCTCCAGCGCGAGACGCACTGGCGCGCCGGGCTCGACGGCGATCATTTCGCCTCCTATCCGCTCGGGAGCGGGGAAATCGAAGGCGCCGCGCAACGGCTCGGAACTCGACTGGAGTTGCCGGATGTCCAAGGCCCACGGGTGGCGCGGGTCGAAGACCCGAGACAAAGCGTCCGGACTGGTCACGCCGAAGAGGATACGCGAGAATCGCGGGGGTCGCACATCGGATTGGCCCGCCTATCGGCGCGCTTCGACACGCTCCCGGTTCTCACGGCCGCTCGGCAAGCTGTCGACCAGGTCGTGCGTCCCCGCGCCCGCCCGCAACTGCTGGCGGCCTCGTGCGACCGTGCGGCTGGTGGTGACGAGGAATTCCTCGAACTCGGCCAGCTTGGTGTCCACATAGAAGTCGCATTCCGCCCGAGTGCGGTCCGACTCGGCATGCGCCGCGTCGACCACTCGTGTCGCCTCCACGCGCGCGGCCTGGGCCACTTCGCTCTGCGAGACCAGCCGGCGCTGCTCGGCCAAGCCCTCGTTGACCGCGTGCTCGTACGCCGAGTTGCCGGCCTGCAACAGGCGCTCGGACTCCTCCCGCGCGCGGGTGGTCGCGGACTCGTACTCGCGCTGCGCCTCGTGACGCAGGCGCTCGGACTCCTGCTGGGCCTCCGCGAGCAGGCGTTGGGCGGTGGATTGGGCCTCTTTGACCACACGGTCGGCCTGGGCCGCGGCGTCCGAGGTGATCCGCTCGGCGATATGCCTGGACTCCTCCACCGCGGACTCAGACTTCGCGTGCGCCTCTTCCACATGGTTCTGCGCGTAGATGCGGGCCTCTTCGAGCAAGCGGTCGCGCTGGTCGAGGACGTCTTGCGCGTCGTCCACATCGGCGGGCAGCGCCTCCCGGATGTCGTCGATGAGCTCGAGCACATCGCCCCTGGGGACGACGCAGTTCGAAGTCATCGGCACACTGCGGGCCTCTTCCACGATCGCGCCGAGTTCCTCTAGCGCTTCGAACACTCGGTACACGGTCCACCTCATTCTGTCGTCGTTGGTCCTTCTCCCATTGTGCCTGCGGACGCCGAGTTCAGCGATCACAATTCCGGCGTGTCTCGTGTTGCGATTGTGACGCAAGTGCAGCGTGATGCGAACGCGCGACAGATTGGCCAAGGCGCACCCCCCCTGCTAATATGTGTCACTGCGCCGGGCCGCCCGCTCGTCGCAAGCCCATGTTGAGCTCATCAGCACACCTTGTCGAGGTGGCGAAATGGCAGACGCGCTAGCTTGAGGTGCTAGTGTCCGAATAGGACGTGGGGGTTCAAGTCCCCCTCTCGACACATAGAAAAACCCTGCTCAGCGGTTATTTTTTAGCAGCTCCGCAGTCTTTGCGCGCTTGCGCGCCAACCCAATCAGGCCCTTTTCCGCGCATTGCGGACGCTTCGGCTTCATGCCGCGCGGGGCCCGGACAACGCAGACCGCCATTCCCAATCGGGCCGACAACGACAGGCCTAGGCTGGCCGCTCGTCATGGGGCGAGAGGCGGGGTCCGCCGCATTGTTCAGGAACGATCGGCTCAGGAACGAGCGGCGCTGGATGCGCCCGCCGCCGGAAGACCGCGTCGGACACGCCCGGGGCGTTGACGGGAACAATTGCGGTCGACAACGGCCAGAAAGGCCCAGAACAACCCTCGCCCCGCTGTTGGAGAACGGCCGCTGGCGCGTGATCCGCCCCGCCGCGACGGCGTCTGCGAAAAACCGGCGAACGCCGAGCCCGGGTCTTTTCGGGGCTCGCGGCGCGACGGTTTGGGCGCCGGGCGACATTTCGGCGAGCGGGATGTCTTCACAGATCAGATGCGAACTTCATATTCGCCGGATTGGCGCGCGATGGAGTCGCCCCATATGCGCCTGCCTCGCATTCTCGAGTTCCCGGACCCGCTCCCGACACGGCGGGTTTTTCCTTTTTCTTTCAATAAGTTCACAATAGTAATTTTTGTGTCTCTTGCAGCCAGAATAGGGCCGTGTTAGAAGAATAGCGACGGTGTTTGCACCATGAGCGCCGAAAAAATAAATAGCACAAAGCTTACGAAATGAAGAATGACAAAAGGAGTTATCCTCGATGAGAAAAAATATAGTCGGAATGCTCGCGCTATTCGCGGTGCCGTCCATTCTTGGAGGTTGTGGTTCTGGCACGCCCGAAACGGGCGAAGACCAGCTCAGCCAGCTCAGCACGCTTTTTGACGGCGGAGAGGCCAACACAGCCTGGGATAAAGGTTTCTGCACCGAGACGTACACCCAAATCGCCCAGGTCTCGGACGACCTCAGCAAGAGAAGGCTGGAGAACAAGACGCTTCAGGCAGACGCGAGGAACCTCAACCTGCAAGCCAAGGCCATGCTTCCCAATTGCGATTTGCTGGACAGCGGCAACCCGGTCCCTGACCAGTTGGACACCAGGTTCCTGCGCGCGGACATGCAGATCTGGAAAGAGCAGCTGGCGTTCGACCAAACGAACCCCGACAACGCCGCCAAGGCCGCGGGTGATTACGGCCGAGGCACCCGGGTCGACTGGCCGGACGACGGGTCGAAGTCCTGGCCGAACGACGGGTACAAGTTTTTGCAGCTCTACCGGGACTGCTCGAACGCGTACTGCCCGACTTTCGTGGCGCTGCCCCAAGGAGTTTTCGCTATGGGGGCGACATCGGATGAGAAAGAGACGTTCGACGTCGACTCGGTCGACTCCGCCTGGGAGAGCCCGCGGCACCAAGTCCGCATTTACACGCCTTTCGGCTTGACCGACAAGGAAGTCACTCGGGACGAGTTCGCAGAGTTCATCCGGGAGACCGGGTACACGGTTCCCGCCGGATGCGTCACTTCGCCGGACGAGCCGATCCCTGTCTCCGAAGACCCGGCCGCCCCGGAGTCCTCGGACCCGGCGGCTCCCGGCTCCTCGGAGCCGGACTCCCCTGCCGTTGGCGTGTGGAACGCGACCGCGAACTGGGAAAACCCCGGCTTCGTGCAGTCGGGGCAGGACCCCGTGGTGTGCGTTTCCCGCTCGGACGCGCAGAACTTCGCGGTGTGGCTGTCCAAGAAGACCGGCGCGAAGTACCGTCTGCCCAGCGAGGCAGAATGGGAGTACGCCGCCCGGGCGTTCACGACCAAGCCGTACATCTGGGGCTCGGACCTCGACGGGCTCTGCGAGAACGCGGCCGGATACGACATTCGCACGGATGAGGCGACCGGCTACAAGCTGCCGAGCAAGGCGGACTGCGACGACGGCGCCGCGTACACGAACAAAGCGGGCTCGTACAAGCCGAACGAATGGGGCCTGTACGACTTGGCCGGCAACGTGCGCGAATGGGTGTCGGACGCCTGGGAGCCGAACTTGAGCTCGGGCCCGTCCTCGGAGCGGCCCCGCACTTCGGGCGTCCAGCAGTTCCCCGTGCAGCGCGGCGGCGGCTGGGACGACATGCCGGAGAATCTGCGGAGCGCGTACCGGAGCGCGTACTACTCTGAGTACATCCGCTCGTACAGCGGAGGGTTCCGCCTCGTCCGTGAAATCTAAGACGCAGGACTGACCCTTCGGCACGCCCTGCGGGACGCGCACGAGCACCCCTGGGGCCTGGCCCGGTTTCCTGGAAACCGGGCCAGGCTTCCTGGTGCGCGCACAAGGGGTCCACAGACGCGGTTGTTCACGTCGTGTTTGTTGTGTCGTCCTCGTTCTCCTCGCCGCCCGGGCTTGTCGCGGGCGGCCCAGGCCCTGGTTTGCCGAGCAGTTCCGCGCGGAACGCCCGCGCCGACGCGCCGACCTGGCGCACGGCCTCGACCATTTCATTGAGGGCCGCGTCGAGCATGGGCTCGTCCTCGAAGCACTCCGCGGTCACTTCGATCTGCCTCGCCCGTTCGAGGACGGGCGAGGCCCTGGAGCGCACGTGTTTGAGGTACTGCAGCGCTTGCTCCGTTTCCTCCGCGTTGAACGATCCCGGCTTTTGCAGGATCTCGCGCGCCAAAGCCATGAATTTTTTTTTCATTTTCACGTACAGGTCGCTTCCGAAAGCCGCTTTATCGCAGAGGACGGCGCGGCAGACTTGCAGGAACCCGTCGACCAGCTCGCTCCGATCCTCCCCGAGGTGCTTGTCGACGATGATGAAAATGGAGTCATTGATGATGTATAAAGCCGCATTAGCGTCTTTTATCATTTTGTTTTTTATTTTATTGCGGTAAATATTTCCTTCTTCAAGCTCCGCAGTGCGGGATTGGATCTCCGCGACGAGGTCGCGCGTGTGCGCCCGTCTGAGGTCGGACCGGGTCAGGGGGCCCGGGGCCGCGCTTGGCTTCCTCGTCGCCTCCCGTGCGATCTCCCGGATGCGGTCGAGCCCGACTTCGGGGAAGACGAGCGCGAGCCCTTCGAGCACATCGGAGCTCGGGATCTTGGGGAGCCGGGGCCGTGTCTCGTTGAGGAGGCGGTACGCCGTGGACCGCCCGATCCCCGCAGCCTCCGCAAGCGCCCCGGACGAGCGGAACCGGCCCTCGGATTGAGCGCGCAAAAACGCGGTGAACACATTCACCTCGGCGTTCTCCCGAACGCTCTCGTTCTTCACGCTCAAACATCTCCTGACCAGGCTCCCCATCTCGGAGTTCGGATCTTACCCCATGCCTCTTGTGTCAGATTCTTACCAGATATGAATCATTTACCTGAACGTGGTTATCACTTATATGGGATAGTTTGAACAACACTCGCCAGAATGCAACAACAGGAAGGATGTAGAAGATGGTCGCCAAAATCATCAGCCCAGAGGTGTTACGGGAACTCATCAAAGCCCGTGGCGCCAAGCAATGCTCCTTGGCCCGCAGGGCGCACTGCTCCGAGCCTCTGGTCAGCATGCTCGCGAACGGCCGCCGGTCGACTTGCCTGGAAAGCGTCGCCGCCGCGATCGAGATTGCGCTCCGGATGCCGAGAGGAGCGATCTTCGACTATGTGGACGACATAGAAGGAGGCATCGCGTGATCGACCTGTCGCCGAAGGAAGCCTTCTAGCGCCTTCGGCGACAGACCACCAGCCCAGCTCAAGAGCGTTCAGAGCGGCAAAAGATCGCATCGCGCGCGCATGCCAAATTCCCCCAAACGGCCATTCTGCGCCGTTTGGGGAACCCTCCCATGCGCACCTAGCCGCGCGCTCATCAGAAGAAAATCCGCATTGCGCATAAAGAAAATTTATGCGCAATGTACAAGGACGATAGTACCAGAGGTTTTGGATATGTCAAAATCACGTTATTGCCCGCACGCAGACGCCGCGCCCGCGGCCCCCGCGCGGACGCCGAAAAACGGCCGCAACGCCGCCGCGAGTCTGGGACGATCCGAAGTCGCCGCCTCATGTCGGCACAGGAGGCGGGCATGAGCGTCCTGACCACGTCGCGCCCAGTGCCGCGAGACTCCCGGGGGCGACTGCTCGTGCTTCCCCCGCACGCCGAGAAGCCCGTGGTGTACCAGAGGGCCTCGCGATTCGTCGCAGCGCTCTCCGACGCCTACCCTTGGTCGATGCGCCAACGCCGCCAAGTGGCCTCCGGGCTCGCGGCACGGCCAGACCTGGTCTTCGAGGCCGCTGCCGCGGACCCCCGCAATAGGGCCGAGCTCGACAAGATCTGCGACCGGGCCATCGAGGCCGCGGACCCGAATATGACGGCTGTTCGCGGAGCCGCGTTGCGCAAACTCGTTTCCCGGATCGACCTCGGAAAGCATTCTGGACGCGTGCCCGAGGCGCACCGCGCGGACCTTGAGGCCTATGTGCGCCGGACCGCTCTGTTCCAGATCCTCGCCGTGCAGCAGCTCCGCGTCCAGGACGAACTCCGAGTGGCGGGCTCTGCGGACCGGGTGATCCGCTGGGATGACGGCTGCTATGTCGCGACTGTCCACACAGGCATTCTCGAACACGACCTGCTCAGGATCGTCATGAAACTCGCCCTCTTCGCCAACAGCGTCCCCTACGACCCGGAAACGGGGGCTCGGACGCCCGACGACGGGCTGATCGACCAAGACAACGCTCTGATTATCCACCTTCCGCCGGGCGAAGGGCTCTGCAACCTGTACTGGGCGGACATCCGCAGCGCCAGGGAAGCCTGCCGGCTCGCCGCGCAGGTGTGGGAGTGGCGGCACCGCAAAGTCAACGATCTCGTGGCGCCGTTGGGCTTGTGAGACCAAGTTCCTTGCGGCGCGCTGTCGGGGCCGGCGGAAAAGCACGCCAGAACGGCCGGTGAGCACTCGGCCAAGAGGACCCGGGACGACACGGCAGAAACCACTCTCAGCTCTTGAGGAACTCGATCCTGATCCCCGCCCCGTCTCTGCAGTGGAGCCGGCGACGAACTGGTGCCTCAGCCTCGTCGGCCCAGTCGACGCGGCAAGCAGAGGCCAACAGCCGCACCGCGGTTCTGCCTCCATCGACCACGAACGCCGAAGGGCCTTGAGGGCGGGGCGGCGGTCTTCCTCGACGCCCGCATGCAGCTCCCCATCGGGGCCGCCGACGCCGGGAACCTTGAACCAACAGCCCCTCGCTGCTGCGGCAGCGGCGGTTTTTCCAACTCCCCCCACCCAACGCGCCAGCGTCGAAGGAGCGCCGAGCCGCGTCGCCGTCCACAGGACGCGCGACGTGGACAGGATGGATCACACCGGCGACTCTGGCGAGCCCTCCAACCGAAATCGACCGGATTTCCCCGTTTCCTCGGATGTTTTTCTGCAGGGTGGCCCTGTCCCGGAGAGAGGCGCCTGCTGTTCTTCGCGTGTTCCGCCTCGATTTCGAAGATTCTCCCATGACGCGGACCCCTGATCGCGCGGCCTTCTGCTCCCGCGGCGGGGCTGGGGCGCGGGCGGGCCGCACAAGCACGGGCGGCGGCGTCCCGCCCAGCTGCGGGCGGGACGCCGCCGCAAGAGAGCCCGGATGCGCTCTCCCGCTGTGCGTCGATCACAGCGGCGCGATCAGAGCGCGCACCCGTCCAGCGAGGCGGGGACACACGAGCTCTGCGCCTTCGGGCCAGGGCTTTCTGCGAAACTCCCCGCAACGGCCTTGGCGAATCCATCGCCGAGCCATTGGGCGCGGGCGCTCTCCGTGATCTGACACACCTCCTGTTCGAGCATCTCCGCGTAGGCGCACGCGGCTTCGGCTTTCCGCCGTCGCTGCTGCACGTCTCGGATTTCCTGTTCGCGATGCCGCTGACGAGGGCTCATGTCGGATCCTTGTCGGACGGCCGGGGCTTGAGCTCAGAAAGGATCGCATTGGTCAGGCACGTGGATTCGGTGAGCTCTTTGATGATGCCCAGTTGCTTTACGATAGTCGCCTGGTTCATGTCATCGGAGATCTTCAACTGCTCGACCAACCATTGGTCGGTCTTTTGCAGACGGCGCACAGTGCTCGACGGCACCAACCGCCCCGTCACGACCATGAGGACGACCACGCTCAGCAGGCCTGCCGAACCGTAGCTCGCGAGATTGCCGACGATATGTTCGAGCATCATCAGCCTCGCGGTTCTGAACGCCGCCAGGGCTGCGGGGCGGTTTCCCCGGCGTCCGGTTCCCCGGCGCACCCGCCGCACGAAGCGCCCGGAGGCGGTTGCGAGGTCGGCGTGTGTTTGATCGCCAGCGCGCCGCAGCCCAGGGTGCCCACGCCGAGGACGGCGAAAAGGAACTGGTCCCACGCCTGTTGCCCTCCGGGGAGAGCCACGCCGTATGCGGTCAAGATCGTCGAGGACGCCGACCAGAGGCTGTACAGGATCACGCGGTTCCTCGGGGTGAGAAATTTGCTCGCGTCCATGCTCATCCCGCTTTCTCCAAGAGCGCCAACAGATCGTCCCTGCTGCCGAGGAAGGCGTCCGCGTCGACCTGTCTCCCGGCGACGCGGGCCCGGTCGGTGAACTGCCAGATCGCGGGTTTGGGGCAGCCGGGCCCGTACGGCTCGAACCCGACCGGGGGGATCGAGCCGTAGATGGAGGAGGCGTAGAACTGCTGGGAGGACGGGTACTGCGAGGACCACAAGCCCTCGATCCACGAGATGTCCGGCGAGCCAAGGTGCCCCTGCCAGTACCAACGCGGCAAGTAGATGACTGGAACAGCGCATCCGCGCTGTTCCAGCGCGGATTTCACCGCTTTGACGTCCGCGATCGCCGGTTTGGCCGACGATCGGGAGGTCGCCTCTACGTCGAGGGCCACTGGCACGGACAGGTCGCCGAGCCACGAGGCGACAAGGTCGGCTTGCGCATCCGCGTTCTCGTTGGTCAAAAAGTGATAGCCCGCCACGACGAGGCCCGCCTCGCGGCCTTTGTCCCGGTTTCTGGGCCACCACGAATCGCGGAAGTACGTGCCTTCGCTGATCTTGGCGAAGACGAATGAGAACTGCTCGCGCGCGACCTGGTCGAGATCGATGTCTCCTTGATAGTTGCTGATGTCGATTCCCCACAATGTCATGAGGGTTCCTTTCTTTCTTGGACTTGTTCCCCGGGCCTTCCGAGGAACCTGGCCGCCCCTTGGTCCGAACTGGTTCGCCACAATGTTATTTTTCGAGTAATAAAAGCGTGAAGCCTTTTTGGTTTCGATTTCCTGGCGTGACGGTAGATTGGGCTTGTTTTCGCTGCTTGGAGCGATTTTTTCGTGTTTGAATACCTTGGGAAGCACGGCTTTTTTTGTATTATTTCTTTCGAAAATATTGCCGTATTCCGTCAGTATCGAGAGTCTTTTCGCCTTGCGAGTGAGGTTTGTTAGAGCATAATAGTAGCGTCTGCTACCGAAGGTCGGTATAGACAAAAGAGCATTGTGAATGCTCGGGCCCCACAGCCCCTCGCAGCGGTAAGAAAAAAGCTGAAAAACGAGGGCACAAACTCTTTTGAACGAAAGGAAAGAGCAATGCCAGAGATTGCTAACTACGACCTCGATAACTCGAAGCGCCGTTTAGTGACGCCGCAGAACTTGGTCGAACTGAAGTTGAACCAGGACACCTTGTTCCCCATCCTGTCCTCCGACGCGTTCCGAAAGCGCGTCCGCGTGGACGACGAGGACATCGACGTGTACCCGGACGGGCTCTCGATCAACGAGACGAACTTCGGCGTCTGGGAAGGCCCGACCGCCACCGCCAGGGGCTTCAACGCCTTCATGAACGTCGGGGAACCGCTGATCGAGGAACGCTCGGACATCATCCAACCCCCGGCGGACGTCTTGTCGATGCGCGCGTACGAGAACCGCTCCGGAGCGACCGCGCGGGAATTCTCGGACACCATCGAGTTCACCATCTCGAACACGCTCAACTGGTCGCTCCAGGGCACCGCTGACCTCACCCTGACCGGCACGGTCCACTGCGAAGTGCAGGAGCAGACCACCGCCAGCCTCACGGAGAGCCTCTCGGCGAACACGTCGATGAACGTGACGGTGCACAACCACAAAGACAACGTCGGCACCCAGACGGACAACAAGGCCGAGGCGACCGCCACCGACACGGCGAGCACGACGGCCAGCGGCTATGACATGGGCTACGGCCAAATGGCCGCATCGCTGGCGCTCGGCCTCCACGGGCAGCTCAGCGGGTCGTTGACGGCTTCGTGGGTCTCCAGATCCACCGTGTCCGGCACGATCAGCGCGAACAGCAGGGTGCAGACCATGGCCACACAGCGCCGCCAAATCCGGCAGTACACCTACCAGTTGCCGGTGACGTTCGACGGCTATGTCGCCGTGCACTACCCGCAGCCGGTGCCGATGGAGGCCGAGCCGCCGCAGCGCGACAACCAGAACTCCCCCGAGGACGTCCCGAGCAACTACGACCACGTCATCGCGATCCCCATCCAGAAACTGCAGCTGCACACCGAGGATCGCCCCTACACCGCGAAAGGCGTCGCGGAGACGGTGTCCACCCTCAGCGTGGACCACGTCATCTTCGACGAAGAGGCGGCCCCCAACCGCAGCGAGCCGTTCAGCGACCCCAACAAGCACAACCTCGACCCGGTCCCGACCGGCGTCTGACCATCACCCATCAACAACTCAGAAAAGGACAACTCTCATGGTTTTTCGGAATATCTTCGACTTCTCCATCGGCTCCTCGGACTCCGGGGACAGCGCGGAGCAGTATCTTTCGAACTACATCCCGACCCAGCCCGCCGAGGAAGTCACCACCTCGCCGCACGACCCGTTCGAACCGGTCGACGTCCCGGTGCGCAACGCGAAGATCGTGCGGGAGACACAGCCGCAGGCGAAGGCGATCTACGACTTCATCAGCGCGATCACGGGCAACATCAAGGAGTCCTCGAACAAACAGGACCAGGCGACCAGTGATCCCTCGACCACGGTCGACGCGGCCACGGACATCATGAACGCGGGACAAAAGTCCGGGCAGACCGGTTACCAGAACCTCCCCCTGCCGACCCTCATCCCGCCCACGCCGCCCAAGGTGGATCCGCCGAAGTCCTTCAAGCCGTCCGAGTAAACAAGAAACCGCATCACCGGGCTCTGCGGGGGAGGGCCGCGGCCCTCCCCCGCAGAGCCCGCAATTGCCAGAGACAAGGGCGGGCCGGGTCCGGTCCTGATGCGCCGAGCAGACAAGCTTGGCGGATCAGGACCGGACCCGGCCCGCCCTTTGCGGCGTGCAGGCTCTCCCCGGCCCGACGGCGCGCCGCCAGGAGCCCACACAACCCCCCTCGAGCTCGAGAGTGTTTCCTGGTCTCCGTGATGTAGATTGGTTTTCCGGTGGTCTCCCAAGCCGCCCAGACACGGCGATGGATCTCCGCCGGGACAGACTTCCTGTCCGAACCGCCCCCAACGAGGCTGATGGCTCCTTCGCATGAACGCAGAGAGGAGTTCGTTTGCCGCACACCTTCCGCAACGCCTTCGCGCACATGCGCGCCGATTCCCTCGCCGCGGTGGCGGTCGGCGGCGCGGCCGGGACATCCGCTCGATACGGGCTGGGACTGGCAATACCGGCCGAACCAGGGGGCTGGCCTGTGGCCACCTTCACGATCAACATCGCGGGCGCGTTCTTGCTCGGCGCCCTGCTGGCAACGTTGACCCGCGTGAGCCTGGACGCGCGGTGGCGACAACGCGCCCGGCTGTTCCTCGGCACCGGCGTGCTCGGCTCCTTCACCACCTACAGCGCCCTGGCTCTTGAAACCGACCGGCTGATCGGCGCCGGCCACACCGCGTTGGGGTTCGGCTACCTGGTGGCGTCCGCCGCGGGCGGCGTGGCCGCGGCGGCGGGGGGCGGCGCCCTCGTCGGCTTCGCACGACCGCGCGAGACGACGCGGGGACCAGCATGACCGCGCTCTGGGTGGCGCTCGCGGGCAGCGCCGGGGCGCTCGCCCGATTCGCCCTCGACGGCGCGATCCGATCGCTGCGCCCGTCGCCGCTGCCCTGGGCGACCATGCTGATCAATGTCACCGGATCGCTCCTGCTGGGCTTTCTCGCAGGTTCGGTGATCGCCGGCACGGCTCCGCTGGCCGTGTACACCGTGGTCGGCGTCGGGTTCTGCGGCGGCTACACCACATTCAGCACGGCGAGCTTCGAGACTGTCCAACTCGCGCGCGGCGGGCGGGCGTGGCTCGGCCTCGCCAATACGGCGGGCACGATGGCGATGACGGCGGGAGCTGCGGCCATCGGCTTATCCGCAGGCGGGCTCTGAGCGCAAGGACCAGGACGTGGAACGCCGTCAGCGCCCCGCGGCAGGCCGCCAGAGCACCGGCTCGCCCGGAACCTGACGCATGTCGAACGACGCCAACGCCCCCGCAAGCGTGTCCGCCGGGGAGCCAAGAGAGCGCAGCAATGTCCGCGCCACCGCCTCCGGCGGCTGTCCGGCCGCCGCCAGGTCCGCGAGCGCGACCGGACTGCCGGAGGCCGAGGCGGAGCGTTTGGCCAGACGCGCCCCTGCCCTGTCCACGACCAACGGCACATGCCCGTAGACGACCTCCGGCAGACCGAGCAGCGCGGCCAGGTAGGCCTGAGTCGGCGAAGCGCCGAGCAAGTCGCCCCCGCGCACCACCTGGGTGACCCCTTGGGCGGCGTCGTCCACAACGACGGCGAGGTGGTAGGCGGGGGTCCCGTCCCAACGCTGGAGCACGACGTCGTGGACCGGGCCGACATGCCGCCCATGGACGAGGTCGGCGATCTCGTACTCGGCGACGGCGGCCGCGAGGCGCAACGACGGGGGCCTCGGCGCGCCCGCCCGCAGCGCTCGTCGGCGGGCTCCGCTCAACCGGCGGCACGTCCCAGGGTAGGCGCCGCCCCCCGAGTGCGGGGCGCGGGCGGCCTCGGCGATCTCGCGTCGGGAGCACCAGCACTCGTAGACCAGGCCGCGAGCGGCCAATTCGTCTATCGCCGCCCGATACGCAGCTCTGCGCCGCGATTGCCACAGAATCGGCCCGTCCCAGTCCACGCCGACAGACACGAGGTCCGCGAGCTGCCGGGCCGCGAAGGCGGGACGGGCGCGCTCGTCGAGGTCGTCGACCCGCAACACGAACCCTCCCCCGGCCGAACGGGCGCAAAGCCACGCCAGCATCGCGGTGCGCAGATTGCCGACGTGCAGATCGCCCGAAGGGCTCGGCGCGAAACGGCCCCGGACGGCGGAGCGCGACGCGCGAGTCATGCGCAGTCGCGCGCGTCGGCCAAGGGGCGCGGGCCCTTGCGCAGGAACCAGACAGGCGGGCGCGAACCCGGCCCAAGCCCGTGGCGGCGCACGCCGAGGTGTTCGCGGGTCAAGAGCGCCATAGTGGCATGCTAGCCGCGCGCACCCAGTAAGATCCCCCCAGTGACCTTGATCGGTTTCCCGTGGAAATCTTTGGCCTCCCGCCGCCGCACGGGTCAAACGCGCCCGGAAACCGGACACAACAACGAGGCCCGCCGCGAGGAGCAACCCGCGCGCCGCCTCCAACAGCTGGAGCAGACCAGCACCAGCCCTGGTCCCGCTTGCGTTTCAGAAGATTTCGGGCCGCTCGACACCTGGCGCGGATGGATCGTCACGCTCGTCCTCACGGCCGTGGGGGCCCTGCTGCGGTTCTGGCGGCTCGGCGCGTACTCCGACCACGGCACCCCGATCTTCGACGAGAAACACTACGTCCCGCAAGCCTGGCAGATGCTCGGCAACGGCGGGGTGGAAGACAACCCCGCCTATGGGCTCGTGGTGCATCCGCCGCTCGGCAAACAGCTCATCGCCATCGGCGAATCGGCCTTCGGGTACACGCCCTTGGGGTGGCGGTGCGTCGCAGCGCTGTTCGGCACATTGCTCGTCCTGCTCGTCATCCGCGCCGCGCGCCGCCTGACCCGGTCCACTCTGATCGGGGCGGTCGCCGGCATCCTCGTGATCTGCGACGGCGTGAGCCATGTCGCCGCCCGCTCGGCCCTGCTGGACATTTTCCTCGCAGTCTTCGCCTTCGCCGCCTTCTCGTGCGTCCTCGCGGACCGCGACCAGGTGCGCGCCCGGCTCGCGTTGTTCCTCGCGGAAGGGACGGCAGGCGCGTCCCCGCTCGGTCCCCGACTCGGCGCGCGTTGGTGGCGGTTCGGCGCGGGCGTGCTCGTCGGCCTCGCCTGCGCGGTGAAATGGTCCGGGCTCTACTACGCCGTCTTCTTCGGCGCGCTCACCCTGTGCTTCGACTGGTCCGCGCGCAGGCACTACGGAGCCAAAAAACCGCTCCGAGGGGCGCTGGTCCGCGACCTCGCGCCCGGCGTGCAGGCGTTCCTGCTCATCCCGGCCCTCGTGTATCTGGCCAGCTACTGGGCTTGGTACGCGAACGACTTCGGCTACTACCACTACGGCGGGCCTCCCCCAGGGGCGAGCGGAGCGGTGCTCGCGGTCTGCGCGCAGCTGCCGAACACGCTGGAGCACCTGTGCTATTGGAACGCCGATTCGCTCAAGTTCCACGAGCACCTCACCAACTCGAACGGGTACCACCACCCCTGGGAGTCCAAACCATGGCAGTGGCCGATGAGCCTGCGGCCCGTCCTGTACTACTACGAGAGCGGCCCGGCCGCGCAGCACTGCGGCGAAGCCAACTGCGTTGGCGCGATCCTCCAGGTCGGCACCCCCGCGATGTGGTGGCTGTCCGTGCCGATGATGCTGTGGGGACTGTGGCGCATGGCCGCCGCCTGGGACTGGCGCTATGCGGCGACGCTCGCCGGATACGGGGCCTCCTGGCTGCCGTGGTTCCTGGACTTCGACCGCCAAATGTACTTCTACTACGCCTCCGCGATGGCTCCGTTCCTCGTCCTCGGGTTGGCGCTGTGCTGCTCGGACGTGCTCGGCAACAACGGCTCGGCCCTCTGGCACAGCAATGAGCGCAAGATTTCCGGCAGGCTCTTGGTCTGCTTGTACGTCGGGTTGGTCGTGGCGAACTTCGCCTGGCTCTACCCCATCCTCGTCGGCGACCCGATCCCGCATTGGCGTTGGGACTCGGAGATTTGGCTTCCCAGCTGGGGCTGAGCCCCGAGAACGCGGCGGCGCTCAGGCTCCGGCGAGCGAAGGCCAGCGCGTGGCCCGCACATACACGGTCTCCCCTTCGGAGAGGTTCAACGCGATGGCGTCGCCCCGAGTGATCTGCGCGGTGAACGACTCGCCGGTCCGCGTCGTCGCCAACTCCACACGAACCTCGAAGCCAAGCACGACGACACGGTGCACGGTCGCTTCGACCACTTGCCCCGCGTCGTTCGCGCTCCCCGGATACGCGAGCTCCGGGGAGCGCCCGACCCGGATGTCGTGCGGGCGGACCAACTTGCCGTCCAGCAGGGAGACCTGGCCCAAGAAACCCATGACGAACTCGTTGGCGGGCTGGTCGTACAGCTTCGCGGGAGCGTCGACCTGCTCGATCCGGCCCTTATTGAGGACCGCGATCTGGTCGGCGACGTCGAGCGCTTCCTCCTGGTCGTGCGTCACCAGGACCGTGGTCACTCGAGTCTCGTCGTGCAAACGGCGCAACCAGGCGCGCAGCTCCGCCCGGACCTTCGCGTCCAGCGCGCCGAACGGCTCGTCCAAAAGCAGCACTTTCGGGTCCACGGCGAGCGCCCTCGCCAACGCCATGCGCTGCCGCTGCCCGCCGGACAACTGCGCCGGGTACCGCTCCCGCAGTCCCTGCAGGCCCACCACGTCAAGAAGCTCGGACACCTTCGCCTCGATCTGTTGCTTGGGCTGCTTGCGGATCTTGAGGCCGAAGGCGATGTTCTCGCCGACAGTGAGGTGCTTGAACGCGGCGTAGTGCTGGAAGACGAACCCGATGCCCCGCTTGCGCGGCGGGGTGCCGGTGACGTTGCGGCCGTCGAGCTCGATCTTCCCGCTGTCCAACTCCTCGAATCCCGCGATAGCGCGCAACAAGGTCGACTTGCCGGAGCCAGACGGCCCGAGAAGCGCCACCAACGCCCCCGTGGGGATCTCGATGCTCACATCGTCCAGGGCCTTGAACGCCCCGTAGCTTTTGCTGGCCGATGTCACGGTGATCGTCATCGTGCGCCCTCTCTCTTGCGGCTGAGAACAGTCATCAGCACCAGTGCCACGACGGCGAGGAGCATCAGCAATGTCGCGGCCGCGTACGCGCCGTACTCGTTGTAGTCGTCGGTGTAGCGGCTTTGGACTAAAAGCGTCAACGTGAGCGAGGAGCCCGGATAGCCGGAGGAGACCATGGTCACCGCGCCGAACTCGCCCAAACTGCGGGCGATGGTGAGCAGCACGCCGTAGACCACGCCCCATCGGATCGACGGCAGGGTGACCCGGGTGAAGATCTTCCACCAGCCCGCGCCAAGGGTCTCCGCGGCTTGCTCCTGCTCGATCCCGACCTCCCGCAGGACCGGCTCGACCTCGCGGACGACGAACGGCAGCGTGACGAAGATCGTGGCGAGCACCATGCCGGGCAGCCCGAAGATCACCTGCACGCCCCAGTCCTCGACGAATCCGAACCAGCCGCCGTAGCCCCACAGGAAGATGAGCGCCACGCCCACGATGATCGGCGACACCGCGAAGGGCAGGTCGATCACCGCTTGCAACAGGCGCTTGCCCGGCACGTTGCCTCGGACCAACGCCAACGCGACGGCCACGCCGAAAAACGTGTTCACCGGGACGACGATCGCGAGGATCACCAACGTCAGCTCGGTCGCGGACGCCGCCGCCGGGGTCGAGATCCAACCCCAGAACGTCCCTGCCCCGTGCTCGAAGGCGCGGTACAGGATCACCGCGATCGGCACGATCACGAGGACGAAGAGGTACGCGAGCGCCACCGTGCGCAAAGCCAACCGGACGGGTCGGGAAATTTTCATCCGCAGCTCACCTCTGCTCCTCGCGCCAGGCGAGCTTCGACCCCGCCAAGCGCAACGCCAGGAGCACGAAGAACGCGATGAGCAGGAGCACCGAGGAGACAGCCGCCGCGTTCTGCGGCTGGTCGATCTCGATCTGCTGCTGGATGTACTGCGAGACCACCTGGGTTTTGTGCGGAATGTTGCCGCCGAGGAGCACCAAGGAGCCGAACTCCCCGATGGCCCGGGAGAACGCGAGCCCCGCGCCGGTGAACACCGCAGGGGCGAGCGACGGGAAGATGACCTTGGTCAGGATGGCCGCGTTGCCCGCGCCGAGCGAGGCGGCCGCTTCCTCCACGTCTTGGTCGAGCTCCAAAAGCACCGGCTGGACTTGGCGGACGACGAACGGCAGCGTCACAAAGGCGAGCGCGAGCACCAGCGCGGGCTGCGTCGCCGCGATGGTGAGGCCGATCGGGCTCTGTGGGCCGTAGAGGGAGAGCAGCACAATGCTCGCCACGATGGTCGGCAACGCGAAAGGCAGGTCGATGATCGCGTTCACCCATGCTTTGCCGGGGAAGTCGTCGCGCACGAGCACCCAGGCGATGAGCGCGCCGAACACCACGTCCACGAGCGCGACGACGAAGGAGACCCACACCGTGATCTCGAGCGCGGCGAGGGCGTCCGGGTTCGAGACGGCCCGCCAAAAACCGCCAGCCCCGCCGTCGAATGCTTTCGCGGCGATCGCCGCGAGCGGCAAAAGCACGATGAGCGAAAGCCACAGCAGGGCCACCCCCGAGCCCAGCGCCGAGGCGGGGCTCGCGCGTCGCACAGCGCTCACGAGAGCGCCACCCTTTGCGCGGCTCATCGTGTCTGGTACGCCTTCGTGATGAGCCCCTTCGGGCCGAACAGTTCTTGGTCGGCGCGCGGCCAGCCGCCGAGTTCGTCGACCGTCCAGAGTTTGTCGACGCGACCGGGGAACAGATCTGCCGTCTCGCCCGCCACAGCGGGATCGACCGGCCGGAAGCCTTGCTTGGCCCAGATCCGTTGGGCCTCGCCGGTGAACAGGTAGTCCAGGAAATCGTTGGCCTGCTTTTTCGCTTTTGAGCTGTTCACCACGGCGACCGGGTTCTCGATCTTGAACGTGGACGGAGGAATGTGGTACTCCACTTGGCGCGAGGAGTCGGCCTGCGCGTTCTGGCGAGCCAACAAGATCGCCTCGTTCTCGTAGCTGATGAGCACGTCGCCCTGCCCTGCTTGGAAGGTCGTGGTCGCCTCCCTGCCGGATTTCGGGTTGACCACGATGTGGTCCTTCGCGAGCTGCCGGAGATACGCCGCGGCCTCCGCTTTGTTCTTCCCGCCGTCCGAGAGCGCAGCGTAGGGGGCGAGGAGGTTCCATTTCGCCGAGCCGGAGCTCGCCGGTTGCGGGGTGATGACCTCGACTCCGGGTTTGAGCAGGTCAAGCCAGTCACGCACCCCCTTGGGGTTGCCTTTGCGGACGACAAGGGCGACCACCGAGCCGAAGGGGACGGACTGGTGCGCCCGCCGCTGCCAGTCCTTGTCCACCAGGCCCGCTTTGACCAGTCGGGCCACATCTGGCTCGACGGAGAAGTTCACCACGTCGGCGGGGACTCGTCGCGCCACTTTTCGAGATTGGTCCCCCGAGGCGCCGTACGACTGGGAGAAACCGACGTCCTTGCCCTGTTCTGTGGCGCGGAAGGCGGGAATGATGGCGTTGAACCCCGGTTTCGGCGTCGCGTAGGCGACGAGGTTCAGATGCCAACGCCCGCTGGAGATGTCGTCCCCGCCGGGGACGTCTGTGGACCCTCCCGCGCAGCCCGCGGCGGTGAGGACGAGGCCGCTCAGCCCCAAGAGCGCCGCCCTTCTCGGCAGCGCTGTTGTTCTGGGCAGCGCGAAAGTCTGCGTCCCGGACGGGCTGGGTCCTTGCACAAGCGGTGATCTTAACGGCGTTGTGGGGCGACCGTGTCTGACGGCGCGGTCAACGAGTCATCCAGCCGAGCAGCACAAGCCCGAGCAAAAGCAAAAGCGACCAGGTCACCCACGATTTCGGCAGTGCAGCCCGGCCGGAAACGGGAAGCTTTTGGTCTCGAATCTGACCGTGCGAAACCACCCGGTCCAGCGCTCCGGCCGCAAACCAGGCCAAAGGGACCGCAGCGGCGAGGATCAACACCACCTGCGGCACGAAGCCTTGCCCGGCGACCCAGAGCTCGACCCCGTCCCACCACCGCAGGGCTTGCTCCATGCGCCCAACTGTACCGCACCTCGCAGGCGGCTGGCCGGTGAGGCAGTCCCGTCGCGCGGGGCGCAAGCGCCCGCGCTACGCTTCAGACCGTGTCAAACACCCGCAGCCCATTCCCGTTGATCGGGGACTACGCGTTCCTCTCCGACACTGAGACGAACTGCCTGATCTCGCCCACAGGCTCCGTGGAGTGGATGTGCGTGCCCCGGCCGGACTCGCCGAGCGTGTTCGGCTCGGTCCTCGACCGTTCCGCCGGGCATTTCCACCTCGGCCCGTACGGGGTGAAAGCTCCTGCCGCACGGCGGTACCTGCCTGGCAGCCTCATCGTCGAAACCACCTGGCAGACCTCCACCGGCTGGATCATCGTGCGCGACGCGCTCGTGATGGGCCGCTGGCACGACATCGAAGAGCGCTCGCGCACCCACCGCAGGACGCCGACCGACTGGGACGCCGAGCACATCCTCCTGCGCACCGTCAAATGCGTGAGCGGCGTCGTGGAGATCTCGCTGAGCTGCGAGCCCTCGTTCGACTACCACCGCGACCCCGCCGTGTGGAAGTACACCGGGGACACCTACAGCCAGGCTCAGGCCACAGCCTCGGTGAACCCCGAGCAGAATCCGCAGCTGACGCTCACCACCAACCTCATGCTGGGCCTTGAGGGCCGCGAGGCGCGGGCGCGCACCCGGCTGAGCGAGGGCGACAACATTTTCGTCGCGCTGTCCTGGTCCAAACAGCCCGCGCCCGGCACATGGGACGAGGCTGCCGAAAAGATGTGGGCGACCTCGGAGTGCTGGCGGCAGTGGATCAACGAAGGCTCCTTCCCCGACCACCCGTGGCGCGGCTACCTGCAGCGCAGCGCGCTCACCCTCAAAGGCCTGACCTACTCGCCGACGGGCGCGCTGCTCGCCGCCGCGACCACCTCGCTGCCGGAAAGCCCCGGCGGCACACGGAACTGGGACTACCGCTACGCCTGGGTGCGCGACTCCACGTTCGCGCTCTGGGGCTTGTACACCCTTGGCTTGGACCGTGAGGCGAACGACTTCTTCGCGTTCATCGCAGACGTGTCCGGCGCGTACAACGGCCAGCGCCACCCGCTGCAAGTGATGTACGGGGTGGGCGGCGAGCGGACGTTGGACGAGTTCGAGCTCGACCACCTCTCCGGGTACGACGGGGCACGCCCGGTCCGCGTCGGCAACGCGGCCTACGAGCAGTCCCAGCACGACATCTGGGGCGCGATCCTGGACTCGGTGTATGTGCACGCGAAATCTCGCGACCACGTCCCCTCCACGCTCTGGGGCATGCTGCGCGAACAGGTCGAGACCGCCGCGCGCAGTTGGCGCGAGCCGGACCGGGGCATTTGGGAGGTCCGGGGCGAGCCCCAGCACTTCACCTCGTCCAAGGTGATGTGCTGGGTGGCACTGGACCGAGGCGCAAAGCTCGCGGAGCGCCTCGGCGAGGACGCCTACGCCAAGAAGTGGGCCGAGACCGCCGACGAGATCAAAGCGGACATTTTGGAGCACGGCGTCGACGACCGGGGCGTGTTCACACAGCACTACGGCACCAAGGCGCTGGACGCTTCGAACCTTTTGATCCCGCTGCTGCGCTTCCTGCCGCCGGACGACCCCAGGGTCCGCGCGACGGTGATGGCGATCAACAACGAGCTCACCGAGCACGGCCTCGTGGTCCGTTATCGGACCGAGGACACCGACGACGGCTTCTCCGGCGAATGGGAGGGCTCGTTCACTATTTGCTCCTTCTGGCTGGTCTCCGCTTTGGTCGAGATCGGCGAGCTGGGCATGGCCAAGCATTTGTGCGAGCGCCTGCTTTCCTTCGCCTCCCCGTTGCAGCTCTACGCGGAGGAGATCGACCCGGAGACCGGGCGGCACTTGGGCAACTTCCCGCAGGCGTTCACCCACCTCGCGCTCATCAACGCGGTCGTGCATGTGATCCGCGCCGAAGAGAACGAGCAGCACGCGTCAGGCTTCGTGCCGGTGAACGCGGGCGTGCACTGAGCCGTCCGCCGAGACCGTCCCCTGAGCGAAACCCGCGAAGATGCGCGATCTTCGCTTCAGACCGATCCCTTAGGGCTCAGCCCTCCCCTCGGTCCGAAGCGAAGATCGCTGCGACCCGCACACAGCGCTCAAGGCACACCAAAACAACCGTGCCCTGCACCCCCGTATCCTCCCCCCGGTCGGCCCGACCCTCATTCCAGGCCGACTTCATCGGATTGAGCGCTTCTCAGCGGGTTCACTAGATTGGACGGCTCGAGGGCCCGTTTGGTTCCACTTTCGCAAAAAAATTTTTATCATTCTCAAAAAACCAAGTCCTCCAGGGCGCTTCTGGGCGAAAGGGCTCCGGGCGCACAGCGACGCGCCCTCGGCGGCGTCATCGCAGTTCGCGCTTGAGGACTTTGCCCATGGGGTTTCGCGGCAGTTCGGGGACGAACCGGACCTCCCTCGGCCGCTTATGGGTCGAGAGGGACGCCGCGACGAAGTCGATCAGCTCCTTGTCCCCCACCCCGTCGGCGACGACCCAGGCGACGATCCGCTGCCCGAGGTCGTCGTCGGGAACACCGACCACGGCGGCCTCGGCGACAGCGGGATGGTTCAGCAGGGCGGCCTCCACTTCGCCCGCGCCGACCCGGTAGCCGCCGGATTTGATGAGGTCCACGGACTCACGGCCCACGATGCGATGGAAACCGTCCTCCCCGATGGTCGCGAGGTCGCCGGTCGAGAACCAACCGTCGTCGGTGAAGCAGGCCCGCGTCGCGTCCGGCTTGCCCAGGTACTCGCTGAAGAGCCATGGGGCGCGCACCTGCAACCGCCCGACAGTCTCGCCGTCCGCCGCGACCTCGTCGCCGGTCTCGGATCGGAGCCGGGTCTGCGCCCCCGCGAGCGCGGTGCCGACCGAACCGAGCCGCCGCTCGCCGTCCGCCCGCGTGGAGAGGGTGATGAGGGTCTCGCTCATGCCGTAACGCTCCACCGGACTCTGCCCGGCGAGGTCGGCCAACGCCAGGCCCACGGGCACGGGCAGCGGCGCGCTGCCGCTCACCAACAGGCGCGCTCCCCCGAGCGCCTTGGCGTGCTCGGGCTCGCGCACGATCCTCGACCACACCGTCGGCACGGCGAACCACATCGTGGCCTTCGCCTGCGCGTACGCCTGCGGGCTTGGCCGCACAGTGTGCGTCGACCCGCCGCCGAAGCGCAGCGGGCCCAAAGAGCCGAGCACGAGGCCGTGCAGATGAAAGAGCGGCAAGCCGTGCGCGACGACGTCCGCGCCGGTCCATCCCCACGCCTCGGCGAGCGCGTCCAAGCACCCTGCGATCGCCAACCGGGAGACGACCACGCCTTTGGGCGGGCCAGTCGTGCCGGAGGTGTACAACACCAGCGCGGGCTGCTGCGGCGCGGGCTCGGGCAGCGTGTGCCAGGACCGGGCGTGGGTGGACACCGGGATGTTCGCACATGCGGCGCCGTCCGGCGCGGCTCCGAGCCATGCGTCCGGCTTGCTGTCGGCAAGCACATGGGCGAGCTCCGCAGCGCCCGAATGGGGCGAGACGAGCACAGCCGGCACCCCGGCGCGCAACGCGCCGAGCACAGCGACCAGCGAGCGCAGCTCCGGGGTCGCGAAGACCGCGACCCGGCGCACGCCGGCTGTGAGCACCCGCTCCGCGACCGCAGTCGCGGCGGCGGCGAGGTCCGGGCCTTCCAAAGCTTCGGAGCCGACGCGCAACCGGGCGCGGGCGAGCCCCGGCAAGAGGCTCACACCAGCCTGCCCGCGGGCGAGACGGTCACGCCGAGACGGCGCACAACCTTCGCGATATCCTCGTCGGTCGCAGTCAGCGCCACGCGGACATGCTGCGCGCCGTCTTGCCCGTAGAACGAGCCAGGGGCGACGAGCACCCCGCGTTCGGCAAACCAGTCGACCGTCGCCCCAGCGGGCTCCCCGCGCGTTGCCCAGAGGTACAAACCGCCTTCGGAGTGCTCGACGCGCAATCCCGAGTCCGCCAAGGCGGGGCGCAGCGCCGCGCGACGAGCCCGGTACCGCTCCCGCTGCGCGTCCAGCTCCCCCGCGTCGCGCAACGCGGCGGCCACAGCGGCCTGCACAGGGCCGGGCAAGATCATCCCGGCGTGGCGGCGCAAGGCGAGCAGCTCGCGGACGATCACCGGGTCGCCAGCGATGTACCCGGCCCGGTAGCCCGCCAAGTTCGCGATCTTCGACAGCGAATGCACCACGATCACTCCCTGCGGCTCGCCGCCGGTGACGCTCGGATGCAGGGCGCAGACCGCCTCCCCTTCCCAGGCGAAGCGCAAATAGCATTCGTCGGAGACGAGGACAGCCCCGTGAGCCCTGGTCCAGGCGAGGATCTCTGCCAGCAAGCCGGGCCGGGCGATGGCGCCGTGCGGGTTCGCGGGCGAGTTCAAAAACCACAGCACGGGCGGTTTGGCCAACGGCGGCAATTCGTCAGGGTGGTCCGCTCGCACCACCTGCGCCCGAGCGAGCTTGGCCGCGACCTCGTACGTCGGATACGCCAAACGCGGGATGACCACCGTGTCGCCCTCGCGCGCCCCGAGCAGCGTCGGCAGCCACGCAATGGCCTCTTTCGCCCCGATCACCGGGAAAAGATCCCCGAACGCGCAAGGCTCCCCCGCAACGGCAGAGAGGCCGAAGTCCCGGGCCAGGGCAGACGCGATGGCGCCGCGCAACTCGCTTGTGCCTGCTGTGACCGGATACCCGTGCGCGTCCGAGGCGGCGGCCAGCGCCGCGCGCGCCGAAGGCGCCACCGGGTCCGCCGGAGAGCCGACAGAAAGGTCCACAAGGCCGTCTGGGTGCTCCGCCGCGCGGGCTTTGGCCCCGGCAAGGGAGTCCCAAGGGAAATCGGGCAAATCAAAATTCATATCGCACCACCAGACACAAGGGTACGGCACCGGCGGCGGGGGGCCGCACGGACGAGATCCGGGGAGCGGGGAGCCCGTGCGGGCGCTACGGCCGGGACGTGCTGAAGAAAGCCGCGGCGGGCTGCTCAGGGGCGCTCACTCGTGGCTGGATTTTTGCGGCAATGTCTTCACGTACGGGGCGTCGTGCGGCGTTTTGCCCACTTTCGTCGCTCCTCCGGGCGAGCCCAGCTCGTCGAAGAACTCGGCGTTCGCCGTGGTGAAGGAAGCCCATTCGTCCGGCACGTCGTCCTCGTAGAAGATCGCCTCGACCGGGCAGACAGGTTCGCACGCCCCGCAGTCCACACATTCATCTGGATGAATGTAGAGGCTTCGCTCGCCCTCGTAAATGCAATCGACAGGGCATTCCTCAATGCACGCCTTGTCCATGACATCCACGCAGGGCTCAGCGATGACGTACGTCACTGGGCGCTCCTTTATGCTTTCTTCAGGGCTGGTGAAGGTCTTGCCAGTGTACTCTGCGCAGCAGAAAGTCACGAAAAAGGCTGGCCAATGGCTACGAACGCGCTGGCAAGGCCGCCACATACGGCGCGTCACGGCCGAGTTCGCCGAGTTCGGAGGCATTGCCCACGCAAGAGCCCGGCTCAGGCAGCCCCTCGACGCCTTCGAAGAATTGCGCGTTCGCCTCTTTGAAAGCGCTCCACTCATCGGGCAGGTCTTCCTCGTTGTAGATCGCTTCCACCGGACAGACCGACTCGCACGCCCCGCAGTCGATGCACAGGTCCGGGTTGATGTACACCATTCGTTTCCCGAGGTACATGCAATCGACCGGGCATTCCTCCACGCAAGACCGGTCGATCACGTCCACACAGGGCTCCGCGACAACAAACGCCACTTTTGCGCTCCTTTCCTCGACGGCATAGGTTTTCACGACAGCACAGGGCCTTGGCTTTGTCGAGATTTTACCAATGCGACGGTCACGGTCAAAGAGAAACAAGCGTCACAGAGGCGTATCGCAGCGGAAATGAGGACGCATGTCCCCGGCCGCGGGGACGGTCGTCAGACCAATGGGACGAGCGGCACGGACCGGGGAGTTTCGTAGAGCGTTCCGCGTTGGCGGATCGGCCTGCCGATCCCTTCGGCGATGCCCCGCAGCTCCGCGATGGTCTTCGCGGAGCCGTGCTGGGAACCGGCCATGCGCGAGATCGTCTCCTCCATCAGCGTGCCGCCGAGGTCGTTCGCGCCGCCTTGGAGCATCGCCTGCGCACCCGACGTGCCAAGTTTCACCCAGCTCACCTGGATGTTGTCGATCCGGCCGTGCAGCATCACCCTGGCGAGCGCGTGCACAGCCCGGTTGTCCCGCTTGGTGGGGCCGGGCCGCGCGGCTCCGGCGAGGTACAAAGGCGCGCTCTGATGGACGAACGGCAGAGGCACGAATTCGGTGAACCCGCCGGTGCGGTCCTGGATCTTTTGCAGCACCCGCAAGTGCGTGACCCAGTGCCGGGGGGCGTCGACGTGCCCGTACATCATCGTGGAGCTGGACCGGACGCCGACCTCGTGCGCGGTCGTGACGACGTCGACCCATGTCTTGGTCGGAAGCTTCCCTTTGGTGAGCACCCAACGCACCTCGTCGTCAAGGATTTCCGCGGCAGTGCCGGGGATCGTCCCCAAACCGGCCTCTTTCAGGGCGATCAGCCATTCCCGCAACGAGACGCCCGCGCGGGCGGCCCCGTTGACGATCTCCATCGGCGAGAAGGCGTGGACATGCATCGACGGCACCCTGGCCTTGACCGCCTTCACCAAATCGAGATAGCCGCTCGCGGGCAGCTCCGGGTCGATGCCGCCCTGCATGCAGACCTCGGTCGCGCCGAGCACATGCGCCTCCCAGGCGCGGTCGCCGACCTCGCCGAGGGACAAGGTGAAGGCGTCCGCGTCGCCTTTGCGCTGCGCGAAGGCGCAGAACCGGCAACCGGTGTAGCAGATATTCGTGAAATTGATGTTCCGGTTGACGATGTACGTGACGTCGTCGCCGACTGCCTCGCGGCGCAAGCCGTCGGCGAGGGAGGCAAGGGCGTCCAGGCCGGGGCCGTCGGCGGTCGCGAGCGCGAGGCACTGCCCGTCGGTGAGCGCTCGGGGGTCTCGTTCGGCCTGCTTGAGCGCCGCGAGCACGTCGGTCTCAAGCCGCTCGGGCTCCGCCGCGAGCGCTCGGGCGTTCTCGCGCACTGTCTCCCAGTCGCCGAAGGCCTGGTGCATGTCGCTGCGGTGCTCGGTGTTGCGCCCGCTCTGGTCGATTCCTTCGTGCAGGTCGGTGCGCCCGCTGGAGTCCCAATCCGGGTCCGGCTCCTGCCACGGCAGGCCAACAGGTTTCGCGTCCTCGTCCGCGAGCCCGGTCTGAGGATTCATGAGCGCCCGGATGTGCGGGATCAGCCTCGGGTCGATCCACGCCGCAGGGGCCAACAGGTACTTCGGGTGCGCGGTGAGCCGCTCGGCCAGCCGGAAGCCCGCTTCCCCGGTGACCGCTGCGAGCGTGTCCAGTTGCGGCCACGGCCGTTCGGGGTTGACGTGGTCCGGGGTGAGCGGGGAAACGCCGCCCCAGTCGTCCACACCCGCGGCGAGCAGGCGCAGGCACTCCCCCGGCGAGACGAGGTTCGGCGGCGCTTGGACACGGGCAGAGGGGCCGAGCACCACGCGCGTGGTGGCGACCGCGGCGAGGAATTCCTCGAACTCCGCGTCCGGGGAGGAGCGCATCGCGGTGTCTGGTTTCGCGCGGAAGTTCTGCACGATCACCTCTTGGACATGGCCGTATGCCTTCGAGAGCCTGCGCAGGTCCAAGATGCTCTGCGCGCGCTCGGCCAGCGACTCGCCGATCCCGATCAAAAGGCCGGTGGTGAACGGGATGTTCAACCGTCCCGCGTCGGTGATGACTTGGAGCCGGACCTCGGGGTCTTTGTCCGGACTGCCGTAATGGGCCTCGCCCTTCTCGGTGTGCAGGCGGCGGGAGGAGGTCTCCAGCATCATCCCCATCGACGGCGCGACGGGCTTGAGCCGGGACATCTCCTCCCAGCTCATCACGCCGGGGTTCAGGTGCGGCAAGAGGCCCGTCTCCTCAAGGACCCGGACCGACATGGCCCGCACATAGGCGAGCGTCGAATCATAGCCCCGCTCGTCGAGCCACTGCCGCGCCTGCGGCCAGCGGTCCTCCGGACGGTCGCCGAGGGTGAACAGCGCCTCCTTGCAGCCGAGCCCCGCGCCCTGGCGGGCGATGGCGAGCACCTCGTCCGGCTCCAAATACAACCCCTGGCCCGCCTCGCGCAGTTTCGCGGGGCTGGTGGCGAACGTGCAGTAATGGCACCGGTCCCGGCAAAGACGGGTCAGCGGGATGAAGACCTTCTTCGAGTAGGTGACGACGCCCTCCCGGCCTTCGGCGGCCAGCCCGGCGTCGCGGACTCGGCCAGCAGAACGCACGAGGTCGTCGAGATCCTCCCCTCTGGCGTGCAGGAGCGCTGTGATTTCGTCCTGGTTGAGCGTCACAGCGTCCCGAGCTCTGCGTAGTGCTCGTCGTATGGCGGAAGCAGAAGCAGTCACAAAGAGATACTACGCTGACAGCGCCGGGGTTATTCCCTCCTGAGGAGCCGCCGGGCCAGCGCGGCAGGCAACGCCCCCAACGCCAGATAGAACGGAACGCGCCAATCGGGAATCGCGGAGAGCATGTTCCCCCCGCCCCTCGGACCTGGCATCAAGCAGGCCACACAGACAAGCAGCCACACCAGGAGCGGGACCAAACCCGCGCGCGGCACAGCCCATGTGGCGGTCAGCATGATCACGACGTTGAGCGCCCCGCACAGCAGAGCGGACACCGGGCAAGGCATGCCGTTGCACCACAACGGCAGAAAGAACGCGCCCGTCAAGGCCGCGAAAGCGGACAGCGCGACGAGCGCGGCGAGCAAGACCATGTTCCACACCCGCAGCGCGCGGGCGCCAGGCGCAGCGTTGTCAGGCAAACCCGAGCCCCGTCAGCAGATGGTCTTCGCGGGCCTGGTCCGCCGGGGGCTGGCTGTTCGGGTTGCGGTTGTCGAGATCCTGGTTGTCGACAGCGCCGAAGCGGAGCGGGACTAGCAGGAAATGCTCTTCGGCAGGCACTGGGGTGAGCGCCTTGTTGGACAAGGCGAACGCCGCGAGCTCGTGGCAGACGGTGATTTGTGTGGCGTGCGCGGCCAATGCCGCGAGCTTCGCGGCGCGGTAATCGCCGATGTCCACGACAGTCGTGATCTCCTCGTCCCGCCGAGGCTTGGCCACGTCGGCGTGCACGAGCTCGAAGCCGTCCGGGATCGCCCGCCGGCCGAGCTCTTTGATCGCGCGCCGCCACGCCGATTCGCCAATGCCCGTCCAATACAACTTCTTCACCTGCCAGGGCGCGCCGAACTCGCTGTGCGTCTCCGCGGCGGCGATCTTGACCGCTTCCACGACGAGGCGGTTGGCGTAGATGTGGTCCCGGTGCCCGTAGCCGCCCTCGGGGTCATGGGTGACCACGACGTGCGGGCGCACCTCTCGGATCGTCTTCGCCGCCGCCCTGGCCTGCTCGCCGAAATCGCCCCCGATGAACGCGCGCGGATGGGTGTTGCGCCCAGCGGCCATGCCCGAGTCCCGCCATCTGCCCGGACCGGCGAGCCAATGTTGGCTGATCCGGGCGCCCCGCGGCGACCCCAGCCGGTCCAATGCCGAGCGCAGCTCCGCGATCCGCCAGCCGCCGAGCTGGTCGGCCCGGTCGGCGGCAAGCTCGCGCAACTCGGGGGCGATGACCTCGCCCTCCTCGCCAAGCGTGCATGTCAAGAGAGAGACGTGGGCTCCTTCTGCGGCGAGGCGGGCCATGGTGCCGCCGCTGAGAATGGTCTCGTCGTCGGGGTGCGCGAACACGAAGAGCGCCCTCGGGCTGTCGTTGTCGTTCATCAAAGTCCTCTGCTCGTTCGGGCCGCCCCGGCGGCGTTGAGGTCGGCGGGCGGGGAATTGCGGCGAAGCCCTCCGCCCCTGTGCGTCTCGGTCGGCGGTGTCGCGGCCAGCAGCGTCTCGGTCAATGCAGCTCCCAACCGGCGGCTCCTGCCATCGGCCCCACAGAGGACGGCCCGCCGAAGGCGACGCCGCTGATCCCAGGGCCGACAGCGAACAAACCCGCGTCCCGCATGAGCGGCAGCTCCACGGCCAACGGCGTGAAACGGGCGATCACCTCAGCCTGCAAGTCCGCACCGGAGAACTTGCCGCTCAGCGCCCGAAGGAAATCGGTTTGCAGTTCCGGCGCGCACACGCCTGCGAGGTTGCGCACCCCGCCGAGGCCGACCGGATCGACCGGGGCCTGCGGGTCCGACAATGACGCCCCGCCGGGGTTGTCGGGGCAGGCGTAGCGCGAGTACAGCGATGTGGCGAGATCCCCGCCCGCCGCGGACCAGCCCACAATCGCCTGGACTTTGTTGTCGCGCAACGCCGCGCCGTACAGCTCTTCCGGCGCGAGCTGCACAACGGAGGCCGCCACGCCGATCGACCGCCATTGGTCGGCGGCTGTGCTGGCGACGGCGAACGCCCGCGCGTCGTTCTGCGCGACGCCGATGGACATTGCCAGTGGGCGCCCGTCCTTGCCGAGGATCAGCGGCGCGCCAGGAGCCGGGCCGGAGGGCGTTCTTTCCGGCAGGGGGGCGTACCCCAGCTGCACGAGCTTCTCCCGAGCCTGGTCCGGCAGGACGCGCTCCGGCGGATCGACGCCGCCGGGGGGCAGGGCGACCGCGTCCTGCGCCCCGATGCGCGCGAGCAGGCCTTGGTCGAGCACCCCGAGCAGGGCTTGGCGGGCCTCTTGGTCGCGCAACCGCGCGTCTCTGGCGTTGAGGATGAGGCTCAAGGCGGCCTGCCCGGCCCTGACCTCGGCCCGCACTTGCGGGACCGCCTGCAACTGGGCGAGCACGGACGCGCTGCCGTGCACGAGGACGAGCTGCGCCTCCTTGTTGCGCAACGCCGCCGCCAGCTGCGTGCCCGAGCCCATCCGCCGCAGCAGGATCTTGTCCGCCCACGCCGGGGAGTCCCAGTACCGGTCATTGCGGACCAGTTCCACTTCCTCTTTGTTGCGGTCCATGTGCTCGACGCGGAAGCTGGCGCCCGCCACGGTGATGCCGTTCTGGAAAGCCCTGGGGAAACCACCGAGGTCGTCGCGCCCGACGTGGGCGGGCAGGAGGTCGGCGAACAACTCTTTCCAGCGCGGGTACTCGTCGCGGAAAACGACGGTGACCTCTTTGCCGCCAGCTCCGGACCGGATCTCGTCGATCAGCCCGTATCCGCCGGCGTCGGCGACCCCGGGCTGTGTGGTCATCTGCCGCCAGAGGTACTGGAAATCCTCAGCGGCGATCGGAGCCCCGTCCGACCATTGCGCCTCGCCGCGCACACGGTAACGAACGGTGAACGGGGCATGTCCCACCACGTCGGCGGCGGCGAGGAACGAGCGGTCCAAGTTCCACGCGACGCCGCCGGGGGCGGACGGGTCGGCGGCGGGCCGGAAGGGGCTCGGCAACGTCAGCGACGCGACAGCGGCGGTCACTTGGGAGAGATCGGCGACGAGGTGCGGGTTGAAGCCGCCGTCGCCGACCCCGACGCCGTCCACCGCGACGATCACAGAGCGCGGACCAGGCGGCGCGGCGCTCTGCGTGGTGGTGGAGGAACGTTGCGGGGCGAAGGAGCCGGAGCACCCGGAGCCGAGGAGCACGAGCGAGAGCCCGACAGAGAACACCCGTCGTGCGCACCGCATCAATGCCGCTCTCCCTTCCTCTCCCCGCCGACTTGTGCTGCTCGTGCTCGGTCTTTCTGCAATATGGCCCCATGCAGTATCGCACGCGGTCACCGTTTCGCACGAGATGCGTCACGATTGGATCACGTCACCGCAGGTCGAGCCAGAAATATCAGCGCGCGGCGACGTTGTGGGTAACGTCTGGGCGAACGTCACGCACGCCACATCAGTCACAACACAGGAGATCCGCCCCATGTCGCAGCAGCGCGCACTTCCGCAGAAAATCGCGGCCGGTTCTTTGAGGAGCGCCGCCGCGAGCGGCGGAGCGCGAACGAACCCGACGCCGCTTTCGCGCGCGCCGCGAGCCATCGCGGGCGTCCTGCTCGCCGCAGGGCTCGTCGGGCTCTCCCCCGCCTCTGCCGAACCCGACACCACGCCGGTCGCCCCCGCGCCGAACGCGCCGATGGCTGTCTCCGGCTCCCCCGTCTCCTTGCCCGCCATCCCGCAGAACCTCGACCAGGTGGCGATCGACCCCCAGGTGATCCGCGCCGCCACCTCGTACATCCCCGCCCTGATCGGCGCCGTCTCCGAGCCGGGCGTGCGCGACACGGACCAGACGCAGCAATTGCTCTCGCAAATGCAAGGCGTCCTCGGCCAAGCGCATCTGCCCTCGGAGTACCAAGGCGCGATGGTCCGGGCCACCTCCATGCTCCGCAACCAGGAACCAGGCGCCGTTCCGGCCGCGCCCGCCCCGAGCCCCGGCCAAGACGTCGCCCCCGGATCGCCTTCCTTGCCCGGCGGGGACGACGCCGCGCCGAGGATCCAGGAATTCATGCTGCCCACCATTGGCATGAACTGCATCCAAGGCTCGGACGGCGACGGCAACGCGATGGGCAAGGCCCTCGTTGCGGCCGGCCCGCAGGAAGCCCCCGCGCCTGGTCCGAAAGAGGGCGAAGCCGGCTACGTCTTCACCGCGTTGGGGACCGGGGCAGCCGTGGCCGACGACGCCCACCCGCTGTCGGTGAACTGGTTCAACCTGGACACCGGCGCGAAGGGCCAAGCGAGGCTGCTCCCGAACCCCGCCATCAACGCCACCACCGGGCCCGCCACGTTCACCGCGATCATCCCGACCGGCAAAGGCCGCGTCCTGTCCACGGTCTTCGGCACTGTGACCTCCAAAGCGGCCGATGGCGAGGACCGCTCCTGCAGCATCACCCCGACCGTGGGCATGTCCAAGATCTGACCCGCACAGCGCGCCTGGCCCGTCGCCGGGTCGGGACGCCCGGCAGACGAATGGTCATTTCGTCCCGAGGGCGGGGGCGATGACCTGGCTCCAGGAAGCCTCCATCTCGGACTCGAAGAAGTCCCAGTCGTGGCCGCCCTGCTCGCGCCGGTCGTAGGTCGGGTTGAGCCCGGCCTCGCGAGCTTGTTGCGCGAACTCGTCCGTGCACTGCTGCGCCAGCCCTTCGATGAAGCCGCTGCCGACAGCGCCCTGGTCCTCCCCAGGGGCTCCGCTCGACGCGCCCAAGTAGATCGGCTTGCCTTTGAGCTTGGGCAGGTTCAAGGAAGGGTCGTGCTCGGCCCATTCGTCCCCCGACCACATGTTGGCGGGGTCCCCGCCGCCCGCGTAGCGCACCAGTGAAGCCGTCTCCCACTCACGCGCGCCGCTGGTGATCGGGCAGCCGCTGTACGAGGCGGCTGCCGCGAAGAACTTCGGGTCCTGCGCCATGAGGTCAAGGGCGGGGGCCCCGCTGATCGAGACGCCGCCGACCGCGTGCTTGGCGCTCTCCCCGAACTGCTTGCCGAGCGCGGCGGGCAGCTCGCGCGTGAGATACGTCTGCCACCGCACCCGGCCGAGGACCGGATCGTCCTGGTCCCAATCGGTGTACATGCTGCCGGGGTCGCCGATGGGGGCGATGACGTTCACCCGTTTGCCCTTGAAGAACTCGGGCGCTGCGGTGAGGTCGAACCACGACCTGCCGTCCTGCCCGCCTTCAGTCCCCTGCAACAGGTAGAACGTGGGGGCGGACGCGCCGGGGGCGCGCGAGACGTCGTTGACGATCTCTTTGTCCATCGACGGCGAGTAAACGGTGATCTTCCACCAGTTGTCCGCGACGTGCTCTTGGTTTGTGATGCGCGGGCCGTTCGCGCTCGGCGCGGCCTGCGCGGCGGGCGCGAGCGCGCCGAGCAAGGCGCTCGCGCTGGCGGCCAATGCGAACAATCTCTTCCAGGCATTCTTGGCCGTGTGCGGCGTGCTCATCGTTTCTTCGTCCATTTCTTCGCATGTGTCCACTGCCTCGTCTTTGAGGCTCAGGAGATCATAGCGCGATATTAGTTTCGTCAAACGAATTTATTCGCGCGCCGTATCGCCCCGGGCTGCACCGGGCCGTTTCGACGAACAGGCTGGACAGCACGGTGCAAGTTTTGGGGACTCAGAAAACCGCGTGGGGGTCGGCCCGGGAAAATCTCACGACGACCCGGCCAACTGCCCGCAGGCGGCGGCGATCTCCTGGCCTCGGGTGTCGCGGACCGTGCAGGAGACGCCCTTCGCGCGCACGCGGCGCACGAACTCGCGCTGCGCCTCGGGCGGGCTGGCGTCCCACTCGCTGCCCGGGGTCGGGTTCAGCGGGATCAGGTTCACATGCGCGAGGGAGCCGAGCGCCTCATGCAACAGCCCGCCGAGCAGGTCCGCGCGCCACGGCTGGTCGTTCACGTCGCGGATCAGGGCGTATTCCACCGACACCCGCCGCCCGGTCTGTTGCGCGTAGCCTTTCGCCGCCGCGAGCACTTCGGCCACTGGCCAGCGCGTGTTCACCGGGACGAGCGTGTCGCGCAGCTCGTCGTCGGGGGCGTGCAACGAGACCGCGAGCGTGACCGACAGGCCCTCGTTCGCGAGGCGGTGGATCGCGGGCACCAGGCCGACCGTGGAGACGACCACCGAACGCTGCGAAATGCCGAAGCCCTCCGGGGCGGGGCTTGTGATCCGCCGCACGGCGTCGAGCACCCGCCGATAGTTCGCGAGCGGCTCCCCCATCCCCATGAAGACGATGTTGGAGAGGTGCCTGGCTCCGCCTGCGAGCTTCCCGTCCCGCGCGGCGAGCGCGGCGAGACGCACTTGCTCCACGATTTCCGCGGTGGAGAGGTTGCGGGTGAGCCCGCCCTGCCCGGTGGCGCAGAACGGGCAAGCCATGCCGCAGCCGGCTTGGCTCGACACGCACAACGTGACCCGGTCCGCGTAGGCCATGAGCACGCTCTCCACCAGCGACCCGTCGTGCAGGCGCCACAGGGTCTTCACCGTCTCCCCCCGGTCGCAGCCCATCGTTCGCGCGGGCGTGACCAGGTCCGGCAAAAACGCCTCGGCCAACGCGCCCCGGCTCGCCGCCGGGACGTCGGTCATCGCCTCGGGATCGACCGTGAGCCTCGTGTAATAGTGCCGTGCCAGCTGCCCGGCGCGAAAGGGCTTCTCCCCCAAACCGGCGACCGCGTCGCGCAGCTCGCCAGCAGAGAGGTCGGCGAGATGGCGCGGCGGCATCGCGCGCTTCGGCGCGTCGAACACAAGCGGGAGGGAAGTCATGACCAGGCGATTATGCCCGCAACCGCGCCCAAGTTCCAGCTCAACTAGGATTCGCTCATGGCCAACGACCTCGAAGTGCCCGACCGTCCCGTGCTCGTCATCGACTTCGGGGCGCAATACGCACAGCTCATCGCCCGTCGGGTGCGCGAAGCGCGGATCTATTCCGAGGTGCTCGCGCACTCGACGCCGATCGCGGCGATCCGAGAGCGCAACCCAGTGGCGATCATCTTGTCCGGCGGGCCGTCGAGCGTCTACGACCCCGGCGCTCCTGCCGCGGACCCCGCCCTGTTCGAACTCGGGGTGCCGGTCATGGGGATCTGCTACGGGTTCCAAGCGATGGCCCGCGCGCTCGGCGGCGCAGTTTCCCAGACGAACGTGCGGGAATACGGCCGCACCGAACTTCAGCTGACCGGGGATGGCGGGGCTCTGCACGCCGGAACCCCCCAGGCGCATCCGGTGTGGATGAGCCACGGCGACTCGGTGACCGAGGCCCCGGACGGCTTCACCGTCACCGCGCGCAGCCCAGGGGCTCCGGTGGCGGCCTTCGAGCACCTCGAACGCAAGCTCGTCGGCGTGCAATACCACCCCGAAGTTCGCCATTCCCCGCACGGGCAGGCCGCCATCGAGCGCTTCTTGCACGAGGTCGCGGGCATTCCCGCGGCCTGGACCCCCGCGCACATCGCGGAAAGCCTGATCGAAGCCGTGCGCGAACAAGTCGGCCCTGAAGGGCGCGCGATCTGCGGCCTCTCCGGCGGGGTGGATTCCGCCGTCGCGGCAGCAGTGGTCGCCCGCGCCATCGGCGACCGCCTCACCTGCGTCTTCGTCGACCATGGGCTCCTTCGCGCCGGGGAGCGCGAACAGGTCGAGCGCGATTTCACCGCCGCCACCGGCGCGGAACTCATCACGGTGGACGCGCGCGACCAGTTCCTCACGGCGCTGGCCGGGACCGAAGACCCGGAGGCAAAGCGCAAAATCATCGGACGGGAGTTCATCACGAGCTTCGAGTCCGCCGTGGCCGAGGCGGCGGAACGTTCCCCCGGCGAGGTCGCTTTCCTCGTCCAGGGCACGCTGTACCCCGATGTGGTCGAGTCCGGCGGCGGCAGCGGCGCCGCGGTCATCAAAAGCCACCACAACGTCGGAGGATTGCCCGAAGACCTCAAATTCGACCTGGTCGAGCCGCTGCGGCTCCTCTTCAAAGACGAGGTGCGCGCGGTGGGCCGCGAACTCGGCCTGCCGGAGGTCATTGTCGCCCGCGAACCGTTCCCCGGCCCCGGCCTCGCCGTGCGAATCATCGGGGAGGTGACCGAGGACCGGCTCGCCACCCTGCGCGCAGCGGACTCGATCGTGCGCGAAGAGCTCGCCGTCCTCGGCCCGCAGATCGGGATCTGGCAGTGCCCGGTCGTGCTGCTGCCCGGTGTGCGCAGCGTCGGGGTGCAAGGCGACGGGCGCACCTACGGCCACCCTGTCGTGCTGCGCCCGGTGACCAGCGAAGACGCGATGACCGCCGACTGGGCGCGGGTGCCCTATGAGGCATTGGAGCGGATCTCGAACCGCATCACCGGGGAGGTCGCCGGGATCAACCGCGTCGTCCTCGACATCACGAGCAAGCCGCCGGGCACCATCGAGTGGGAATAGGCCCCACGGACGTGCTGCGCAAGACGCAGCAGTCCAACCGCGGCACGCTCCCCCGGCGGGCGGAAGACCAAAGAATCTGACAGCGGCTTCCCAGCAAAACATGCTAGAAAGAACCGCAGCGAGGGGCACAGACCCCGGACAGGGAAGGAGCGAACGAAGATGAACATCCGATCCGCGCTGGGCGTGCTCGCCTGCGCCATAGCTTTCGGCGCAGGGGCAGTCTCCGGCGTGGCCAACGCCGCGGTCGCAACAGCGGCTCCCCTGCCCGCGCACGCCGACGACCCGCACGACTCCGACTTTGACGACTCGGACGACGAGGCCGGGCCCCCCACAGACGACAACGGCGACGGCCCGCTGCAACGCTTCATCTGCAGGCTCGGCATTGGGCATTGGACGCATCCGCTCGCCGACGCGATCACGGTGTACGTCTGGGCGGAGGACTACGCCGACGCCGACCGCAAGGCGCGGGACGACCACCCGACCACCCCGCCGTTCCAATACATAGCCTGGTCCCGCTGCGACCCGGCGTGAGCGGCGCGACGAAGAAGGGACCCTCCAGGAAATGGAGGGTCCCTTCTTCTCTCGGCTCAGGTCAGGGTTTCCAGGGCTCGAGGACAGACTTCAACGGATCGACGAGCTGGCCTTGCAAGAACGGGCCGAAGCTGATCCGGCCGACGCCGATCTTTTTGAGCTCGGCGAGGTTGTCTTGTTCCGGGCGGGCAATGGCGTTCACCGGGAGCGGCAGTTCGTCAACGAGCCGCTTGAGCAGTTCGGGGCTGTGGAAGCCCACCGGGTACAACGAGTCCGCCCCGGCCTGGGCGCACAGCTTCAGGCGGGCGACAGCGCGGTCCACGCGGTCCTCCTCGGCGCCGTCTTGGCGCAGGAAGAGGTCCGTGCGGGCGTTGATCACGAATCGAAGGCCCAGGGCGTTGGACTGCTCGCGGATGTCGCGGATCAAGTCGGCGTGCTCCTCAGGGCTGCGCAAGCGGCCCTCGTCGCTGTGCACGGTGTCCTCGATGTTCAAACCGGCGACACCGGCGGTCAAGATGCCGTCGATGATCTCCCCGCCGGAAAGGCCGTACCCGGACTCGACGTCCAAGGAGACGGGGATCTGCACCGAGCGGGCGATCTCCTTGGCCCGATAAACGAGCTCCTGGTACTTCATCCCCTCGCCGTCCGGCTTGCCGACCGAATCGGCGACCGGGTGGCTGCCAATCGTCAACGCCTGAAAGCCGAGGCTCTCTGCGATCCGCGCCGACCAAGCGTCCCACACTGTCGGAGCGATCACGGGATCGCCGGGGACGTGCAGCTTTCGAAAGGCCGCGGTTTTCGCGGAAATGTCCAGCAACGAAGCCAAAACTACCTCCTAGTCAAGGGGCGCGCGGCGTCCACGCGCGGGACCATCCTAATGGCGCCGGTCCAGCAGTCGCCCGCGGGCCTGTTCCGTGTCGCTCACACGACGCCTGCCTGGAGTTCGTCGACCACCGCCCCGACCACCGCGCGCATATCCCCGCCGGAGCGTTCAGCGACACGCCGTTGACGCTGATAGGACCCTCCGAGCACCGGGATCTGTTCCACCAATGCGAGCTCTTCGGCGCAGTCGAGCTTGCGCGCTTGCGGCTGCAGGCGTTCGAGCAGGTCCGACAAATCCTCGGTGACCAGTCGCTCGTTGCTCTGTTCGTCCACGATCACGATGGCGTCGAGCCCGTAGCGGGCCGCCCGCCACTTGTTCTCCTGGACGTGCCACGGCGGCATCGACGGCAACGCCTCGCCTCGGTCGAGCCGCTCGGAGAGGTCCGCGACCAGGCAGGAGATGAGCGCGGTCAGCGCAGAAAGCTCGCGCACCGTGCTCACGCCGTCGCAAATCCGCACCTCGATGGTGCCGTGCGACGGAGCAGGGCGGATGTCCCAGCGGATCTCGTTGACATGCTCGATGATGCCGGTTTTGGTCTGGTCGAAGACGAATTCTTCGAACTCGCGCCACTCGGCGAACTGGAAGGGCAGCCCAGCTGTGGGGAGTTGCTGGAACATCATCGCCCGGTTGCTCGCGTACCCGGTGTCCACACCAGACCACAGCGGCGACGACGCGGAAAGGGCGAGCAGATGCGGGTAATGGTTGAGCAGCGAGCTCAAGATCGGCAGCACCTTTTCACGCCGGTCGACCCCGACGTGGACGTGCACGCCCCAGATGAGCATCTGCCGCCCCCACCATTGGGTTCGGTTCATCAGTTCGTGGTAGCGCGGGGCGTCGGTCCATTGCTGCGCGGACCACTGCGCGAACGGGTGGGTGCCTGCGGCGAACAGCTCGGCGTGCTGGGCGCGGGCCGCCTTGTGCAGCACAGCGACAGTCTCACGGATGTCCTCCATGGCCTCACCCACAGTCCGGCACACCCCGGTGACCGCTTCCACGGTGTTGCGCAGGAATTCTCGGTGCACCTTCGGGTTCACGCCGTCGCTGATGACGGTGACCTCGTCGATCACCGCGCTGGCGCAGTTCACCAAGTCCTTGGTGTCCTGATGCACCAACGCGAACTCCCACTCCACGCCGATGGTGTTCGCAGCGCTGGACGCGAAGGGGACCGGGCAGCGCCCCCGCGCCGGGTCAGGCTGTTGGAGCAATGACCCCGCAGACGGCGCGGCCGCCTGCGTCCTCTGTTTTCATCGTCGTCTCGTCGGGGACCGGCCCGCCCTCTTGAGCGGACTTGTAACGGTCGGCGGGGATGTTCCCGAAGTTGCTGGCCTTGTCGTGGACGATGATCGAAGTCCCGGCGCCGGAGTCCAGTTGGGACAGCTGGAAAGCGTCCGTTTCCAGCGTCAGTTTCCCCGTGCCGTCTTTCATGACGAGCAGGTTGGTCAAATCGCCGCTCATCGGCATGCCGGTGTGCCCCGGCGCTTGGTAGTGGCCCCCTGCGGAGAGGAACGCGCCTGGGGCCCCCTGTCCGCCCGGGGCAGTGGACTGCGGCTCGCATTTGCCGACGGCGTGGATGTGCACGGCGTGGAAACCGGGCGTGAGGCCTTTCACGTCGATCTTGATGACGACTTTGCCGCCGTTCTGCGTGAAATCGACTGTTCCCGCGTCGGCTCCCTGCGCGTTCTTGAGCTCCGCGGACGCGTGTTCGGAGCCGCCGTTGCCCTTGGCCGCCGAGGACGCGCCAGGCTCGGCGGACGCGCCGACGTGCCCAGGGTGGGCGGCGCCGGATTTCGGCGTGGCCCCCGGCCCGCCGACCACAGAGTCCTGCTCGCTGTTGGTGCAACCCGCCAATGCGGCCAACGCGGCAAAGGCCAGAGCGGCCCGGACGACGCCCGTGCTGTCGCCATGCGACGCCTTGCGCTTGCTGTCAACGTGCGACATCGAATGCCTCCTCAATGTTTCGGCCGTGGCTGGCTCCCTCAGCCTACTGCCCTCTCGTTCCGCACGAGCCTCTGGCCGAAGATTTCCCCGCAGTCCGTCATTCCGACAGGATGAGCGCGAGCTCGCCTTTGCACGCCGCGCCCAAATCCACGCTGCTCGGCAACGGCGCGATCTTCGGCTCGGGGCTCAACCCGGACGCTTCGGCCACCTTCTGCGCCTGGTTCTGATAGGCGTCCTTGTAATACACGACCGACCCGTCGACCTTTCCCGGGCTGTATCCGTCGGCGACCTCCGCGTCGAGCCCCTTGCCCTGCAACGCCGCCGTCACACTGCTCGCCCAGTTCTTATGCGTGGGGCTGTAGCTGTACACGCAGACTTTCCCAGGCGGCGGCTCAGCCCGGGCCGAGGCCGGGGCCTGCTGCGCGGAAGCCTCGGCGGCGGCCTGCGCCGCCTTGTCCGACGCGGCTTGCAAAGGGTCCACATGGGGGCCGCTGTTCGCGGCGCTGCGCACACCCAGCAAGAAAAAAACCAAAGACATGGAGAAAAGGACCATCGCAACCGCCCGCAACGGGAGGCCCCATCTCGCCAATCGATCTAACACCGGGGCAAGTCTACCGCCTGTTCCTCGAAGTCAAGATCAGCGGTCGAGGTCGTAGACGCCGAGCCGTCGCGCGACCCTGGCCTTCGAGCGCGCGGCCCGCAACCGGCGCAGCCGCTTGACGAGCAACGGGTCCGCGCGCAGCGCCTCGGGCCGGTCGATGAGCGCGTTGAGGAACTGGTAGTAACGCGTCGCGGACATGCCGAACAGCTCCCGGACGGCGGCCTCTTTCGAACCTGCGTGCTTCCACCATTGCCGCTCGAACGCGAGGACCTCCCGCTCGCGGCGGGACAATCCCTCATCGCTGACGAGCTCTTGGGCGGAAGCGGGAAGATCGGGCAGGGCGCGCTCTGAACTGGACATCGTGATTCAGTGAAACACGGGTGGCAGACATTTTCACGGAGGCGCGTGGACGAGACGGCGGGCGGAAAAATGTGATCGGAACCCGGCGGAGGAAATCGCCGGGCGAGCCGTCGCACGAGGTAGGCTCGTCGGCCATGACAGTACTTCCGATTCGGATCACAGGGGACCCGGTGCTGCACCGGCCGACCGAGCTCGTGCGACTGACCGCAGAAGGCGCGGCCCCGCCCGAGGTGGTGTCTCTGCTTGAAGACATGTACGACACGCTCAAGGCCTCCCACGGGGTGGGGCTCGCCGCGACGCAAATCGGCGTCGGTTTGCGATTGTTCGTCTACGACTGCCCGGACGACACCTCCGGGAAACGGGTGAGCCGCAAAGGCGAAATCATCAACCCGGTGTTGCAGACCAGCGCGCTCCCCGAAGGCATGCCGGACGAGGACGAGGACGAGGAAGGTTGTCTTTCCGTCCCCGGCCTGCGCTTCCCCACCGGCCGGGCGGTCTGGGCCAAAGCGACCGGCGTGGACCGGACCGGCAAGCCTGTTGAGATCGAAGGCGAAGGCCTCTTCGCCCGG
Organism: Segniliparus rotundus DSM 44985; assembly: GCF_000092825.1. Taxonomy (NCBI): domain Bacteria; kingdom Bacillati; phylum Actinomycetota; class Actinomycetes; order Mycobacteriales; family Segniliparaceae; genus Segniliparus; species Segniliparus rotundus. The sequence continues at coordinate 810,652 of NC_014168.1, read as the reverse complement.
ATGCTCCAGCACGAAGTCGGGCACCTTGACGGGAAGCTGTACGTGGACATGCTGGTGGGCCGCTGGGCCCGAGCGGCGAAGAAAGCGGTGAAGAAACAGGGTTGGGGAGTCCCCGGCCTGTCGTGGACCCCGGGCGTGGACGCGGACCCGTTCGGACACTGAGCCCGCGCCTCAGACGACCCGCGCGCCCTTCACCGGGCCGTGGGCCACGCGCACCGATTGGCAGACCCCGGCGCCCGCGAGCTGCGCCGCGACGTCCACCGCATGGTGCGCGCTTTCCGCCAGGAACATGCAGGTCGGGCCGGACCCGGCGATGATCCCCGCCAACGCCCCGGCCTCCTGGCCCGCCGACAACGTCCGACGCAGGTCGGGCCTGAGCGCCAACGCCGCCGGTTGCAGATCGTTGTGCAACAGTCCCGCGATCTGCGCCACATCGCCGAAGGCGAGCGCGCGCAGGAGCTCGTCGCAATCCGTGCTCTTGGGCTGCGTGCCCGCCGCGCGGAGCCGGTCCAGCTCGCGGTACACCGCAGGCGTGGAGAGCCCTTGCGTCGAGAACGCGAGCACCCAGTGCAGCGTGGCGCGGGCGAGGGCGGAGGTGAGCAATTCTCCCCTGCCGCCCCCGACCGCCGTGCCGCCGTACACGCAGAACGGCACGTCGCTGCCCAATTCGGCGGCGAGTTCGAGCAGTTCGTCCCGCTCGATCTCCTCCCCCCACAACGCGGCGAGGCCCACAAGCACGGCGGCGGCGTCCGTGCTGCCCCCCGCCATGCCCCCGGCGACCGGAATCGACTTCAGGATGCCGATGTCCACGTTCGGCTCCCTCCCCAGACGCTCGGCCAAAAGCTCAGCCGCCTGCCACGCCAAGTTGCGCTGGCCGGTGGGCACCGAATCCGCGCCAGCGCTGTGCCCGTTGCCGCCGCGCAGGCGCACCTGCAGCTCGTGATGCTCGGCGAGGGTCACCTCGTCAACGAGCGACACAGATTGGAAAATCGTGTTGAGCTCGTGGTAGCCGTCCTCCCGCACATCTCCCACCTCGAGATAGAGGTTCACTTTCCCCGGCGCGCGCACCACGACTGACCGGGCGGGAATCACAGACACACATGCAACAGTAGCCAGCCGCATTGGATAGGGTGATCCCGATGGCCGAAATCCCCGCGCAATTCCTCCTGTCCGCGTCTGCCCCGGCCGCGCGGACGCTCTGGGACATCCTGACCGCCACCATGGCGCAGTTCCCCGACGCGCCAGCCGTGGACGACGGCGGAGCCCAGCTCACCTACAGCGAACTCGTGGAGGCCGCGCAGGAGGGAGCCGCGCAGCTCGCGGCGCTCGGCGTCGGCCGGGGCGGCCGGGTCGGCGTGCGCCTGCCTTCCGGCGGCTGCGAGCTGTACATCGCCATTCTCTCCGTCATCGCCGCAGGCTGCGCGTACGTGCCGGTGGACGCGGACGACCCGCAGGAGCGCGCCGACCTGGTGTTCGCACAAGCCGCTGTCGACGCCACGATCACCGCCGAAGGCTGGCTGCGCGCGCGCGAGGAGCGGGACGACGCGGCAGGGCCCCGGCCGGCCCAGGCCCCCACCCCCGAAGACGACGCGTGGATCATTTTCACCAGCGGGTCCACCGGCACGCCCAAGGGCGTCGCGGTGACCCACCGCAACGCGGCCGCGTTCGTCGACGCCGAGGCGCGGATGTTCCTCCAGGACGAACCCATCGGGCCGGACGACCGGGTGCTCGCCGGGCTCTCCGTCGCCTTCGACGCCTCCTGCGAGGAGATGTGGCTCGCCTGGCGGCACGGCGCGTGCCTGGTGCCCGCGCCCCGCGCGATCGTGCGCAGCGGCATGGACCTCGGCCCCTGGCTGGTCGCCAGGGACATCAGCGTGGTCTCGACCGTGCCGACGCTTGCCTCATTGTGGCCCCCCGAGGCCCTCGAAGCGGTGCGCCTGCTGATCTTCGGCGGCGAGGCCTGCCCGCCGGACCTCGCCGCGCGCCTCGTCGCCGACGGGCGCGAGGTGTGGAACACCTACGGTCCGACCGAGGCCACTGTGGTCGCCTGCGCGGCGCAGCTCACCGGCGACGGCGTGGTGCGGATCGGCCTGCCACTGCCCGGCTGGGACCTCGCGGTGGTCGATCCGTCCGGAGCCCCAGTCGAGCACGGCCAATCCGGCGAGCTCGTCATCGGCGGCGTGGGCCTGGCCCGCTACCTCGATCCGGCGAAAGACGCGGAGAAATACGCCCCGGCCCCCGCTCTGGGCTGGGAGCGCGCGTATCGCAGCGGGGATCTCGTGCGGCTCGAATCCGAAGGCCTCGTCTTCCTCGGACGGGCCGACGACCAGGTGAAAATCGGCGGGCGGCGCATCGAGCTCGGCGAGGTGGACGCCGCCCTCGCCGCTCTGCCCGGAGTCACCGCCGCCGCGACGGCGGTGCAGCAGACCAGCTCGGGCGCGGCGCTCTTGGTCGGTTATCTCACGAGCGGCGATCCGGACTACGACGTGCGCGCCGCCCGGACCGAACTCGCCAAGCACCTGCCCGCCGCGCTCGTGCCCAGGCTGGTCCTGCTGCCCGAGCTGCCTGTGCGCACATCGGGGAAAGTGGACCGCGCCGCCCTGCCGTGGCCAGTCGCGGGCGAAGCGGGCGGGCACGGCCTCGACGGCACCGCAGGGTGGCTCGCGGACCTGTGGGCCGAGGTGCTCGGCGCCGAGATCGACGGCGAGGACGCGGACTTCTTCTCGCTCGGCGGCGGCTCCCTCGCCGCTGCCCAACTTGTCTCTGCGCTGCGCGCCCGGTATCCGACGGCCACAGTCGCCGAACTCTACGACCGGCCCAGGCTCGGCTCGCTCGCCGACTTCCTCGACGAGCAGAAACCCGCCCAAGCCGCGGAGCCCCGCGACGTGCGCCCGACCCCGAGGCGCACGCAGGCGGCGCAGGCGCTGATCCTCCTCGTGGTCGCCACGCTCGGCGGGCTGCAATGGGTCGCGTGGCTCTTGCTGGCGAACAACCTGCTGGCCTGTTCCCACACGGCTGCGTGGGCGCGGCACACCTCCTGGTGGCTCGTTCTCGGGGGCGTGCTGTTGTTCGCCACCCCGCTCGGCAGAGCTGTCGTCGCTGCCTGCGCCGCGCGAGTGCTCACGTTCCGGCTCGCACCAGGGGCCTACCCGCGCGGCGGGTCCGTTCACCTGCGCGTTTGGGCCGCCGAGCACCTTGCCGCCGCGCTCGGCGCGGAGAACCTTTCGGGAGCGCCGTGGATGGCGCACTACGCCCGCATGCTCGGCGCGAAAATCGGGGACGGCGTGGACCTGCACGCCATTCCGCCAGTGACGGGGATGCTCGCCATCGGGCAGCGCAGCTGCGTGGAGCCCGAGGTGGACCTTCGCGGACACTGGCTGGACGGGGACGTTTTCCACCTCGGCGAGATCGTGATCGGCCAAGACGCCGCGATCGGCGCGCGCACCACGCTTCTGCCTGGGGCGCAGGTCGGCAAGGACGCAGACGTCGCCCCCGCCTCATGCGTGGTCGGCAAAGCCAAAGGCGGCAGGTATTGGAAGGGCTCCCCCGCGGTGAAAGCAGGCAAGGCGCACCACCCGTGGCCGCAGCGCCGACCGGAGCAGTCCCGGCGGTGGGGGGCCGTCTACGCCGTCAGCGCCGCGGTGATCGGCGGGTTGCCCTTGTGCTCGTGGGCGGTGGGGCTCGCCGTCATCGGCGCAGCGGTCCGCCATGCCGCCACGTTGCGCGAAGCCGTCGCGCCCGCGCTCGCCGCCACGCCCCTGGCCGCGCTCGCCGCCACTGCGGCCTACGCGCTCGCCACCCTGGTCGGCGTGCGGTTGGGCTCGCTCGGGGTCCGCGCCGGCTACCACCCCGTGCACAGCCGCGCCGGATGGCAGACCTGGGCGGTCGAGCGGCTCATGGACGCCGCGCGACAGCATCTGTTCCCGCTGTACGCGAGCCTCGCCACACCGGTGTGGATGCGCCTTTTGGGCGCGAAGATCGGAAAGAACACCGAGATCTCCACCGCAGTGCTCGCGCCGAAGTTCACCACCGTGGGCGAAGGGGCGTTCCTCGCCGACGACACCATGGTGGGCTCCTACGAACTGGGCGGCGGCTGGATTCACATCGCCGAGACCAAAGTCGGGGAACGCGCCTTCCTCGGCAACTCCGGCATCACCCAGCCTGGCCGCAAAATTCCCAACGGCGCGCTGGTCGCAGTGCTCTCCGCCACCCCGCACAAAGCGAAAAGCGGCTCCTCCTGGCTCGGCAGCCCCCCGATCCGCCTGCGGCGCAAGGCCGACGAGGTCGACGCGTCGCGCACCTTCGCGCCGCCGCTGCGCCTGAAAATCATCAGGGCCGCCGTGGAGTGCTGCCGTATCACAGCGCTGATCGTGTCGTTCTGGCTCGGCGCGCTGGTCCTCATCGCCCTCCAAGCGCTGCTGGTCCGATTCGGTCCGCACGCGGCCTGGCTCGGGGCAGGCGTTGTGCTCCTCGCGGCAGGCGTGCTGGCCGCCGCCGTGAGCGTCATCGTGAAATGGGCCGTCGTCGGGCGGTTCCGCCCTGGGGAGCACCCGTTGTGGTCGAGTTTCGTGTGGCGGGCCGAAGTCGCGGACTGCTTTGTGGAGTCGGTGGCGGCTCCGTGGTTCGCGAACCTCGCGAGCGGCACGGGCGCGCTGAATCTGTGGCTGCGGGCGATGGGCGCGAAGATCGGGCGCGGGGTGTGGTGCGAAAGCTACTGGCTGCCGGAAGCGGACCTCGTGTCGCTCGGCGACGGCGCGAGCGTGGGCCGGGGCTGCGTGGTGCAAACCCACCTCTTCCACGACCGGATCATGCGCTTGGACTCGGTGACGCTTCAGCCGGGCGCGAGCCTCGGCCCGCATTGTGTCGCGCTGCCGGGCTCCGTGGTCGGCGCAGGGGCGACGGTGGGACCGGCTTCGCTGGTGCTGCGCGGCGACATGGTGCCGGGCAGCACGCGTTGGCTCGGCAACCCCATTTCGCCCTGGCGCTCCGAACCCGACAAAAAGGGGAAGGGCAAAAAGTGAGCGGCCCAGATCCGTACTGTCCGGGACAAGGCAACACCGGCTACGACGTCGCGCGCTACGAGCTCGACCTCGGATATCAGGTGTCAAGCGGGCGGCTTGCGGGCGAGGCGCGAATTTTCCTCACGACCACAGCCCCCGCCTCGGAGCTGTCCTTCGACATGTCCGAGCATCTGAAAGTCGGCAAACTCGCCGTCGACGGACACCGGCCCGCGCGGCACCGCCACCGCGCGGGCAAGCTCGTGCTCGGGCTGAAATCCGTTGTGCCCTCGGGCAAGCGGCTCAAGGTCGTCGTCCAGTACTCGGGCAACCCCAAGCCGATCCGGACCATCTGGGGCGAGGTCGGCTTCGAAGAGCTCGCCGACGGCGCGCTGGTGGCGAGCCAGCCGAACGGCGCGCACAGCTGGTACCCCTGCGACGACCGCCCGACCTCGAAGGCTCCGCACCGGTTCGAAATCGCCGTGCCCAACGGCTATCGGGCCGTGTGCAACGGCAAACTCGTCGGGCGCAAAACCAAATCCTCGCAGACCATCTGGACCTACGAGCAAGCCGAACCAATGGCGCCGTACCTGTCCTCATTGCAGGTCGGACGGTATGAGCTGGTCACCCTGTCGGAGCAACCGACGCCGGACCGCGTCGCCGCTCCCAGCGACTTGGCGCGCAGGCTCGACTCCTCCTTCGGGCGCCATCCCCAGATGCTGCGCGTGTTCGCCGAGCTCTTCGGCCCGTACCCGTTCGCGGAGCACACCACGGTCGTGACCGCCGACGAGCTGGAGATCCCCATTGAGGCGCAAGGCATGTCGGTCTTCGGCGCGCAGTTCGTGCCCGAAACCCCGGCGCAAGCAGCGGGCAGGGACCCTGAGCGGCTCATCTCCCATGAGCTGGCGCACCAGTGGTTCGGCAACTCCGTGACCTGCGCGCAGTGGCGGGACATCTGGCTGCACGAAGGCTTCGCCTGTTACGCGGAATGGCTGTGGTCGGAGCGCTCCGGGGGGCAGCGGGCCGCGTTCTGGGCCGCCAAACACCACAAGCGGCTCTCCGAGCTGCCCCAAGACCTCCTGCTCTCGGACCCAGGTCCGAAAGACATGTTCGACGACCGCGTCTACAAGAGGGGCGCGCTCACCCTGCACGCGCTGCGCACCGTGGTCGGCGACGAGGCGTTCTTCCATGTCTTGCGGACATTCACCGCGCGCTTCCGGCACGCCAACGCCGCGACCGAGGACTTCATCAACCTCGTCGACGAGGTCGGGCGGCGCGGCCTCGCCTCGTTGTGGCAGCAATGGCTCTACGAGCGCGCACTGCCCGAGTTGCCGTGACTTTCGGCGCTCGCGAGGTCGACTTCGCGGGTTTCGCGCAGCGCGAGCAGCGCGGCCATGCTCACCAGAGCGACCCCCGCGAGGTAGATCCCGACCCAGGCCACGCCGTACGCGCTCACCAACCAGGTCGCGAGGAAGGGCGTGATCGACGCGCCCAAGATCCCCGAGAGGTTGAACGCGATCCCCGAGCCGGTGTAACGCACATTGGTCGGGAACAGCTCGGTGAACAACGCCGCCATCGGGGCGTACGACAATCCCATGAGCGTCAGTCCGAGGCACATGAACACCAGCGCCGTTTGCGCGGTCAGCCGCGCGGGGTCGAGCAGCCAGCCGAAGCCGAGCCCGTAGCACATGATCGCGGCGGTCGCCACGAGCAGCAACGGCCTGCGCCCGTATCGGTCGGCGAGGCGCGCTGACACGAGGATGGCAGCGGCGTACGCGAAACAGGAAGCCATCTGCGCGATGAGGAAGTCCGTGTGCGCGATCGAGCCGCGAATGCCGCTGCGGTCGACGACTTTGCCCGTGCCGTAGCCGACCACCCACGTCGAGGCCAGATAGAAAATGGCGTACGAGGCGACCATCGCGAAAACACCGATGAGCACGTTGCGCCACGAATGCCGCAGCACGACCGCCAAGGGCGCGCGCACCAGCTCCCCCCGCCCAGCCGCGACCCGGTAGACCGGGGTCTCGGCCAATTTCAGGCGCACATACAACCCGATCCCGATCATGACCGCGCTGAGCAGGAAGGGCACCCGCCACCCCCAGGTCAGAAGCGACTCTTGGCCCGCAGGCGTGGCGATGAGGAACAGGAACACGCCTGTGGCGGCGAACAATCCGATCGGCGAGCCCAGTTGCGGCCAGATCGTGGCCCACGCCCGTTTTCCTGGGGCCGCGTTCTCGGCGGCGAGCAGCACCGCCCCGCTCCACTCGCCGCCGACGCTGATCCCCTGGACGACGCGGAGGAGCGCCAATGCTGTCGGCGCCGCGACGCCGACCTGTTGGTAGGTCGGCAACAGCCCGATGGCGACCGTGGACAGCCCCAACGTCAACAGGCACCCGATCAGGGTGGCTTTCCTGCCGAAACGGTCGCCGAAGTGCCCGAACAGCACCGACCCCGCTGGCCGGGCCACGAACGCCAACCCGAAGGTCGCGAGGGAGGCGAGCAGCCCGGTGGCCTCGTCCCCAGAGGGGAAAAAGAGCTTCGGGAAGACGAACACCGCCGCGATGGAGAAAAGGTAGAAGTCGTAGCATTCCAGCGCGGTGCCGGTGAAGGAGGCGAATGCGATCCGGGCGCGGGAGACCGGGGCCGGCGTTGGCGCAGCCGGCTCGGCGGCTTTGTGTGTCGTGCTCACGGGGCAAGAGTACTGGCACGGTCCTGTTGGGGCGCTCGCGCGAGGAGCTGGAGCGCATCACGCGGGCCGAGCGGGACACGACCCGCAGCATGTGACGTCCTGGGCGGCCCTGCCGGTTTTGGTTCAGCGGTCTTGGATCAGCGCAGCCGCACCACGGCGGTGTTCGTCAGGCGGTCCTGAAACCCCCGGCCGTTCTTGTCCACCAAGAACGCGGGGATGACCAGGGCCAACAGTGCCGCCCGGCCTGCCGCGCGCAGCGCCCCGACCGGCTGGTCCCCGCCGTTGCCGCGGCTGTCGGGCACCCGGATCACCCTGAGGCCCACGAACAGCTGGCCTGGGGTGAACGAGAACAGGGAGACCGCGACCGCCCCCATGGCCGCCCAGACCGCCAACACCGCCGTCGAGTAGGAGTTCGAGGTGAAATCTGTGAACAAGAGGGCGACCCCGCCAGAGAGCACCCAGTCGATGAAGAGGGCCAAGGCCCGCTGCGTCAGCGGAGCGAGCGATCCGACGCCGGCTTCGGGGAAGACAAGGGGCATCAGCTCAGCCTAACGGTTCTCTGACGGCCGGGCGATCAGACGATGCTGTAGGACTCCAGCGGGAACGAGCCTTGCTCTTTGTACGCCGCGCCCGTCAAGGTCGGGCGCAGCAACGCCGCCTCGCCATGCTGGTTGAAGTAGTAGCTGCGCGCGGTCTGGCAGCTGCCGAGGGTGAACACCGAATCGTCGAGATTGCGCGTCATGCGTTCCAAGAACTCCGCATTGGCCTCTTCGGTCACCTCGAATGTGTCCGCGCCCCGGCGCGCCATCTCGCCCAGCAGGCGCCGGATATGCCGCATCTGCGACTCGATGGTGTCGAAATACGACAGCCCGCTGTACGAGTAAGGGCTGTTGAGGGTCATGAAATTCGGGAACTTGGGCACCGTGATGCCCTCGAATGCCTGAAAACGGGTGTCGCGCCAGAACTTCCCCAGGTCGCGGCCGTCTTGGCCGATGATCTCGAAAGCCGGGAAATTCGCCTCCCACAGATCGAACCCGGTGGCCAGCACCAGCGTGTCGATGACGGTCTTGCGCCCGTCCTCGGTGACGATCCCGTCGGGCTCGACGCGCTCGATCCGCGCGGTCTCCAACGACACGTTTTTCTTGGTGAGGGCGCGGAAATACGTGTTCGAGAAGGTCGGGCGCTTGCAGCCGAAGTCGTAGTCGGGGGTCAGTTTGCGGCGCAGCTGAGGGTCGCGCACCTGGGCGAACAAAAGCGCGCGGCCCGCATACGCGGCCATGCGGTTGAAGATCTTCAACTGGCGGAAGTGCAGCACGCCGCCGACCATGACGGCTTCGAGGATCGCCGACCCCACCGCGCGGACGATCTTCTGGGTGATCGGCGCGCGGGCGAACAACTGCTGGACCGGACCCGGCACCTTGGCGTCGGTCTTCGGGACGACCCAGATCGGGGTGCGCTGGTAGACGGTGAGCTGCCGGGCGTCTTTGGCGAGCTCGGGGATCAGCTGCACCGCCGTCGCCCCGGTGCCGATGACGCCGATCGCGCGGCCCGCGGAACGGAAACTGTCGTCCCATCTGGTGGTGTGGACGACTGTGCCCGCGAACGTCGCAACGCCCTCGATGTCGGGCGTCTTGGGCTGCGAGAGGAACCCCGTCGCGGCGAGCAAGTATTTGCCGGTGTACGTCTCGCCGCTGACGGTGGACACTGACCAGCGCCGGTGCTCGTTGTCCCAACGGGCTCCGCTCACGGCGGTGTTGAACCGCATGTGGCGGCGCAGGTCGTACTTGTCCGCGACGTGGCTGGCGTACTGTTTGAGCTCGGCTCCCGGCGCGAAGAGCCGCGACCAGTAGGGGTTGGGCTCGAACGAGTACGAGTATTTCGCGGACGGGATGTCGACCGCGAGGCCTGGGTAGTGGTTGACGTGCCAGGTGCCCCCGAGGTCGTCTTCACGTTCGAGGATGGCGATATTGTTCAGGCCCAGCTCTTTCAGCTGGATGGCGGCGCCCATGCCGCCGAAACCAGCGCCAACGATCACAGCGTCATAGTGCGTGTCCATGCTCACAACTATAACTTTGTTGAGACTGCGCCGGGATGTGGAGTGGAACAGAATTTCGGCGCGGGTCAGACGAGCGATTCGGCCTTTTCCATCCGCCGCCGCAGGTCCCAGAGGAACGCTGTCGTCGGAAGCATCCGGACCGACCGGGGGGTCGCCGCGCACAGGACCCGGTTCCCCGCGACAATGCCCCGGAAAACGCCTTGGCGCGCCGGACCCCAGCTGTAGCGCATTTGCTCGCGGAACTTCGGCGGCAAAAACGCCGCCGTGAAGTAGCGGTTGATCCATCCGAACGCGAGCCCGAGCCCTCGCAGGAAGCGCGCGCCCGCGATGTTGTCGAGCATGTCCCGCACCGGCTCGTCGATCTGGATCCGCTCCTCCTGCTCCGCCCAGTACGCGTCGAACTCGGCCATCGTCTTCGGCCACGCGTCCGCAGGCACCTGCAACGTCGTCGCGAGCGGGGCGCAGACCCGCAGGATCTCCTCCTCGGCGGCGGCGGAAAGGGGCGGGCGGCTCATCAGGCGCACAATGTCCAATGCGCCTTTGAACAGGCACGCGGCCACCCACAGCTGCAGCTCCGGGTCGAAAGCGTTGTACTCGGCCGGCCCCTTGCTCCCGGTGACGCGCGCGACGTTCTTGGAGTTCACTTGGGCGTGGACCCTGTTGACGGCGGAGTGGTACGCGTTGCGTTCCGCTTCGCTGCCCAGCATCGCCACCGCGAGGTACGTGAAGGTCGTCCGGCCGCGTTTGATCGGCCGTTTGTCCAGGCGCCCGCTTTCGACCACGCTTTCGTACACGCCGTAGCCGACCGGACGCACGCCGAGCTGCATGATGACGTTGGCGACGGCCGCGAACGCGGCGAGAGGCCAAACCCTCTCGACAATGCGTTGCCGAGCGACATGGTCTGGATCGCACATCGGCGCTTCATGTGGCACGGCTAACTTCGGCATGCATCAGTTCTACCAAACATGGAGCTGCCGATCCATCCTCCCGCGGCGGGAATCCCTCGCATATCAGAGGATGAACAGCATCTCCTGGTAGGTCGGCAGCGGCCAGAGGTCGTCCGAGATGACGCTCTCGAGCTGGTCGGCGGCGCAACGCACGTCGGCCATCGCAGGAAGAAGCGCCTGACCTGCGTGCGTGGCCTCCTCGAGGGCGCTTTCGCCGGCGTGGTGGCCGAGGGCCTCCTTGAGCGCGGCGAGCGAGCGACGCAGCTCGGCCACCAGCCCAGTGACTTCCTCCAGAGGAGCAACGTCCGCCTCGACGCCCGCCGCCTTGAGCGCGGCGACGTTCTGCGCGAGTTCGGTCTGATGCCGCACCGCCGCCGGAAGAATCTGCGTGGCTCCGATCTCCAAAGCCAGCCGCGCCTCCACGCCGATGGTCAAAGCGTACTGCTCAAGGCCGATCTCGTATCGGCTGCGCATCTCTCGGCCATTGAAGACCTTGTACTTCTCGAACAGCGCCAACGCCTTGTCCGAGACGAGCTCCGGCAGCGCGTCCAGAGTGGTGCGCAGATTCGGCAGCCCCCGCGAAGCGGCCTCGGCCTGCCACTCGTCGGAATAGCCGTTGCCGTTGAACACCACCGCGCCGTGGTCGGTGATGATCTGGGTCAACAGGCTCTGCACGGCGGCGTCGAACTCGACGCCGTCAGCCACAGCCGTTTCCAGCTCGGTGGCGATGTGGTCGAGCGAATCGGCCATGATGGTGTTGATCGTGACCATCGGCGCCGCGACCGTCTGCATGGAGCCGGGGGCGCGGAACTCGAACCGGTTGCCGGTGAACGCGAACGGGCTGGTGCGGTTGCGGTCGCCGGGATCGGTCGGCAGCGGCGGCAAGGTGTCGGCCCCGATGATCATCGTGCCCTTCCCTTTGGACGACGTCGCGCGCCCCTTGGCGATCTGCTCGAAAATGTCGGCGAGCTGATCGCCGAGGAAGATCGAGATGATCGCGGGCGGAGCCTCGTTCGCGCCGAGGCGGTGATCGTTGGTCGCCGAGGCCACCGAAGCCCGCAGCAGCCCCGCGTATTTGTGCACCGCTCGGATGACCGCCGCGCAGAACACGAGGAACTGCGCGTTCTCATGGGGCGTGTCGCCCGGCACGAGGAGGCTGCCGAGCTCGTCGTTGCCGATCGAGAAGTTGACGTGCTTGCCGGACCCGTTCACGCCCTGGAACGGCTTCTCATGGAACAAGACCTCCATGCCGTGCCGTTTGGCGACGGTCTTGAGCACCGTCATCAGCAGTTGCTGGTGGTCGGAGGCCATATTCGCGCGCTCGAACATCGGCGCCACCTCGAACTGGCCTGGCGCGACCTCGTTGTGCCGCGTCTTCGCGGGAATGCCCAGCTTGAACATCTCGCGTTCGGTCTCCATCATGAAGCCGAGCACCCGCTCGGGGATGGAGCCGAAATAGTGGTCGTCGAACTCCTGGCCTTTGGGCGGCTTGTGCCCGAACAGCGTGCGCCCGGCGTTCATCAAGTCGGGGCGGGCGAGGAAGAAATGCCGGTCCAACAGGAAGTACTCCTGCTCCGGGCCGCAGAACGACACGATCTTGCCTGGCTTCTCGTGGCCGAAGAGCTTCAAGATCCGCTCCGCGTGCTCGCCCATCGCCTGCTGCGAGCGCAACAGCGGGGTCTTGTGGTCGAGCGCGTCGCCGGTCATCGACACGAAGACCGTCGGAATGCACAGCGTGTTGCCGTTCGGGTTCTCCAGGATGTAGGCGGGGCTCGTCACGTCCCAGCCGGTGTACCCCCTGGCCTCGAACGTGCTGCGCAGGCCGCCGTTGGGGAAGCTGGACGCGTCCGGCTCGCCCTGGATCAGCGTCTTGCCCGCGAATTCGGCGAGCGCCGAGCCGTCGCCGGCGGGCTCGAGAAAACTGTCGTGCTTCTCCGCGGTCAAACCGGTCAGCGGGTAGAAGACGTGCGCGTAATGGGTCGCGCCTTTCTCCAGCGCCCAGTCTTTCATCGCCGAGGCCACCGCGTCGGCCACAGACGGGTCGAGCTTCTCGCCGCGCTCGATCGTCGCGGAGACCGACTTGTACACCGCCTTGGGCAAGCGCTTGCGCATGACCGCTTTGCTGAAAACGTTCTCGCCGAAAATACGGCCCGGCTCCTCGCCCGCGTCGAAGATTTTCGCCGGCGGCGCGCACGCTTCAACGGCCCTGATAGCTTGCGCACGAATAGTATTTGCGGTCACGCAGACGTTCTCCATCATGTGTTCGATTATGAGAGGGTGAAATTCGGCTCACGAGCGACGAAATCCGACCTTTCAGGGAGTGGAAATCCCGTCACAGAGTAGAAATGCGGTGTGGCGCGCGGATTGCCGCGTTGTAACCGCCGTGCTAAGAGAACCTGGGAGAACGCGGCGACCGACAGTTCCAGCAAGCCCGCGCCACCGAGGCGCGCCCAAGCCCGCCAGCCATGTTTCGCGCCTGTGTCGTCCGCCCTCCGTTCAGAAGCCGCGAACCTGCGGTGTAATCTCCAAATCTTGTGGGCTGCCCGGCCCCTACCGCATACGACAGCCGAAGGAGAGTGGCGTGACGTTTAGCTCAGCCGAAGACGTGGTCAAGTTCATCGCCGACGAGAATGTGGAATACGTCGACGTCCGGTTCACCGACCTGCCCGGCGTCCAACAGCACTTCTCGATCCCCGCGTCGGCGTTCGGCCCGGACGTGACCGAGGACGGCCTCGCCTTCGACGGCTCCTCCGTTCGCGGCTTCCAGTCCATCCACGAGTCGGACATGCTCCTGCTCCCCGACCTCGCCACCGCGAAAATCGACCCGTTCCGCGCCGCGAAGACCCTGAACATCAACTTCTCCGTGCACGACCCCTTCACCAAGGAGGCCTACAGCCGCGACCCGCGCAACGTCGCGAAGAAGGCTGAGGACTACCTCTCCTCCACCGGGATCGCCGACACCGCGTACTTCGGGCCCGAGGCCGAGTTCTACATCTTCGACTCGATCCGCTACGACTCCTCCATCAACGGGGCCTTCTACGAGATCGACTCCATCTCCGGGGCGTGGAACACCGGGGCCGAGACCGAGGCCGACGGCGGCCCGAACCTCGGCTACAAGGTGCGCGTGAAGGGCGGCTACTTCCCCGTCGCCCCCAACGACCACTACGTGGACCTGCGCGACGAGATGTCCACGAATCTGATCGAGGCGGGCTTCGAGCTCGAGCGCGCCCACCACGAGGTGGGCACCGCGGGCCAGGCCGAGATCAACTACAAGTTCAACACCCTCCAGCACGCCGCCGACGACCTCCTGCTGTTCAAGTACATCATCAAGAACACGGCGTGGCAGAACGGCAAAACAGTCACCTTCATGCCCAAGCCGCTGTTCGGCGACAACGGCTCCGGCATGCACGTGCACCAGTCCTTGTGGAAAGACGGCAAGCCGCTCTTCTACGACGAGGCGGGCTACGGCGGGCTCTCCGACCTCGCCCGGCATTACATCGGCGGCATCCTGCACCACGCCCCGTCGCTTTTGGCCTTCACCAACCCGACGATCAACTCCTACCACCGCCTGGTCCCCGGTTACGAGGCCCCGATCAACCTGGTCTACAGCCAGCGCAACCGCTCCGCGGCGGTGCGCATCCCGATCACCGGCTCGAACCCCAAGGCCAAGCGCATCGAGTTCCGCGCGCCGGACTCCTCCGGCAACCCGTATCTCGCGTTCGCCGCGATGCTGATGGCCGGACTGGACGGCATCCGCAACAAGATCGAGCCGCAGGCCCCGGTCGACAAGGACCTCTACGAGCTCGCCCCGGAAGAGGCATCGAACATTCCGCAGGCCCCGACCAACCTCGCCGTGGTCATCGACCGGTTGGAGCAGGACCACGCCTACCTCACCGAAGGCGGCGTGTTCACCCCCGACCTCATCGAAACCTGGATCAAGCTCAAGCGCGAACAGGAGATCGCCCCGGTCAACTTGCGCCCGCACCCCTACGAATTCCAGCTCTACTACGACGTGTAGGCCGGAAACACATCCTGACCTGCACCGGGGCGGCTTATTTGGCCGCCCCGGTATGCATTGGGTAGGCAGTGCCGTAAGCGGTATCGATTCGCTCGCTCAGAATCGCGCTCATCGCCGTGCGAGAAGACTCGTCCGCGTCAGGCCACAGGTGTCCGTAGACGTCCAGCGTCGTTTTCGCGCTGGCATGGCGCACGCGGGCTTGGACGGTCTTGATGTCCGCCCCGCTCGCGATGAGCCACGATGCGTTGTAGTGGCGCAGATCGTGGAACGTGAACGTCTCCGGTAAATCGACCAATCCCGACTCCCTCGCATCCCTGATAGCCCGCTCGATCTGCCACGGCGGCACCGGCTCGCCATGATCGTTGACAACCAGGTGCGTGTGCTCGCCAGGGAGGATCGTCGTGGAGAGCAGCATGACAAACTCCTCTGACACCGGAACTGGCGTCGCGCTTGTCTCCGTCTTCAACGGCTCGTCCTCCCACTGCCGCGCAGGATTGAACACGCGCTTGATGAAATCCATGTCCGTCCGCAACGCCCCGGACACCTCTGCCACCCGCAGCCCAGCGAACGCCCCGAGCAGGATGGCGGACTTGATGCTCCGGGGAACCGCTTCGTACAGGCCCCATATCTGCTCGGTGGTCGCCACATAGCACTTCGGCTTGCCCATCGGCGGCGCAGTCTTGCGCGAACATGGATTGCGAGCGAGCACCCCGTCATACACGGCGTCACCGAGGATCTGCGACAGCCGAGAGTGCAGCGCGTAGACGTAGCTGTCCGCCAATCCTTGCTTTTTCAAGTCGGCCAGCCATGCTTTGACGGCAGAGGGCCGAACCTCGTTCAACGGCTTCGTGTCGAAAGACTCTTTGATCTTGGCGATATGCGTTTTGGCGCTACGCACCGTGCCGCTTCGATGGACACTGTAGCCCTCGATCCACTGATCGCACCACTTCCCCACTGTCATAGACGCGACCTTGGGATCGACGTAGGTGCCCTGCACGAGGGTGGACATGATGCCGTCTAGCCATTTTTGCGCCTCTTGCTTCGTGTCGAACGCCCGAGTCTTCTGGTCTCCGCTGTCGTCCACGTAGTTCGCCCGCCAACGCTTGCCCCGACCATGACGTTTGTTCGGCACCTTCTCCCATGTCTCTTTTCCGCTCTCAGGGTCGATCTTGCGGACCTTCTCTTTTTTGAACCATAGATCTTCGACCCCTGAGCGGCGATTACGTCTGACGGGCATCCTACTGGCAGCGCTTTCCATTAGTTCTTGTCCTCTGCGGTCTCCGCATTGCTGCTGGTGTCGTTTTTCGCATCGTCGGCTTGGGGTGTTTTGCAGAATTTTCCGACGTATCCGCTGCTTGGGAGCATGAAGCCTGCCTTCGCCGCGTCCTGCTCGCTTTTCTTCCTCTGGTACCGCTCCTCCACGTAGTCGAGGTACGCGACTGGGCCTTGATCTGAATCGTCTGGCGTCCGCTTGGCTTCGGGCGAGTTCTCATAGTCGGCGTAGAGGTTTTCATATACGTCCTCGAAGCTCGCCAGGCGGTCGCGAACGAACCGGAGCAGGCGGTTCGCGTCCTTCTCAAGCTCCTTGTAAGCGGGGGTCACGGCACGGTCAATACGTTCCTTCACGGAATCGAGTTCGCAGGGCGCCGTCTCCGTCATGCGCCTTAGGTAGTTGGCCTCGGCCCTTCGGAAGTCGTTGAGCATCATGAAGACGGGTGTCAGCCCGGTGCGGAACGCGTAATCGCGCAAAGCGGAGACGCTGAAATCGAGGGTGGCGTTCAATAGCTTCTCTTCGATGCTCTCTTCGGAGAGCAGGTCCACCGGATCGACGTTCAGGGCTTTGGCGATGGCGATGCCCTCTTCGAACTTCAATCCCCTGTTGCCTGTCTCGATCTTGGCGATAGTCTGCTGATAGATCAGGTCGCCGTGTTTGGACGCCTCGGCGGCGAGCTGGCCTTGCGTGAGGCCGCGTTCGTTCCGCAAGGCTTGGATGCGTTTGCCGATGGCCAGGTCGCCGGTCTTGGTGTCACTCACACGACCAACGATACACCAGATTGTCTCGTCTTGTCTAGTTGGATTTGGGTATGCGTGGTAGTCTTTGTAATGTTGTCGGATCTAGCTAGGAGGCAGAGTGGCCAGCAACACCGCGCACGAGGCGCGTCCAAATGAAATCCTGCTGACAACCAAGCAGGTCAGCGAGCGGTACGGCATTCCGTGCTCGACGCTGAGATGGCACCGTTCCATCAACAGCCCGGACTCGCCGCCGTCCTTCTCCCTCTCGCCACGACGAGTGGTCTACCGGCTCAGCGAGTGCGAGCGGTGGGTGGCCCAACGCGAGGCGGCGACCCGTAAGGGTGGTGGTGCGGTGGAGTGAATGAGACGAGCGGAGCGGTCGCGCGCCCTGCCGAGAGGTCAGTTCTTGGTCGGATTGCCTCGCAGCGGGGCGCGCGGTCGGAAAGCCGGATCAATTTTGAGAGTGACACCGATTTTTCCGTTACCAGAGCGAAAGGGCTCTAATGACAAATATAGCATCCGCCGATAAAGGCGATGCCCGTTCTTCCAATTCTGTTCCCCCTGGCGAAGAGGGTCATGGCGGCTCGCAGAGCAGGACGGTTCGGGTGTTCGTCGGCGAGCGGGGCGGTTTGGTCTTCTCCGCAGAGGCGTTTGCCGCCTACCTGGGGGCGCCGGTCGATGAGTGCCGCGAGTGGGTCGAGGACGACGGCTTCCTCGGGTTTCCCGAGCTGTCGCACTCCTCGGACCTGCCCGAGGAGTGGGAAGACCGGCTGGCCGAACGGCTTGAGGACGCGACGAATGAGATGGGCGACTATCTCATGCTGCTCGTGCTCAAGCACTTCTCCTCCACCGAGGGCTTCAAAGTCGAGTTGGTGGACGAGCGAACCGGGACGGTGATCCGATGAACGGCCCGGAGCGCGATGAGGACAAAGACGAGGCCGATTGGCCTTCGGTTCGGGCGGGGCTGAACCGCCGCAGCGAGGCGGCGTCGAGGCTGCCCCGGCTGCGTTGCGGGCGTTCGGACCCGTGGCTGGCGAGGAGGTCGGGCCGGTGAGCGGTCAAGGCCAGATGGCGGGGGGCGCGGTCGCCGCGCCCCCCGTCTCTTCGGGAGGCGATGGCGCGGACGGGGTTGTCGAGTTCCCCCCGCCGAGCGCGCCGATGCGGGTGGCGCGCCAGCTCGCGAAAGGCTACGAGCACGAGAGCGGCTTGTTCACGCTGGGGCACTTGCGTGGGGACTGGCTGTTGTGGGACGGGTCGATGTGGGCGGTCGTGGAGCAGGACGAGCTGCGCTCGCACATTTACCGGTCGCTGGAGCACGCCGTGTACAAGGCACGCGTCGGGAAGGGCGAGGCGTGGGAGGCGCGAGCGTTCGACCCGACGCCGGGCAAGGTCTCGTCGGTGTTGGACGCGCTGCGCGCGGTGGTGCTCATGGACGGCGGGCTCGACGCGCCGAAGTGGATCGGCGCGTCCGGCGCGCGCAGGCCCCCCGCTGGTGAGGTGGTGGCCTGCGCGAACGGGCTCTTGCATGTGCCTTCGCGGACGATGATCGAGCACACCCCCGAGTTCTTCACCCGAACGGCGGTCCCGTTCGACTACAACCCCAGCGCCCCCGAGCCCAAACGCTGGCTGGGCTTCTTGCAGTCGGTGTGGCCCGGCGACGCCGACAGCGTGGCGTTGTTGCAGGAGTTCTTCGGGTACGTGCTCTCCGGGCGCACGGACATGCAGAAGATCCTGTTGGTGGTCGGCCCGCCCCGCTCGGGCAAGGGCACCATCGCCCGCGTCCTGATCGCCCTGGTCGGCAAGGCGAACGCCGCCGCGCCGACCCTCGCCTCGCTCGGCACGAACTTCGGTTTGAGCCCGCTGCTGGGCAAGCCCCTCGCCGTCGTCGGGGACGCGCGCCTCGGCGGCGCGGGCACGCGGCAGGTGGTGGAAAGATTGTTGTCGATCAGCGGCGAGGACTGGTTGACGGTGGACCGCAAGAACAAAGAGCCGTGGACCGGGCCGATCCCGGCGCGGTTCGTGATCGTCTCCAACGAGCTGCCCCGGCTCTCCGACGCCTCCGGGGCCATCGCCAAACGCTTCGTCGTGCTCACGATGGCGCAGAGCTTCCTGGGCAAAGAGGACCACCGGCTCACCGCCGACCTCCTCGAAGAGCTGCCCGGGATACTGGCCTGGTCCCTCGACGGGCTGGAACGCCTCGCGCGCAACGGCTCCTTCACCCGAACAGCGTCCTCCCAGGACGCCACGAGGGAGCTGGAAGACCTCGCCTCCCCGGTCGCGGCGTTCCTGCGCGAGCACTGCGTCATCGACCCGGACGGGACAGTCGAGAAAGACAAGCTCTACGCGAGGTGGGCAGTGTGGTGCGAGCAGAACGGACTCAAACCCACCAACTCGGCCATGTTCGGCCGAGACCTGCGCGCAGCCTTCCCCGGACTAGGAGACGCCCGCCCGCGCAACACCGGCAGCAAACGGCCACGGCACCACGTCGGGATCCGGCTCAAAACCCCCAAAGACAACGACGCCGACGATGACGACGACGACCCGGAGCCGGGAGCAACAACCCCGAACCCGCCTGGACCACCCGGACCACATGCCGAAACCCCAGGCAGCAGCATAAAAGACCCCCAAGGCGCGGCCTGGACCGTGCCGACTGGGACTCGGACCGGTCCAACCGGGCATCGGGGCGGTCCAACCGGAGCCGACCCCACAGGCATCGGGAAAACACAGGTCAGCGATGGCGGTCCAAGCGGTCCAAGCGAAAACCCGCCCAGCGCCCCGGACCCCGACAACAGCAGCGAGCAGCCCGAGGACGTGTGCCAGACCTGCCCCAACGAGCTCGTCAACCCGATCAGCCGATTCCTCGGCCAATGCCCCGGCTGTCACCGAGTCACCGACGAGGACCGACGACGCTACTTCGACCACCTCCACGAGAGAAACCACCTCGCCGGATAACCCTGTGGGAGAGTTTTCTAGACGGTATCATAACACCCTCCGAACAGGGAAAACTCAAGGATTCGGGCGAAAATCTCCTGAACTGATATTTGGATAATTATTTATGACCGCTGAGCGAAGGGATTGCAGTCGGCATCACGGCGTTGTTCGCGGCGACGAACGCTGTGTGAGGTTTGGGCCTCTACGGAGGTGGCTGAGCCGGTTCGTCCCCGCGCGAATCAGGCATGCTCTGTGTGAGCTTGCGTTTCCTCGGAGGAACTATGCCCTTGAGGGCTCTTTTTCCCGAGGAGCGTTTCTTGCCTTTGTCTGCTAGTTTGACTTCGCCGGGTTTGGGGTAGCGGCCGGTTTCCCGGAACCTTTCTCGTTTGGCATCAACGAGCTGTTCGCGGCGGTTCACATCTTTGGCGAGGAAGTATATCCAGAGCAGCCATAGCACGAATATGACCATGAGGAACACCAAGAACACGAGAGTGCCCCACCCTTCTGGGGTGGATTTGGAGATGATGAGGTCCACGATGATCAAGACCGGGAGATAACTGATGCTTGATGCCAGCGCGAGCTGCATGTATTCGCGCCGGTAGCGCTTGAACGAGTGCTCGCGGATGTCTTCTATGAGCATGGCGTGCAAATCGGACTCGCCGGGAGCTGTGCTGGGGCGTGTGTTTGCGAGCTTGTGGAACCGCTCGAACAACTCCAGCTCGCGCTCTATTTTTCGGTACGAGGGGTAGCGCGCTCCTTCGATGAAGAGCTTCACCAAACGCTGGAGCACTTGAGTGGCGATGACACCAGTGATAGCAGCGGCGACTGCGTTCCAAATCGGGCTCATAGGGAGATTCTGCCGCATCGCGTTTGGCTCGTGAACAGGAAAACCAAGAGACCGCAAGGACGGCGAGCACCGTAGACAGGCAGGGCTTGGTCCGGGCCAAGATCAACTAGGCCGTGGATTTTTGCCCGTTGCGTGTTGTCGGTGCCTTCTCCGATACTTCGGTGCATGAAGAGATTGATTAGACAGACAGATCCCCTCGCGTGTCGGCTATGGTTGCGGCCTCAACGGTGGACCTCCAAGGCTAGAGACTTGTGGAAGATGTTCACTGGGCCGGTAAAGATCAACCCTGAAGACAAGCTCGGGACGAAGACGCAGCGCTACCTGACGGCGGCTTTGATCGGGTGGACGCTCTGGGCGATACCCTGGACGGAGATGGCCGCAGTGCTCTGGGCGGGGTATTTCTACCACCTCACAAAGTACGTGGTTGACGTTCCTGACCCCACGTGGTTTTGGCCGTGCCTAGACGTGATTACCCCCGTCGGGGTGCTTCTGCTCTATGCGAGCTTGCCAATGGTCATGATCTACGCTCTGCGTCCTTCGCCTTCAAGAAAGAAGTCGAGCCTATGATCATTTCCGGCGCGCTGCACGAGGCGCGCAGTTTGTTCATAATCATGATCCCGACCGCTATCGCCGCACTCGCCTGGTGGCAGGCCAGCCGATTCCTGATTGGCATTCGCAGCCTCAGCCGCGCTAACCGAGCAAGCAAAGAGGCTAAACGGCGGGCATGGGTTGAAGCACATGGTGAGGAGCCGTTCCAGCCGCACGGCCTCGTGAATCTGGACGAGGCAGATATCGCCACGCTCGTAGGGCGGTTGCCGTCTGAATCGAGGTGGCTCGGGAGCTACAGCGCGAACGATTTCACCCCGGAACAGCTGCGCATCATCGCGTATCGTGCCGTCAGAAAAGGAGAGGGGCAAGACATGATCTCCATGGCTCTACTGCTTGTTCTTGGTGCCGCGTTCAGTTCACAAGCCCCGAAGGTATGGCATTTCCTGCAAGCACATCCTCATCCCGAGTTTGGAGACTACCTCCTGCACGGCTTGGCCCCATCAGTGATCCTCGCAATACTTTTTGGACTCGCTTGGCGATTCAAGATTAACGCCGCCCGCAATCTTGATGACGCGAAAAGGTTCGTCGCGAAAGCCGAACAAGTCATTCAAGAACGCGAGCGCGCCGAGCGTGAAGCCGCAGCAGCAGAGCGGGAAAGGGCCGCCCTAGCGGCCCAGGGTCACGCCGCACGCCGCTCTTGGCCAAGAACGCTCTTCCAGCGGCTCAGAACATCGACCACCACTTGAGGCACAACTGGAAAACGCACCTGCCGTAAGGAATCCCCAGAGGCAAGCCTGCTGTCAGCGGTCCCCGCGCTTTGGGCACCGCAGAGCGGCGAGAGGCAGCACGGGCGCTCACATGGGCCTTGACGGCCATACTCGCGGTGAGCCTCGGGGGCGACAACCTCGGAGAGCTCAGGGCCATGCATCTCGGATGCAACCTTGAGCGAGGCAACGGGACTCGCGCCGCCCAGCCTGAGCGGCACGGACGGGATTGGTAGAGCTATCGTGCTGGCCAGAAGGTTGCTAGGCTTCCCGCATGGCGGGATTCACGATCACCGATTACGACGAGGTCATCCCTGGCCTGGACCCAGGCGACCTTCCGGTCGACGCGAAGCTGATGCGCGAGATCCCAGGATCGGACCGCCCCGACTATGTTCTCGCCTTTTTGCAGAAGCCGCTGAAGTACCGCACCTCTGACACCGCGGTACTCGGGCGGGCTCAAGCGGAGTTCCTGGGCGAGGACGGGGATGGCGCTTTCGTCAGGATCTACGCGGTTGTGGTCGCCAGCAGGATCGCTGGCATGCAGCTTCACAAGGGCATGCGGGCTTTCCCCGTCAACATCGCGCTCGTCATCGACAACACTCTCTCGCAGGACGAGGAGGTCGATTTCAGTAAGCTCAAAGCAGCCGGGATCGTACTGGTGGACGACTGGCAGGACGAAGCCGCACCCGAGCCGAGCCATCGGGACACCACGTCCGAGGAGTCGTCGGAAAAGGTCGAACGGGCGACCAGGGCGACGGTCCTTCCGCTCGTGGTGCTCCTCGGAGGTTGGCTCGTCGCAGTGCTTCTCGGGCGCGCCTCGAACTACGCGTTGAGCGCCACCATCGCGTTCTTCACGCCCCCCGCAACCGTCTTGTCGTCCATCGTGCCCCTGCTTCGGGCTCTCGCTGCCAGGAAACATGCCACGAGCCGGGCGGAGAAGTGGAAGGTCAGGACCGCTCTGGCCGTTTCGCTTGCGATCCTGGTGGGCGGCGGCGCGTTCTGCGTGTTCGTCATGGGCGTGCTGATCGCCTGGCAGAACGACCTTGTCAACGGCAGATGACCGGTAGCATCGAGGCGTGAGCGCCGCCGATTCTGCGCCGTCCCTTGGCGACGGGGTGCGGGTCGTCGTCGGCGGACAGACTTGGGACCTGCCGTACTCGGCGTATTTGAGCATCGAGCAGGCCCTGGTCCCGGTCAGCGAGATCCACGAGCCCCGCAAGGCGCGGATCAAGCTCGACGTCGCCAGCACGCCCGCCCTCCTCGTGATGGAATTCGGCGGCGGGAACGCCATGGTCCGCGTCACCCACGCCGGTTTCACCGTGGTCCACACCGTGGTGAAAGTGTTGGACAATGCGCATCCTGGCGTGTGGGAGATCGAGGTGCTCACCACTGGCGAATGGACACGGGGCGAGCAGGCATGAGTCTAACCACGCTATGCGTAGCTCGTGAATATTTATTCACCCCCTGGGGGATCCCCCCTCCAAGAGGCCCGGCACCTACCCCGGCGCTGTTCCCGGTACCCCCCCGAACGCGCGGAGCCCTGATCGGGCATAGCCTCGAATGCTGGAACCCGTACAGAGCACGGCGGTATGCGGCCCGTGGAAGCGCTGTAGGCCACCTGGGTCCACCCCCAGGGGGCGCCAGAATCGCTGGGGGCGTTCACGCCGACCGCTCGGCCAGCCTTCCTCGTGCGGCGCCACGTTTTCGAAAATTGTTGCCCGCCTTCCTCGGCGTTCATGCCGGGGCGTTGTTCGCGTCCTGTGGTTCAGAAAGACCTTTTGAGCTGCAAGAACGGGTGTTCCTGGTGTTTGTTTTCGATGTTTGCGGTTCCTTTTTCCACGCGCCCGGGGACGGCTCGGTCGGATTATGGAACCTGCGGAGGCGAGTGTGCGTCTAAACTTTGGGGGCGAGGACGACGACTGTGATGATCGGAGGGTGGCGATGCGCCGAGCAGCACATGCTTGGTTCTTGACTGTGCGGGGAGTGCGTTCGTTGTGACTGCTGAGCCGGAGGGCGGCGGCACAGTGTTCGGGCGTGACGCCGAGCTGCGCCAGGAGAACTGGTCGCTGGGCGCGAAGCCGCCCCGTTCGGGCGGCGAGCCAGGGGGTGGCTTGGACGAGTCGGGTTTGCCGGTGATCCCCGCGCCCGCGCAGCGGCCTTTCGGTTTGAGGAACCTCGTCCAACCGCCCCGGCATGACGCGAATCCAGGCCAGCCCTTGCCGAGACGGCATGCGTTCGCCGAGGAGGAGGCGGCGCCCGCGACCTCCAGCGCGGTGTCCGCGCAACCTGATGCCCAACCAGTCCCGCGACCGGTCCAAGGCCAGCCGGTGGAGACTGGAGCGGAGCATCGGGCGACTGCCGGAAAGGACTCGTTCGAGCAGCACCAGAACGCGTGGTCGCAGCGGGACGCGCATGTTCAGGCCCGCGCGGAGCAGGAGCGGCCCGTTGACTTCGGGGGCGCGCAGGACTCTTCGGCGGTGACTTCGGTCCAGTCCGGGGCGGCGGTCCTCGACCACCACGCGGAGACGGACGGCGGCGCGACGGAGGCACAGGCGGCCACGGATTTCGCCGTCCCTGACGAGGTGGTGAACGTGGATGTGCGGGAGTCGGGGGACACGGCGACGATGGGCGCGGCGGGCGCGGTCACCGGGCAAGCCATGAAACTCGCCAACGCGGACGATGAATATCGCAGTCCTGGCGCTCGGGGCTATCACGGCGGGGACGGTTTCTTTGGCGACCGCAGGGAGGAAGGGCTGCCTGGGGACCATAAGAGCGTGCTCGCCCGATGGGCGCTCTGGTTGCGCGAGCAGCCGGATTTGTTCCCCAGTCGTAGGCTCGCGGCGAACGGGGAACCGAAATATCTGCTGGCGCGGCATATCGACTCGGAGGGCCTGGACCGCACCTATGTGTACTCGAACCTCGGGCCGGGGGTGATCGCGAAGCGGTTGCCGGTGCGGGCGTGGCCGGGGTGGGAGCACGCCGCCGACCCGGGCGTCCACACTGCGGCGTTGGGGAACGAGGATTTGGTGTTCGGGGCGAAGCGGCACTTCGAGCAGCAACGCGACCTCTTCGCCGCGCACGGCCTCGCCTATTCCCTCGCCGGGATGGCCGTCACCTACAGGGCCGAAGAGTTCCCGCGCAGAGCCATCCAAGACTGCAACAACCACTTGACCGGCTCCCAAGCTGTCGAAGCCCCATTTCTGGTGGAGGCGGCAGGGCCATTGGTCGAGCCGGAGGGCGGGTCCGCGCACCCGTTGCAGTACTTCGCGCGCGACCTGCACAACAGGATCACGGAGCTGTTGGCCGGTCCTTGGGCAGAAGAGGCCCGGACACGCGCTTTGACGTGGGTTTCGGAGATTGTCGATGGCTCCGGGGCGCAGAACTGGGACGGTTTCACAAGGGTTCAGAAAGAGATCGCAAACCAGAGACGTGTTTCGTGGGAAGCCTATGGGGCCGCGTGCGCGGACGGCGAGCAGCTCGCCGCGACCGCCTGGCGCAACCTCGCCCAAGCCCGCGCTCTCCCCGAGCCCCAGCGCAACCCCGCGATCTTCCGGGGATTCCTCGCCTTCCACCGAGCCCTCATCGGACTATCGGCTCTGGAGCGTTGGGGGCAAGCGCAAGTCTCGCACGATCCCGGCTTCGCCTGCGACCTCGCCTACCTCGCCCTGCGCGCTCGGGAGGAAGAAGGAGACCGGGAACTGCCCGCGCGCATGATCGCCCAGTTGCCCGACCCGCAAGAGAGCTACTGGAAACCCCGATGACCAACACCACACATCAACGCCCATACTGGACACAACAATTCCGGAGAGGAACCTGAACCATGGCCGACGTGGAAATATCGAAAGAGGAAGCCGCTCTCATCCTCCACGACTTCCAAACCGCGATAGACGACCTTAAAGAACTGTTGAAAACCGAGGCGCAGAAGCTTGCGACTCTCTCAGAGATCGGGACCGCGTTAGGCTCTGGAGTGGACGGTGAGAAGTCTTTGGCGACCGCGAAGGAGAACGGCGCAGTCATCGTGAAATACGTGCAGGACACCCTTGACAAGGTGACTGCCCTTCGTGACGCGGCGAAAGCCCGCTTCGACGCGCTGTTCGGGACAGATTTCGACAGCTCGGTCGACATCAGCAAGCTCGACCCCAACCTCGGCAACCAAGGCCACCTGACAGGATTCTGATGAACGCGACCAGACAACGCGCAGCAGCCTTCCTCGCCTTCATCGCTCTGCTCGCAGCGGGATGCCAACGCGGAGACGCGCCCAGCGCTGCTGGGCCTAGCGCGGAAAATTCCACGTCGTCCTCCACCTCGACCTCAGCGGCCCCGAAGAACCTCGTCACCCCGCAGACAGCTGGGCATCCTGTTCTGGAGGTCAAGCTGGGCGAACCAGTGATTTTCCAAAAGGATGGGATCATGCTCACCTTCACCCCGAAGAGCCTGACGAAGCTCGATGGGACTCCGGCAGATTTGGACGAAAGTTTCGACCGATCCGAGGACTGCGGGGTCTGGTGGCAACTCACCGAGGTGATCACGGTGGACGCGCAGCCCAACGCGACTTGGAAACTCTGGTCCACGTCTTTCAGTGGATTCAACGTCTTCCAAAAGGGCGAGCACGGCAATAAGTACAGCCCTATGCCTGTGGGTTCCTCGCCTGCCGGAGGACCGTCTCATCCCAACGACGTGCAGGCGATCACTCTGGCTGAGGCCGATCAGCAGAAGAACCCTTCCGCACCGTTCCATCGGGTGATCGAGGCGAAAGACTACGCAGGGGCATGCACTGATATTCGTAGCCGTCAGCCCAGCGGCCTCGATCCTCTCGGCGTGGATCTCTCTTTGGACGGGATTCGCGATGGTGAGACCAGCACGAAAATCGCGAGGTGGCTCTTATGAGACGTGCCTGTTTTCTGACCGCTGAGACCAGTGTGCGGCCAATCCTGATCCCGACTACCGTTTCCTGGGAGGAACATCAAAGATGAGCGAAAAGAACTATATGGCCGATCCGGCCAGCGATTTCATCGAGAACCTCCAGATCGGTGGGAGTCTGCAACCCGATGTGGTTTCTGCGGCCATTGTCAAGCGCGTCCAAGCGGTCGGGGCGAAGCTCGGGGAGATCACGCAGACGGTCAGCAGTCGTGTCGGGATGCGGCATTGGGTGGGGAAGCTGGGCGACGCCACCCGTGACGAGTTGGAGGAGCTGGCCCGCACGGGGAAGAGGGCCGCTGAGGCGCTGGACGACCACTCGAAAGAAGTGCAGAAGGTGGTGGAGTCTGCGGCGACGGCGAAGTCCGTGGTGGACCAGAACAGCGCCTGCACCCCTGGCGTGTCGGCGATGGATCAGGTGAAGGCTGTGGCGCGGGGTTTGCAGAACCACTACCACGAACCGGGCGAGGCCGAATACCCGAAGCTGGAGTACCTCGGCAGCTCACCGGACGCTCCGACAGAGGATCGGGGCGAGTCCCCGGACGGGCCGTCCAATGCGCAGCCTCAGCCGTCGTCGGGTGGCGGGGGCGCGTCGTCGGGCGGGGCCGGGCATGCCGAGCCGGTGGCTGCGAAGCCCCAAGCGCAGGACGACACCGCTGGCTCGCAGCCGGAGGCCCAGACCGAGGGCAAGCCTTCCGGCGAGAGCGCCGGGGCGGGCAGCGGCTCGGGCGGTGGTGCTGATTCTGGCGACGGGGGCAAAGGCTCCGGCGCTGGGGCTGGTGGCGGCGCCCCGTCGGGCGGTTCGCCCGCTGCGGGCACGTCCTCGCCTGGTTCTGGTTTCAACCCGTCAGAGTCCAGCTCGACGCACGCGATGAGCGCGGGCGACTCGACGTTCGGCTCCTCGTCGTCTGGCAGCTCGGGCCTGGGTGGCGGTGGCGTGGGAACGTTGGGCGGGGATCATGAGCGGTCTTTGTCGGCGAAGTCCGGGTCTGCCGGGTTGATGGGCGGCAAGCCGGTGGTGAACGTGAACGGCCTCGCCGGATCGGGCGCCGGACAAGGCACTGGGATGGGCGGCGGCATGGGAGCCATGGGTGCCGGGGCCGCTGGTCAAAACTCCGGCAAAGAGCACAAAACCCCCGACTACCTCAAAGACACCGAGCACGGCAACGAGCTGATCGGCGGCAACCTCCCCGTGGTGGTCCCCGAAGTGATCGGGGAGCTCAACAAAGACGAGTACCAGAAGATGCTGGAGGCCCAGGCGAAGACGCAGGCGGCTGCCGGTGGCGCGTGACATCTGGACCCAGAACGTCATGCGGTTCGACATACCGGACGATGATGACGAGCCCGAGTACTCGGCTCCTGTGGTCCGAGACGGTGGCAGGACGCTGTCGGCTGAGGACGCTGCGCGTGAACTCTCGGCTCGGGAGACCGAGCGTGAGCGCTTAGAGGAGGAGCGGGTGGACGCGGAACTCGCGCGGACCCTGCGTATCCCCGCTGGCGGGTACACGACGGGTGTGACGAAGATGCGGCGGTTGGTCGCGGCGGACAAGAAACGCATTGCGGAGCAGCAGGAGAAGGAAGAAGGATCGAGCATGATCGGCGAGGAAGGTAGGTATGGAGCTTGACGTGGAAGCGCTGCGCGCGGCGTCACGGGAAACGCAGTCGATTGGCGAGGCCGTGTTGTCGGTGACAGTGACGCCGCAGAACTCCCAGCAGGGGGCGTTCTCCGCTGATTTCGAGAACACGACCGGGAACCTGCGAGACGTGGGCGGGAAGGCCCGTGACGTGTTCCCTGATTTCGCATCCGCCGCCATCGAAGGGTTCGGCAACTCGATCCGAGCTCTGCACAAGCTCTCGGACGCGACCACCGGCTTCGCGGGAGAGCTCGCAGACGCGGCTGCCACCACAGCCCTGACTGACGAGGAAGCGGCCGAGCGCCTCTCCAAAGTTATGGACGGGAAATAAATGCCCGTCACCAAAAGCTTCATCGAGCAAGGCCACAAGAGCCTCACACCTGACTTGCGCTTGTGCGCGTCAAACCACGCCTCGAAAGGCCAAAGCCTCGCCAACATGCAGAAGAGTCTGCTCGGCACAGTGCAACAGCCCAGCCAGAACCATCAGTGGACCGGAAAAGCAGAGCAGGCCGCAGAAGGCCGCGCGGACCGTCTCGGGCAAGAGGCGAACGCCATGTCCGGTGATTTCACGAAAGTCGGCACAACCCTCAGCTCGTTCGCGGACACGGTGGACCGCTGCTGCGAGCTCGCGAACGACGCGATCCAACACGTGATCGGCTTCGACCAAGTAGTGCCGATGGAGGTCTCCGAAGACCTCAAAGCGAGCGACCCCCATTTCGACCTCGCCATCGCGCACGCGGCGTTTCCCGACCGCATGCGGAAAGAACGAACCGAGGCACTCCAAAAAGGGCAAGCGGCGATCGACGAGTACGTGCGGCAAATGCAAGACGCCGCAACCCAAGCCGCGCAGACGATCAAAGACTCCTTCGCGCACGCCGCTGACGCTGTACCCGCCGCAGAGGCGCTCGGCAAGCGCGGCCACGACATCGCCAAAGGCATCGCGGACGGCACAATCCCCCTCCCGACCGACCCGCACGTCCTGCACGACCTCTGGATGAACCTCAGCGAACAGGAGAAGGACGAAATCTACAAGCGGTACCCCGACATCGGCAACCATGGCGGCATCCCGTTTGCGGATCGGGACAAGTACAATCGGCAAGAGCTGCCGAAGATCGCGAAGCGGAAGAACGACGAGCTAGAGGCATGGGAGCGGCAACACCCCGATTGGAAGGAAGGGCGGAATGTCCCCGACTGGGGCGCAGACAATCTGCCGCAAGGCGGCGCCGCGTACCAGGAGTGGAAGGCGTGGAAAGAGCACTGGAACACCCTGAAACACGAAGCGGACGGATATCAGAAGGTCCAAGACACCTTGAACAATGCCTCACCGCCGCGTCTCCTCGGGTATATCGATGACAAGGGCCGTGCCGCTGTGTCGATCAACAATCCCGACAAGGCGAAACAGAACGCCACCTATGTCCCCGGCACGAGCGACGACATCGCCAGCATGCTCGGTAGTGATAAAAGATCGCTCGACATGTATAACGCGGCTCTTGCGCAAAGCCACGGGCAGCTCGCTGGGGGCGATGTGTCTGTGACAACGTGGATCGGTTACAACCCGCCGATGGACCTAGTCCGAGACTCTCCCTATTCCTCCTACGCTCAGGCCGGGGCACAAGGTTTGATCGATTTCCAGGCCGGGCTACGAGCCTCCCACGAAGGCCCGCCGTCCTACAACACTGTCATCGGGCACAGCTACGGCACCACGCTCATCGGCGCCGCCGCAACTGGCGGGAACCATCTCGACGCCGACGCGGTGGTCGCGGTCGGCAGCCCAGGTATGTTCGCCAACGACGCTGACGGGCTCAATCTGAACCCTGGCGCGAAAGTGTTTGTGGGCCTCGCGGCCAACGACCCCATCGGGACGAGCGTCGTCTCCAACCATTTCGGCCAGAACCCAGACACTTGGGCGCACGCGTATAAATTCAGGACCGCGCCAGGAGATCACAGCAGCTACTTCTCGGAGAACAGCGACGGGTTGAACAACATGGGTGCGATCATCGGCGGCAAAACCGGAGGTGACGGTGTCACGCCAGAGCAATGACCGGACGATCTGGAGCCGAAAATTTTGGTCGCGAGACAAGATCGCTATGGCGGGGATCGTCTTGCTCGCGGTCTTCGGGATAGCCACGTACGCGACCCACTTCGTTCGGACGCAAGCGGAACAAAAAGCGAAGCTCGCCGCCACCC
Source organism: Segniliparus rotundus DSM 44985 (assembly GCF_000092825.1). NCBI lineage: Bacteria > Bacillati > Actinomycetota > Actinomycetes > Mycobacteriales > Segniliparaceae > Segniliparus > Segniliparus rotundus. Next base: position 780,103 of record NC_014168.1, on the reverse strand, counting down.
CGAAAAGCATACAAGAGGCGCAGGACACAGTGTATCGCTACTATCAGAGGACACTGCAAGATCTCCCCGAGGGAATCGAGCTCGACAACACGCGCAGCCTCGGGGCGAGCGCCACAGTCACCGCCTGCGACGACAACGCTGCTGACAAGAACAACGCTCCAGCCTCATACGGCGACTCCCGCGCCCTGATCGACCACCATAGCACGGACTACCCGACGCTCATCACGAAAATCGGTGATATCTGGCGCGGATGGGGCTGGAAAGTCGAGCAGCACGAGGGCACTGGCGCGCTCAACCGTTTCGGCCACTCGCCTGACGGCTACGAACTGAGCGTCACGTACAGCCCCCTTGATCCCACAGCAACGATATACGCCAATTCGCCCTGTTTCCCAGGCGATTGGACGCGTTACAGCTCTATCCCTGAAGCCCGGACCATCACCAAAGACGGCCCGCAACCCTCCCACGACAAATGAACACAACCAGGCGGGCGGGCGCTGTTTTCACAATCCTGGCTCTTGCGGGGACTGCGGCTTGCTCTCGCACGGCTCCGAGCGCGCCGCTACCGCGCCCTGAGCGCGCCGACGGCCCCTACCATCTCTCCGAACAGTTCAAAGACCTCCGGTTCGTGTGGACCGCCGAACCAGATGTCGATCTCGTGCGCGGCCCGATGGTCCCGGTCCGCGCCTACATAGAGACAAGCACCCTGACCCTGTACAGCTCGAAACCCTCCGACGCGTACCCGGGCTTCGACAAGGCGGTCCCGCAGAACGGGAAATTCGGGCAATCCCCAGACGAGACCCAGAACCTTCGATTGAAGAGCCCAACAGGTGCCGCTGCTCAGACTCAGCGCACGAGAGCACAGGGCGGCGTCGCCCACGAAGTCGTGCTCTCGCTCTCTCCCACCCGAGACGGAGGATGGGCCGCTGTGATCTGCGGCGGCGGGTACTCGCTCTCCACCCGGCTCCAAGACGGCAAATGGGCCGCCACAGACGGAGTCTCGGACAAACCCGTCCACACCGACCCATCGCAGGTGCCGCCTCCGGCTGGTTGGGGCGGGGTCACTCGTGTCGAAGTCCGCCAAAACCCACAACCTGGACCGAACACGCAGACATCAGATGGAGGCGGACCCGCGCAGGCAGGCCCGCTGCCGGCGCCGCAAGCGGACGTGTTCGGGAATTGGCGGATCGTCGGCGTATTGGACAACTACGGGGCAGCAGACGGGGCAACTGGGCAGCGCTGGTCCGACGGGTCATGGGAGGGCCAGGACTGGAAGCGGGCGCAAGGCCAGTGCATGGCCAAAGCACCCGACCCCGAAGAGGTCCGTGCCCGATGGCTCGCTGGCGAGCACGACGGCCCCTACCCTTCCCCTGAACCGCTGCCCGCGCCAGTCCCCGGCTGGCCAGCGGCCAAAGACGGATAGAGGACGGCAAAACGTGTCATCACCTGATAGCGGTAAAGAACTGTCGCCCCAAGCGGTGGCGCAGATCGCGCGGCGCGCGTGTGAGCGCTACGGCGCTGAGTACGTCGGGGGCCGCTACAGCGAAGAGCACGACGTGTACGGGTTCAAAGCCATATGGGGGGACTCCGAGGTCGTCGGGTCAGGCCCGACCGCCGAGTCCGCAGCCGAGGCGTTCCTTTTCCAGCTCGCGATGCTCGACCAGCTCACGGCGTGGCGAGAGCAAATCGTAGACCTCACCAGCGAAGACCTCGTGCGGGACGTCGAGGGTTGGCTGCGCGGGCAGGGCGGCGGCTGGTGACCGCCGAATCCGAGCGGTGGTCTTCGACGGAGGAGGACAGTCCGTTCTCGGCGGAGGCGTGGAAGTGGCTTTCGGGCTCGGCTCCCGCGCGGCGTGACCATGAGCGCCTTGTGGTGGAGAGTTTGAAGCCGGAGCGGGAGATGGCCTCGGTGATGCGTCGTTGGCAGGCTAAGACTAGGGCCGCTGTCGCGGGGGCGTGCGACAGGTATCCGAGCTGCCGCGAGGTCGAGCTGCTGCGGGCGGTGGCGGACGAGGTGCTGGCGGCGGGGCAGTCGGCGCAGTTCGCGTTGGCGCAGAGCCTGGAGTGCGGGGTCGACGGGCTCGAGGAGGCGACCGTGCGGTGGCTGCGCGAGGGCGGGCGCTGGGATTACGATCCGGGGCCGCCGTTGGTCTGGCGTGAGCCGGACCTTGAGTTCCTGGACGAGCCGTGGCCGGTTCGGGAGGCCTCGGGGACTCTGGCGCCGAAGCACCGGTCGGTGTTCGTGGACTTCGCGCGGACGGTTCGCGAGGTGGGCGGGGACGCTTCGAGGCTGCGGGCGAGCATTGTGGGGGGCGGGTTGCGTGTCCCGGTCTTCGAGGGCGGGTATTTCGCGGCCCGCGACCGGAACTACCAGGACCATATGCGTCTCTCGCAGGCGGCGAGCGTGTGGCTCGGCGCGCGCCTGGAGCGGGCCTTGGACGGGGTCGCCGCAACGGCGCTGGCCTGGTGGCGGCACGGCGTGTGGGAGCCGCCGCCGAGGCCGCGGCTGATCTGGGGCCGGTTCTGGGAGGACACCGGGGGGTGAGCCCGGATTGCGAGATTTGCTGGTTGCTCGGCTCACGGATGCCTCTCCGCGCCCATGGCGGCCAGCGTTAGGATCGTGCCATGACGTTGAGCGGAACAGAGCTGGCGACTACCGCATAGTGAAGGTCATGGCGGGCGGGGAGAAGCGAGAGGTCTTCGCGGGCCTGCTGTGAGGGCCGGATACGGGGCGGGGTCCTTGGAGATGCTACCGGTGCAGGAGTCGTCGCATGATCGCCGTGTCCTGGCTCGAACGGGCGTAGGCGTTCAGTGACGGCGTCTCGGGTTCGATGGGAACATGAGTTCGGCGGGGCTGATGTCGAGCCAGGCCGCGACGGTCTCGACCTCGTCTATGCGCCAGGGGCGGCGCTCCCCGAGTAGGTCGCTGACCGTTCGGACGCTCACATTGAGCGCGTGTGCGAGGTCGCGCCGTTTGAGCCTGCGCTTCGCGAGATGCCCGCGGACCTCAAGGGCCACGGTCTGGTTCAAGCCGCTGGAGCCCTTCGCGGGTTCCGACGTTCCCACAGGCTCATTAATCCGTATTTCCGTATTCACGGAAGTGATACTAGTACGGAAGCCCGTATATACGCAATTCCGTAAATAGATAAAATCCGCATATCCGTTCACGCGGAACCACGGAAATGCTGTAATTTGTATCGTGTGGACGAAAGCGGAGCGAATATGACCGTCAAGAGCACGATCCAGTTCAGCGACCGGCAGCATGACGCGCTGGCGGTCTGGCAGCGCGAGGCGGCGCGCAAGCTCGGAAGGGCGAGGGTGACCCGACAGGAGGTCGTCGTCGCCTTGGTCGGCAAACTGCTCTCGGACAAAAAACTCTCCGAAGAAATCCTGGCCTCCCTCTAAAAACCACCCCGCCATCCCAAGAATCCGCGACTCAGCATCCGCGAGGCGGGCTTGACCCGCCCGGTGGCGGCGACGGCGGATCTGCGGCTGGAGGCCGGTCAGCGCCGTTTGGAGGCGGTGCGGCTGTTGGGCTGGCAGACGGCGCCGGTCACGGTGGTGGCCTCCCTGGTGGAGGCGTCGGACTTGTTGCGCGCGGAGACAGACGAGAACACGCAGCGCAAGCCGTTCACCCCCACCGAGGCAGAGGCGATAGCCAGCGCGATCGAGGCGGCGCTGAAACCCGTGGCGCAGGAGCGAAGGCGTCAGCAAGTCCCGTCGAGATGGTGCAGATTCTGCACCATCTGATCGGGAGCAATCCACCCGTGACGACGCTTGTAAGACGGCGCCTGAGTCGAAATCTCGTGAGGTGGCGGCGCAGGCGGTCGGCTACAGCCACGACACCATCAGCATCGCAGCGTCCTTTCGTTTGGAAAAAAACCAGGGAGGGGATTCGCCTATGCGGCCGAGGTGCGGAAGGGCTTGCCCCAGGGGGTACCCCCCTACTGTCATAGCGGGTCGAACGCCGAAATCGTACTTCAGCTTCAACCAAAGCGGTCGGAAGCGCTGCGACGACCCGTTCGGCGCATCTGAGCAATCTTCACTCGCTCCGGTAGGCAGCGGGTATGCAGCAACACCGAAAATCACTCGATCACGTCAACGCCACCAACCTAAGAACATGCAGGTAGTCAGCATCGCCCTAATCCGTTCTATCTACCCAACGCGCAGGTAGACATACCAGCTCTACTACGACGTGTAAGCAGGAAAACTGAACGCAGTGCGGGAGGCGCCCGATGGGCGCCTCCCGCACTGCGTTCAGCGCGTCATGCTGAACACAAAGGTCTTCAACGTCGCCTCCGCGATCCTCGCCCGACATTGCTCTGGCCCTGCGGACGCGCCGCCAGAGATCAGCTGAACTGGGCTCCGATCACGCCATCACCACGTCCTGGTTGCAGGCTCGCGCCTTCATCGTTACCCTCAGCGTAGCTCTCGAATTCTGTGGCGGTTTGGAGATTTTTCATGGGAGACTCACTCGGGGTGGAACCTGCGGAGATGCGCTCGGTCCAGCAGCTCATCGGCGGTGTTGCGGAAGAGATGCGCTCCGAGTTTGGGAAGCTGGCCCGGCGCGGCGACGAGCTCGCCGAGGGCTGGGCAGGCACGTCGGCTTCGAAGTTCCGCCCGCCTTGGGAGGAGTGGAAAGAAGGCTGTGAGACGGTCATCGCCGCGTTGGAGGGCGAATCGGGGCTTTTGGGCGAGTCCGCCGACGAGTACGACCAGCAGGAGGGCGAGAACTCGCAGAGCCTCGCGCGCGTCGAGCCGAGGTTCAATTTCTGATGGCCGACAGTCATTATCGGATCGATCTGGAGCAGCTCTCCGAGCACATCGAGGCGTGCGAGGCGTTCGACAAGAAAGTCGAGGAGTGGGTCGGCCAGATCGACGCGGCAATCGCGCGGTTGCACGCCGCATGGTCGGGTCAAGCGGCGGAGCAGCAGCGGGCGTATCACGAACGGTGGGCCAAAGGGCTCGCGGAAATGCGAGAGGGCCTGAAGGAGCTGCGGGAGCAGGCGAAGGGGAACCACCAGGCGTACACGGGCGTGATCGCGCACCAGAAGGGGATGTGGCCGTGACGCCACCGCATAAGCCCGGAGGGACACCAGGAAACGGGAGCGTCGGCGTCGATCCTGGCGGGGTGTCGCTCGATGTGGTGCCGGACGATCTGCTGAGCGCCGGGCAGGTGTTCTCCCGCGTGGAGGCCGCCATGTCTTCCGCCGCATCGGTGTTGGCGCAGGCGTTGCCGGGCTCGGGCGGAATGGCGGGTTCGGACTCGGGTGCGCAGAAGTGGGCCGACAAATACGACCCCGTGGCGACGGACCCCCAACACGGGCCGCTGGCGGCAACAACGGATCTGCGCAATGGGGCCGCGATGATGCGCGATCTGCTCGCGTACAGCGCGGCGAACCACCACAACGCCGACAACCCCGGCGCCCCGGTCCCGGCTCCTGGCACAACGCCGCAGCACACAGCGCCCAGCGTGCCGAAAGCGTTCGGCGGCGGTGCTGGGGGCGAGCCGGGATGGTGGACGTTCATCGCGAAATACACCGAGGGCTTTCTGTGGCCCAACGGGGACCCGGCGAAGCTGCGGGCAGTCGCAGAGGCGTATCGGAAAGCGGCAGGGTTCGTGCGGGAGGCGGCGGGGCACATTCCGCCCGCTGTCGGCTTGATCGAGCAGCAGGCGGCGCCTGAGGTTCCCTCCGCTGCGCGATGGTGCTCCATTCTCCAAGACCGGATGGGCGATGTGGCAGCGCAGCTCGACGTGTTGGCGACGGCGTGCGGGAACTACGCCTATCAGATCGAAGAGGCCCACAAACAGATCGAAGAGGCCGCGAAAGACCTCGCCTGGCAGAGCGCGGCCATCGAGGTGGTCGGCGGGGTGGCGGCGTTCTTCACTGCCGGGATCTCGGAGCTCATAGCCCAAGGCGGGGAGGCGAGCCGCCTGGTGGCCGTCGGGGCACGTATCGCCAACATCTGCCGCTCGTTCGCCACGCTCGCCGAAGCGTCCGGCGCCCCGGTCCTCTCCGCTGTCGGCGGGCTCGCCAGAACCGCCGTCGAGATGAAGCCTCTCCTCGATGCACGCGCCGTCCTGTACACGGCTACCGCAGGCGAACAGGCTGAAGCGGTTGAAGTCGCCGCCGCCCGAGCTGAAAGTCTCACAGTTGAAGAGTTCGAAACTAAATACGGCAAACCAGGAGCATGGAAATACCCAGAAGAAACGGACCCAGGTAAACCCTATGCCGTTCCTGGGACCAAGCGCGATATCAGTCCAGCAGAATGGAAAGCAGAGCTTGGAGGCAAAAACGTTGATAGATACGGGAGACCAAACGGAGGGTGGCTGGCTCCCGAAGGCACGCCATTTGAAGCGCGAGCGATGCCGCCAGGGAGCGGAGGAGGGCCGTTGACCTCCTACAAGGTCGGAGATGGGCCGCTGCCTCCTGGGTATAGAATCGAAAAATCAGAAATAGCGCCCTGGTTCGGGCAACCAGGCGGCGGTGTGCAATACAGGATAGTGAAAACTGTAACGAACAACGAAGGCAAGTTAGTCGATGCAACCCAGAACTTGGATGATCTTATAGCAGCAAAGATCTTGGTTCCAGCAGATTAGGAAATAGGGTAGAGCGAATACAAGATGAGAACAGTTTATATTGAATTGAAGCACATACCGCCAGCCTTCCATCGTATCGCTAAATCGTGGGCCGTTTGGCATGGCTTGTATCTTCGCCCAAGTGCGAATAAAATCGGTGAAGAATCAAAAGACCCATCATCATACTACTATTGGCACGCGGCTCCTCCGGGAATGAGCTCACCTACAGATATTCGCCTTGGGGAGGATGACGTTTACTATCACCTGGTGTCCGAAGGTGGTCTATTCTATATAGATGAAGAACAGCGTAGCCAAAGGTCGCGGTACTGGATGTTCAGAAATTTTGATGACGCTGAGAAATACATGCTTTTTCTTTTGGCATCGGGCGCGTATATGATGAATAGGCTGGGTTTTCTCAGCATAGAATGGTCGAATCGGGGAGTCGCCCCATGGGCTCGTGTGGAAAACCTGGAACCCGAGGTGGAGTATTCCGAAAAATTCTCTGTCAGCATCGAAGGCGAGTCCGGCGATCGCGGCTGGATGAAAGAGAGAGATGCGATTATTTTCTCACAGATAGCCCGACTCGCCTACGAAGAGTTAGACGCGAAACTGCGCGAGGGCATCCCCCCGGAGTGGTTCACGTTGGAGATCGCTGAGGCATGACTCTTGAAGGCGGTGATTTCGGTTTGGTGATCGCCTGTTATTTCCTGCTCATCGTTGTCGTAGCAGTTGGTATGTCGCTTCACGCGCGAAACACTCAGAGAGATAAGGGTGATGACGAATTGAAAATCACGGTGGAGTTCGAGAGAAGTTCGATTCATCAGGCAGACGACCCGATTCCGTTGTCGTTAGAGTTTCCGGCGACGGCGACGATCACAGACGTGCTGGTCGCTCTTGCCGAAGGGGGAAGCAAGTTCTTCGCCATGTCGGACGGCGGCAGCAGATGGCTGATCCAACGAGTCCTTGCAGAAGATCGGCGATCGACGTTCGGAGCCATTTTCTTCACATCGAGAACACCCGAAGGCGCCTCGATCGCCGTGCGCTCAGGAGAACGGTATTGGGCGCGACCGCTGGCTGAAGAACTTTCTTTGTCTCCCGAAGCTCCTCTACGCCTTGAGGCATACCCCTTCCCTCTGCAGGAAGTCGAGCTGGTGAAAGCTCGCTGGAACAGCTACAGCGGATCCGGCCTTCAGTCGGTCACCGAGCGAGGATGGGGAACTCATGACCAATCATGATCCGGCCTTGGTCGCAAGGGTGGATGAGCTTCGGGCGAAACAGCGCCGAGCGCAGGAGGCTCTGGCGAAGGTGCGCGGGAAAGGCTACGGGCTCAATGCCGCCATCGTGGTCGAACTGGACGCTGAGGGAAACCTGGCGCGGTGCGAGGTCACGGACGCCGCCTCCGGGCTCAGCGGCGAGTCCGTCGCGGGCGGGTTCCGTTGCGCCTATAACGAGGCCCGCAAGAACGTCCAACAGCAGGTAGCCGAGATCATGGGCGAATTCGAGACCGACCACGACGCCGCGGCGGCGATCAAAGAAATCCAAGCCTACTTCGGCGTGGAGCCCGTCGAAGCATCGGCGACATCGTCGGGGTCCGGGGCTGAACTATCGACCACCGAACACGGAGATGACGAGTGGGAGCCACCGCAAAGCTGGCTGCGGAAAACATAAAAAGCCATGTACTGGCCGCTCGTGCGGCCGGGTTCCGCCACGCGGACGAGGCGGTCCGCTCTGATCCGGCCTGCCCGCCCAACCGCTGGAAAAGGTGAAACAAGGCGCCCATTTGTAAACAGCGGGAAAACACGCTCACCTTCGGGCCGAAAAGTCGATAAAATTCCGCTCTATGGACGGCACACGAGATATTTCCCTGCGTTTCCCGCGCGAGCAGGCGCAAGTCGCTGAAGACGATCTGGTGTTGGACCCGAGCCTGTTCGCCGTGTCGTTGTTCGCTCTGGCGGCGTTCGCCGTGTGGTTCGTGACGCTGCACGCCATCGCCCGTTCGGGGAACGCCACGCTGACGGTCAAAACGCTGTGGAGCCTGGCTGTGCTCGCGCTCCCGGTCCTGGGGGGCCTGCTATGGCTGCGTTTCGCTTCGAGCGCGAACACGAGCGCTGAGCCGAGCGGGGCTCGGGCGCAAAACCCGTCTTGTTCCGGCGTGGACTGAGCGAGCGCCGCCGTCCGGGGAAACCGGATTGCCGGGGGGTGAGGAGAAGGCCGCGGTCAGGCTGTTGACTGGCCACGCCAACGCACGATCTCCAAGGCGGCGGCGACAGCGACGATATTGCGCGGCAGCGGATGGGGCAACAACTCGTCGGCGCGGGCGAGCCTTCGGATGACTGTGTTGCGATGCGTGTAGAGCCGTTCGGCGGCGCGCGAGGTGTTGCACTGCTCGCGGATGTACGTCAAAACCGTGTCCCGGATGTCCGGCTCAGCGGCCAACAGGCCGCCGAGGGCGTCCCGCACGAACTCGTCGGCGCGCGCGGGGTCGCTGGACAGCAGCGCGACGAGCGCGATGTCGTCGTAATGGGCGACTTGGTGCGGCGAGGTGAGGCGGGTGAGCATCCGTTGTGTGGCGATGGCGTCGAGATGGCTCCGCCGGAAGCCGTCGATGTCACGTCCAGGGCGCCCGATCCCCAGCCAGACATCCGGCACGTCGGCGATGTGCGCTTGCACATGCGCGCAGGCCGGGGCAGCGGCGACGGGGAGCCACAGCCAGAGCGTGGCCGAACTGGCCAAGACGGTCAGCCGCCGGGCGGCCCCGCTGTCACGGGTGAACGCCTCGGCGACAGTTTCAAGGCGACTGGCCGGGGTGCTCGCAGACCCCCAGACGACAGCCGCCACATGCGGCCCGGTGAGCTGGTAGCCGAGCTGTTCCTCGGCGCGGGCGCGCGGGATCGGGGCCCCTTCGAGGATGAGGCTCACCGCGGCGAGGCGGTCGGCATGGCTGCCCCGCACGAGTTGGTCGCGCTCCTCGGCGATGCGGGCCGAAGTCGCGTCAATGGTGTCGTCGAGGAAGGTCCTGATCGAGCGCTCCGAGAGGTCGAGCAGCTCATGGAGTTCGCGCGGGTCCGAGGTCAGGCCGAAGCAGATGTCCATCCACCGCCGCCATGCGACGCTCTGCCCGGTGCGGTACGTGTCGAGGGCGGTCTGGTCGAGCCCGCGTCGCACCATGTCGCGGGAGGTTTCGAGGACTACGGGGCTGAGGTTCGGCGGGACGCGCTCGCCCGGCCTTGCCGCGTTGGACGAAGCCCAGTGCAACCAGTTGGCGAGATTGGTCCTGCGGACGGCCTCGGCGAGCACGGGGTCGTCGGCGACCGCCCGCATCCGCTGCCCGCCGAGCGTCGCGGTGTGCAACTCTTCGATCCAATGCGCCTGCGGGGTGAGCGCGATGGTCGCCCCTCGGCGCATCAACTCTTGGATCCGCTCCGAGGGAACCGGCCATGATGTGTCCATATGAACACTATGCACCACAAAGCAGGATGAATCAGGGCACATTGCTCTCGACAACAGCGAGGCTCGCGCGCATTCTTGAAGGCAGCACCACCACTCCCCCACCCCCAGGAGCCTGAATATGAGCGAGACCACCACCGAGCGCGACGTCCAGCACTTCGACGTCCTGATTATCGGCGCGGGCCTTTCCGGCATCGGGGCAGGGCGTTACCTGCGGACTTTGCAGCCGTCGAAGACGTTCGCGATCCTCGAGGCCAGGGGCGCGTCCGGCGGCACATGGGACTTGCACCGCTACCCAGGCATCCGTTCCGACTCCGACCTGCACACCTTCGGCTACGAGTTCAAGCCGTGGCGCGACGAGCAGTCGATCGCGGACGGGGCGAGAATCCTGTCCTACCTGCGTGAGACGGCGGCGGAGAACGGCCTCGACCCGATGATCCGCTACCACCACAAAGTGGTCCGCGCCGATTGGTCCACCTCGGCGGCGCGATGGCTGGTGGACGTGGAGCGCACGGACACCGGCGAGAAGCTGCGTTTGAGCGCCGGATGGGTCTTCTGCTGCAGCGGCTACTACAACTACGACCAGCCTCACACGCCGGAGTTCCCCGGCCGCGAGCGATTCCAAGGACAGGTGGTGCACCCGCAGCACTGGCCCGAAGACCTCGACTACAGCGGCAAACGCGTGGTCGTGATCGGCAGCGGAGCCACAGCGGTCACCTTGCTGCCCGCGATGGCCCCGAAAGCGGCGCATGTGACGATGCTGCAACGCACACCGAGCTACATCATGCCGTTGCCGAAGAAGGACCCTGTCGCCAATGTGCTGCGCAAGGTTCTCGGCGACACACGGGGCTACGCGGTCTCCCGACAGAAAAACATCGTGCAACAGCGCTTGATCTGGGAGTTCTGCCAACGGTTCCCCAAAGCCGCGCGCACGCTGATCCGCAGGGTGAACATCACGATGCTGCCGAAAGGCTACCCCGTCGACGAGCACTTCAACCCGCCGTACAACCCGTGGGAACAGCGCCTGTGCGCTGTCCCGAACGGCGACCTGTTCACCGCGCTCCGCAAAGGCTCGGCGTCGATCGTGACCGACCGGATCACGACGTTCACCGAACACGGGATTCTGCTCGAGTCGGGCCGGGAGCTGCAAGCCGACATCATTGTCACCGCCACAGGGTTCAACCTGCTCCTGATCGGCGGAGTGGAGCTCAGCGTCGACGGCCGACCTGTGCCGTTGGACGATTCGGTGGCCTATCGGGGTTTGATGCTCTCCGGCGTGCCGAACTTCGCGCTCGCGATCGGCTACACCAACTCGTCGTGGACGTTGAAAATCGGCCTGATCTGCGAGTATTTCTGCAAACTGCTCGGCTATCTCGACGAGAACGGCTATGACACGGTCTGGGCCGCCGCCGATCCGCAAATGCAGACCAGGCCGTTCCTGGACTTCGGCGCCGGCTACGTGCAGCGGTCGCTGGCGAAGTTGCCGAAACAAGGACCGGACTCGCCCTGGCTCATGGCGATGAGTTACTACGTGGACCGCAAGCACTTGTGCAAGGGCCCCGTCGTCGACGAGCACTTGCGCTTCTCCAGCCCGGCCCTGCGGGAGCGGGAGGACAAGCGCGCCACGACGAGCGCCTGACCTGAGTCAGGGCCGCGCGGGCAAGCCTTTGGCGTGCGCCCGCGAGCTGTCAGCCCGGTGGAGCGCCGGCGCCGGTTGCGGTGCCGCGCAGGAACGCGCGGACCATCATCGCCGCGCAGAACGCCAAACCCGCGGACAGGCCCAACCACACGCCGGGGGCCCCCCAGCCGAGGGCCAACCCGCCGACAAGGGCGACCGGCAGGCCGACAGCCCAATAGCCGACCAGGGTGATTTTCAGTCCGCTCTTCGCGTCGCCGAGACCGCGCAACAACCCCACTGCGATGTTCTGCGCGTTGTCGAAGAATTGCTGCACGACGGCGACGATGAGCAATGTCCCAGCGATGGCCGCCGCGTCACCGGAAATATGGAAAGGCCACAGCACCAGGCGCGGCGCGATGAGGTAGACCGCGCCGATGAGCGCCATGACGGCGCCGCCGACAGAAAGGGCCGTTTTGGCGGCCTCTCGGGCCTCGGCCGGCTCGCGCCGACCCATCGCATGGCTCACCAGCACAGACGATCCATGCGATAGGCCGACGCTGATCTGGAAGACGATGTAAACGATCTGGTTGACCGCGTTGTGCGCGGCGAGCGCCGCCGCGCCGAAATGACCGATCAGCAGCGCCGCGACCGAGAAAAGGCCCGCTTCTGAACCGTAGGTCAACGCGGTGGGCAGGCCGAGGGCGAGCACGTCTTTGATCTCCCTTGCCGTCGGCCTGCCCGTGCCCGTCAAGAGCGGCGCGAGGTCGCGGTCCCGGCGCACGATCAGCCAGAAGGCCGCGACCGAGAAGAGCTGGACGAACGTGGTCGCAAGCCCCACGCCGGTCAGACCGAGCCGGGGGGCTCCGAGCCAGCCGTAGACGAAGGCGAAGTTCAACGCGGCGTTGACCGCGATGGAGGCGAGCATCACCGGGAGCAAGGATTTGGGTTTGCGCACGCCCACCGCGAATTGCCGGAGCGCTTGCAGCCACAGCAGTGGGACCAGGCCGGGGGCGAGGGCCGCCATCATCGGCCGCGCCCCGGCGAGCACCTGCGGGTCTTGGCCGAGCCAGGCGAGGGCGTAGCTCAAAGCGACGAGCAGGACCGCGCCGAGCAGCCCGGCGAGTGTCGCGACAATCAGGCCCGCGCGCGCGATCCCACGCACCTGATCGGCGGGGGCCCCTCGGCCTTGGGCGTGCGCGATCTGGTTCCCCAGACCGGTGATCAAACCGACGCACATCGTGCGAACCTGGTTGAACAACGTGATGGCGAGGCCGCCAGCGGCAAGGGCGATCGCGCCGAGCACGCCCATCATGATCGTGTCTGTCGTCGTGAGGGCGACTTGGGCGAGTTGTATCCCCGCGATTGGGGCGGCGAGGGCCGCGAGCTCTTTCAGGCGGCTCCGGGTCGTGGTCACCGTGGTCACAGTAGCGCGGCCTCGGCGCGCGGGCGCATGGAGCCGAAGGAACGGGCAGAGCGCACACCAAGCCGGTCGAGCATCGCGCCCACTGCCTCTTCGGCATCGGGGTCGAGCAGGCCGCGCACGGCCATCCACTGCTCGTCGAACACCGTGTCCAGGTATTTCTCGCCGCCGTCGCACACAATGGAGACAACTGTGGAACCGTCGGGCAGGTCGGGGAGCTTCTGCAACGCGGCGTGGACGCAGCCGCCGGAGGAGCCGCCGATCAAGAGCCCCGTGCGACGGGCGATCACCCGTGCTGTGGCGAACGCGTCCACGTCCGACACTTTCACGCCCTCGTCCAAAAGCTCGTAGTCCACGGCAGTGCCGATAATCGCGCCCTCGGGGGTGCCGGTGCCGGACTGCCAGTAATCGCCGCCGGGTCCGCCGAACGCGATCGACCCCACTGGCTCGACGCCGATCACCTGTGTCCGCTGGCCGAGCCGCGCGAGTTCGCGGGCAGTGCCGAACAGGGAGCCGCCGGTGCCGACCGCGCAGATCATGTAATCGACCCGCGGAAGGTCCAGGAGCAGCTCCTGCGCGAGCGCGGCGTACGCGGCGGGATTGCTGTCGTTGTTGTGCTGCTCGGTGAAGAACGCCTCAGGGTCCGCCGCGGCCATCGCCTCGGCCAGTTCCTCCCTGGCGGCTGTGTTGAGGCTGTCGTCGCCGTCCTCGGCCACATACACCAGCTCGGTCCCCATCGCCTCCATCGCGCGGATCTTGTCCACGGCGGCGTGATGGTCCACCACCGCGGTGAACCGGAGCCCCAATTCGGCGGCCACCACCGCCAAGCCGAGGCCGGTGTTGCCGGAAGTGGACTCCACGATCCGCCCGCCCTGGGGCAGTCTGCCGTCGGCGAGGGCGTCGAGCACCATCTGGCGGGCCATGCGGATCTTCATCGAGCCAGTCGGGTTGCACTGCTCCAGCTTGAGCAAATACCGGGTGCCGTTCTCCAACCGCACGAACTCCAAAAGCGGCGTGCGTCCGATCAAATCAGAATACTGGGTGACAATCATGGCTTCTCCTCAAAGGACCATCGGGGTTCTGCGCCGGAAAAATCGACCACTGCCTTCGGCGGAATGGGCAGATCGTGGAACGAGGACTCGTTGGAGTCCATCTGGTAGCCAGCGGTGTTCGGGTAGATCAAGAAGTCGCCGCGTTTCGGCGGCCGTGGCAGCGGGACTTTGCGCCAGGTGAGCATGTCCGAGTCCAAACAGCTCGCGCCGCCGACACACGTCGGGGTGATTTGGCGGTGCTGGGTCGTGGGCCACAGCGCCGGATCGGGGAGGAACTCGCTGCCGAACCACTGCTCGGAAAGCGACAAGCTCGTCCCCGCGACAGTGGCGATCCCATAGCCTCCGGCGTGCTCATTGGGCGCGGCTTCGCGCCATTTGAATCCCTGCACCGGGAAGACGCTGATCCCGGCGTCGGCGAGCAAAGCCCGGCCAGGCTCGACGCTCAGGGCGATTCCGGCTGCTGCGAGGCGTTGCTCCAAGGCGGCGCCGTCGGCCTGGTGGGCCAGTATTTTCTCCAGAGCCCGCGCGCCGGGTTCGTCGCAATGGTACGGGTAGAAGCCGTCCGAAAACGTTTTGCGCGCGTGGCATTGTTCGGGTCGGAACTCTGATTGAAACCTCGCCCAATCCTCTGCCTCGACGTAGCGCACGGGGAAGCCGCCGCCGATGGAGATGGTGTCGGCCCGGTGTCCCCGCGCTCGGGCGGCGAGGCATTCCGCGATGAGTTCCCCGGCGAGCTCCGCGCGGGATGCGATGTCGTACCCGGAAAGGTGGAAACTGAAACCTTCCAGCACGATCCGGCCCCTGAACTGCCCGATTCGGACGAGGGCCGCCTGACGCTCTGGAACGGCCATGCCGAAACGGGAATTCGGCTGCCGGGGCGGATGGACCCGAAACAGCACCCGCAGCGCCGCCTCGCCGTCGGCGAGCGCCACGGCGCGTTCCAATTCGTCCAGCGAGTCGATCGCGACGAGCGCGCCCGCGCGGCAGGCGAGGAGCAAAAGCTCGTCGCTCTTGGCCGGGCCCGTGACCACGACTCGCTGTCCGGGCACGCCGCAACGGAGGGCTTCGCGCAACTCTGGGACGCTGGCGGCGTCGACCCCGGCCCCGCGCTCCGCGCAGACCGTGAGCCATGCCGCGGCCTTATTGGCTTTCTTCGCGAAATAGACCGTCCCGCCGGTTCTGGCCGACACGGCCTGGAACGCGCCGAGGTTGGCCGCGAAGGTCTGCGGGTGCAGCAGGTGGAAAGCCCCGCCTGTCGCGTGGGAGATCTCCGGCAGAAGGCTCGGGCTCGCCAGGGCTTGTTGCGCCCACCCCGGCCACGCCGCCGGGAGCGCGGGAGCGAACGGCTGGACTGCGGCGATCAGGACCATAGCTCGACCTCCTTGCCTCGGCCTTGGGCTATGGCCGCGCGGGCGAGGATGGCCCCGACCGCCACATCGGTGATGACCATGCCGCTGTTGTACGCGAAAATCCGTTGCCGAGGATCGGTCCGGCCCGGAGCCCGCCCGGTCAGCAGATCCGGCAGCTCCGCGTCCGGGCGGCGCAGGCCGGTCTCGGGGTGCGCGAAGTCTTGTCCGGTCAGAGCCATTTGCTCGGCGTTTGTGGCGACCAGCCGGTCAGCAGACCACAGCACGTGCGGCTCGACGCCGTAGCCGACGAGGATCGTGAGGGCGCCCTCGCGGATGTGCTCCGGCCGAATTCGCGCGGTTGTCCGGGGCCCGGCGACAGCGAGGACGATATCCGCCTCCCCGGCCTGTTCCTGGTCGCGCACGAGCTCGACAGAGCGGTCCGGGTCGTGCTGGCGCAGCGTGGCTTGGACCGCCTCGATCCCCTCGGGGTGCGTTCCCAACAGCGCCAGCCGCTCCAGCCCCGGCAACGCGGTGAGCAGGAACGGCAGCGCCGCGCGGCCTTGCGCGCCCGTGCCGACCACGAGCGCGGTCTTGGCTTCGGGCGCGGCGAGTTCGCGGGCGAGCAGCGCGGAGACCGCAGGGGTGCGCAGCCCGCCGATCCGCGCGCAGTCCATGAGCGCGATCGGCAGCCCGGTCTGCTCGTCGTACAAGGACAGCGTGGTGTAGTAGCGCTTCTCGCCGGTCCCGTTGTGCGTGTAGGAGGTCTTGAAGCCGACGAAGCCGTCCGTCTGGCCCAGCATGGCGTAACTGATCGAAGGGCCCGCAGTGATGTTGAGTTTGCGGGGATTGCCCGACGGGTCCGCCGCGTGCGCCAGATATGCGCCTTCCACAGCCGCGATGACCTCGCCGGGAGTGATCGCGACATCGGCCAAGTCGCTCCTGCTCAGAGCTCTCACACTGGTAGCCTTCGCGCCGCCGTCCTGCGCGCTCACAAGACGCCTGTCAGCACATGCTCGGGGGCCTTCCTGCCGCTGCGGGCGGGCGGGGCGAAGTCGTCCTTGATCGACTGCCCGTAGCCGTGCTCGAGCGCTTCGTGCTCGGTGCGGCGGCCCCGCGCGAACGAGACGTTGACCCGCTTGAGCCAACGGTCGGTCCCGTCGTAGCGCGGGGTGAACGGAGCCCTGCCGTGCACCACGACATCGTTGTCGATGATCGCCATGTCACCAGGTTCGAGCACCACGGCTTCGCCCACCTCGGCCAACGCCTCGCCCAACCTGCGATAGGCGGCCTGGTGCTCGGCAGGGGCCTCGTGTATCGGCGTGTACGCCGGGTCGT
Organism: Segniliparus rotundus DSM 44985; assembly: GCF_000092825.1. NCBI lineage: Bacteria > Bacillati > Actinomycetota > Actinomycetes > Mycobacteriales > Segniliparaceae > Segniliparus > Segniliparus rotundus. The sequence goes on along the minus strand of NC_014168.1, from coordinate 763,305 downwards.
AGCGCATCGCCAAGCCGTCGGCGCGGTCCCACAGGGTCGCCACCGGCAGCGGCGCGAGCGAGCGGTCCCAGTCGTAGGAGTCGTCCGGCAAGATCGGCACGACCCGGTTGCGCAGAATGCGCTGGTCGGACTCGGAGATCCGCGCCCGGCGCACTGAGGCCACCGTCGTCGGCACCTGCTGCGGGTTGCGCACGCAGAGGAGCATGAGCAGATCCGCTCGGTCTGGGTGGAACGCGTCCTCGGTGTGCGGAGCGAGGAGCACTGTGGACGAGGCCCCGGTCTGCTCCTGCTCTTTGCCCGGCTCGGGCAGGATGTTGTTGACGAGCCGACCGTCTTGCTGCCCGGCCCAGGAGAAGGGCCGCCCGGCGACGGCGGCGAGCAGGGCGAGGCTCGCGTCCAACGGCGAGAGCATGCGCTCGTCCACCGCGCGCCATCCGCACGGCGTCGGTCCGGCGATGCCATGGTCGACGATGAGCCCCCGCACCACGGCGACCCCGGAGTCGTTCTTGGGCGGGGCGAGCGCCGCGCCCAGCTCGGACCCCTCCGCGCGCAAATGCGCGCCGAGGTTCTCCAAGACCCGCTGCGCGGTCGGATCTGCCAGGCCGTCATGGACGGCAGCTGTCATCGTGCCCAATTCATCGATAAGCTCAGCGGCCTTGCGGCTCAAAGTTCTGATTTCCGCCGTCATGATAGCTCCTTCGTCATATGTCCGAAACCGAATATACCCCCTGGGGGTATATTCGGTTTTCTTAGATTACCTGAACTCGGCACAATGGTCGCGGCACAGTCTAGGGGCCGAAAGATTCCGCATGGGCTAAGCCGGAAAAGGCCACCGAGAAACGCCGTCGAAACATAAGCCGTACCATTGAAACAATCCTGAAATAACTCGACCAAAGATTAGCTGAGGCTGTCCTAACTTGCAACCCCCACTCTAGCTCTCAACAGTTAGCTTCCTCACTCCGCGCAGACCGTTCTGAAGCCTGGCGAGTTCGCCCGCAGGGTGTTAGGCTCTCCGCAGCTAGACCTCAACAACTACTGCGTCACCACCTCGCGTTGAACAAAATCCCCCGCCGGCCAGCCCCGAACGGCTATCCCTGCACTCCTTCTCGAACGGGTAGAACGCGAGCAGGTCCGAGGACCGAGGTGCGCACTTCGGCCACGAACGGAGCGACGTGATGAACCAGCTGCTTCCCCGCAGCAATCACCCGTCCGAGCCAACGCCAACAGCCGAAAGCCGGCCTGGCGCGAAAAAAGACTCCAGACAAGACGCAAGGGAAGACACAGCACTGCCCCGCCCGCCCGAACGGAGCCCGGCGGACACAGCGCCCGGACTCCGCCGCTCTCGCTCCTCGGCAAAACAACACGCGCTCAGCGCGTCGAAATGGGCGGCCGCGATCCTCGGCGTGTACGCCCTCGCCGAACTAGGGTCTTTCGCCGGACTGCCCGCGACACAAATACTCTTCGCCGCCGTGCTGGGCGCCGTCGTGGCGCTGTCCGGGCGGAACTGGCTCGTCATGCCCAAAAAGACCCAGGTGGCCACCCAGGCGCTCATCGGCGTGGTCATGGGCGGCTACATGCAGCTCGGCCAGCTCAAAACCATCGGCCCGCTCATCGGGCCGATCGTCGTCATCACTGCCATCACGCTCGTGTTGTCCATCGTCACGGGCTGGGCGTTCTTCCGCCTCGTGCCAGGGGTGAGCCTCGGCACAGCGGTCCTCGGGACTTTGGCGGGCGGCTCGGCCGCCGTGATCTCTGCGGCGGAGGACCTGGGCGCGGACTGCCGCGTCGTCGCGTTCATGCAGTATTTCCGCGTGATCCTGATCGTCGCGACCACGCCGTTCCTCGTGGCCTGGGTCTTCGGGGCGGTCCCCAAGAGCGACTCGCGCAGAACGGATCTGAACGCGAATTTCTTCGAGCACTACCGCTGCCCGCACAACGACCAATATTTCTGCATCGTGACCGGGCGCGGGGACTGGCTCGCAGGCATGTGCATCGCCATCGTCCTCTGCATCGTCGGCGTCAAGCTGGGACAACTCATCAAGCTCCCCTCGCCCGCGACCCTCGGGCCGATGATCCTCACCGCCATCGTCACCTCGACCGGGATCAGCCACGGGTACGCGCCCGACGGCATCCTCAAAGAGCTGCTCTTCATCCTGATCGGCCTCGACGTCGGCCTGAAATTCACCAGGAAGTCGCTGCGCCAGGTGTGGCGGCTGTTCCCAGCCATTCTCGTCGCGACGATCACCCTGGCGGTGGTGACGGCGTTGATCCCGGCGCTGATGGCGAACGCCCTGCATGTGCCGCAGACCGATATGTACCTCGCGACCACGCCGGGCGGCATCAACGCCGTCATCGCCACCGCGTCGACAGTGGAGTCGAACATGCCGCTGGTCGCGAGCACCCAAAGCCTTCGTCTCATCATGCTCGTCGTCGTCCTGCCCTTGCTCGCGAGACACCTCGCCAAAGGCTGGCCGCCGCCAGAGCCCACCGCCGCCGCCAAGGCCTGATCCACCACTGCTCCGCGGGGCGAAACCGCTCAGCTAGGCTGTGAACCGCTTGTTCCGCCCCGCTAATCCAGTTGAGGAGTGACCACTGACGATGCGCGTCAGCCGACGAACGGCAATGCGCCTTGGGCTTATGGGCGGATTCGCCCTGGCAGCCGCCCCCGGCTGCTCCCACCGGCAGCCCCGCTCCGACACCCTGCGCGTCGGAGCGCTCGGCCCGGCTTCGGCCGCCACCGCCAACCCGTACAGCACATTCACGGGCGACTTCGACATGCTGCTCATGTCGCTGGTGTTCGACCCGCTGACCGTGCCGGGCGCGGGGGCGCAAGTCGTGCCCCGCATGGCCGTCTCCTGGCACAGCGACGACAGCCTCCGGCAGTGGACTTTCCAGCTCGCCCAGAACGCGACGTTCCATGACGGGTCCGCGGTCACCGCCGAGGACGTGGCGGAGTCGTTGCGGACCCTGCGCCGCACGCCCGGCCAGGAGTGGAAAATCCCCGTGCCCGAGGCGGGCATCCGCGCCACCGGCCCGCATGAGGTCACGCTGACCACGGAGCAGCCGAACAGCCAGTTGCCGATGCTCCTGCGCCTGATGACCTTCACGACCAAGAACGGGACGAACCGCTCGCTCGACGGCTCCCCCGGTTCCGGGCCGTTCAAAATCGAGTCGGCGAGCTCGCGGACATTCGACCGTGTCCGCCTTGTGCGCCATAACGGCTGGGGCCCCAGCCCGGCAAAAGTCGCCGCTGTCGAGCTCACCCGGTTCGCAGGCGTCCAAGCCTTGACCGACGCCGTGGTCTCCGGACAGATCGATCTCGCGATGAACGTCGGGCCGCTCGCCGCCAGGGCGGTCACGGGCAGAGCAGACCTGCAAGTGATCCGCAGACCGGGCGACCTCGTCGTGCCGCTCGCGATCCGCTGCTGCGACGGCCCGTTCGCCGATCCGAGGGCGCGGGAGGCGATCCGCCTCGCCGTGGACCGCGAAGCCCTGGTGAAAAACGTGCTCTCCGGATATGGGAGCGTCGCGAACGATGTGCTCGGCACAGCGGACCCGGCGTACGACCGGTCGCTGCCGCAGCGCGTCCGAGACCTGGACCGCGCCCGCGCGCTGTTCGCCCAAGCGGGGACCGATCTGGGGCGCACCTACCAGCTGTTCACAAAAGACGAGGCGTTCGGCGAGGTCAACACGGCCAAGATCATCGCGGGACAGCTGGCGGAAGCGGGCCTGAAGGTGGAGGTCGTGCAGCAGGAGGCCGAGGTGTTCGCGGCAGAATCCTGGCATAAGGCGGCGCTCACCACGGTGAGCTGGGGAACGAACGACTCCGTCCTGTTCTTCGCGGACAAAGTGCTCAACTCCAAGAGCCATATCAACGAGACCGGGTTCCAAGACCCTGCGTTCGACACGGCGCTCGCCACAGCGATGTCTGCGGCTTCGGCCGAGGAACGCGCCCGGGCGCTGACCGAGCTGCAACGCGTCCAATACGACCGCGGCGGCTACGTGGTGTGGGGAACAGCCGACGGGGTGGACATCGCCTCATCCCGCGTCCACGACGCGCCGAAACTCGGCGGCTGGGGGAAAGCGCAGCTGGAGCGGGTGCGCTTGGGCTCGGACACGACCGCCGGTTCAGCCCCACAGTGATGCCCTCCCCCCTCGTTGCCCGTATCGTCGCACGCAGAGGCGCATTGCTGGTGGCGGCGCTCGCGCTGGTCTCGCTCACGCAACGCCTGCTGCCTGGCGACGGAGCCCGCTCCGCGCTCGGGCCGCACGCCACCGAGGCGCAGCGCGCGGCGCTGCGCCACGACCTGTGGCTGGACCGGGCTTGGCCGGTCCAGTTCGGGCATTGGGCCAAGGGCGCGGTCGCCGGGGATTTCGGGACGACGTTGCACGGAGCCCCTGTCTCGGAGGTCGTCGGGTCGGCGTTGCCGAACACACTGCTGCTCGCCGGATGCGCGTTTGTGATCGTGAGCCTGCTTGCCCCGGTTTTCGGCGGCCTCTGGGCGTTGTCCGGGGCATCGCGCTTCAGCGCCATCAGCACCGTCCTGATCGCCACCCCGGAGTTCGTCGTCGCGGTGGCGCTCGTGCTCGTCTTCGCGATGTGGCTGGACTGGCTGCCCGCGGCCTCGGTCGGCGAGACGGACGCGACCGCTCTGATCCTGCCCGTCGTCGCGCTCGCCCTGCCGCAGCTGGCGTGGAACACAGCAGTCGCGCACGCCGCCGTCGCGGACCAGTTGCGCGCCCCGCACGTCGCCGCCGCCATCCGAGACGGCCTGACAGGTCGGCGAGTGTTCACGCGCCATGTGCTGCCCTCCGCCCTGCCTGCCATCACCGGGTCGCTGGGGACCACGGCAGGCCTCCTGTTCTCCGGGGCGCTGGTTGTGGAGAGCGTCTTCAACATCCCCGGCCTCGGTCAGGTCATCACCGGCGCGGTGACCGGACGCGACCACGACCTGGTTCTCGGGGCTCTGGCTCCCGCGGTGGCGCTTCTTTCGCTCGTGCTCTGCGTCGCCGATTTTTCCCGAAACCGGGCATGAGGAGACTGGGCATGAGCAGACTGACCCGGGGAAGACTGGGCAGGGCCGGCGCCGTGACCCCGGCGGTCCTGGTGGCGCTCGCCACGCTGTGCGGGCCGCTCTTCGCCCCGCGCAACGCTGAAGAGGCAGTGACCGGACCATTCGACCCACCAGGACCCGGAGCCCCCCTCGGCGGCGACGAACTGGGCCGCGACGTTCTTTCGCGCCTGCTCGACGGCGGTTTCGGCCTCACCGCGACCAGCATGGCCATCGCGGTCCTGGTCACCCTGCTCGCAGCTGTGCTCGGGACGCTTTCGGCCTTGGAAGGGCCGCTCGCCCGCGCGATCCACGTCTGCACCGACCTGCTGGTGCTGTTGCCCGCGCTGCTGGTGGCGATGCTCGTGTTGCTGCGTTTGGGCGGGGGGTCGGGCGCGGCGGCGGCGAGCGCGCTCCTGCTCGTCGCGGTCCTCGCCGGGACCCCGTATTCGGCGAGGGTGTTCGGCGGGGCGGCGGCAGTCGTGGCCAAGAGCGGCTTTGTCGAAGTCGCGTTGGCGAACGGCTTCGGGCATTGGCGGGTCGCCGCCGAAGAGATCCTGCCGAATCTGCGGGCAACATTCGTCACGCAACTGGCGCTGCGATTCGTGGAAGCGACAGCGCTGGTCTCCACAGTCGCGTTCCTCCGCCTTCCTGCGCCGCTCGGCCCGTCGAACTGGGCGGTGATGGTGCGCGATTCGGTCGGCCCTGGCTTATGGCTCAATCCGCTGGCCGCCGCCGCGCCCGCGTTCGCGATCGTCGCCCTTTCCCTCGCCGTGCGCCACGCGATCATGGCGTACGCCCCCGCGCCGGACGGCCCGGAAAGCATTCCCGAGCCGCACGGGGTGGTCGAGCCTGTCGAGGGCAAGCTGACAGCGGTGCTCGGCGCTTCCGGGTCCGGCAAGACGACCGCCATGCTGCGCTTGGTGAGCCCGCCCGGACTCGACGGGGAGGCGTTGCGGCGTTTCCGCCGCACTCAGATCAGCTTCGCCGGACAGGACCCTGGCTCCGAACTCACCCCCACCATGCGGGTTTCGGCGCTGCTCAGCGAGACCGCAGCCCGTCCAGAACGAATCCCCGAACTGATCGCGCGGCTCGGCCTGACCCAGAGCCACCTGCGCAAAAAGGCGCGCGAGCTCTCTGGCGGCGAACAGCGCCGCGTCGCGCTCGCCCGCGCAGTGCTGCGCGAGAACCCGGTGCTCGTGGTGGACGAGCCGTTCGCCGGACTCGACAGCGCGCGGCGGGACGCTGTCGCGGCGCTGCTGCGCGAGATCGCCGACGAAGGCAAAGCCGTCGTGGCGAGCGGGCACGACGAAACGACGTTGCGAGCGCTTGCGGACGAGGTGACGATCATCGGGGAAAACGTCGAATTCGCCCCGCCGCCGAGACGCAAGGAGCTGTCCGGGGCGCGCGCCCGCGCGCCGCACAAGGTTGTGTTCGAGGCGCGGGATGTGCGGATCTGCAGCCAGGACGGCGCGACACTGCTCGCGGACGGCGCTTTCACGCTGTGCGCGGGAACCTTGACCGGACTGGTCGGCGACTCGGGGACCGGCAAAACCACTCTTGCCAGGGCGATGGTCGGCCTCGACGCGCCGCAATCGGGCGATTGGACGGCGCTGGCGCCGCGCTCGATCCAGCTCGTGCCGCAAAATCCCGCCGGAACGCTCAATCCTCGGCGCACCGTGCGCCAAACCCTCCTCGGGGCAGCCCCCCGGCAGGAACGGCACAGCGTCGAGGTGGCCGGGCTGCTCGGCCAGGTGGGGCTTCCCGCCGAGCTGGCAGACCGTATGCCGGGGCAGCTCTCCGGCGGCCAACGCCAACGCGTCGCCGTCGCCCGCGCGCTCGCCTATCGTCCGACAGTGCTGGTCTGCGACGAAGTCACTTCGGCGCTCGACGCGCGAACAGCGGAGAGCATCATGCTCCTCATCGGCGAAATCGCCCATGAGGAAGGCCTCGCGGCCCTGGTCATCAGCCACGACCTCATGCTCGTCCAACGGCACTGCCCGCGCGTGCTGACGTTGCAGAACGGCAGACTCAGCGCGGAGTAAAGTGATGGCGTGGATGGCGAGCGAGACATGTCAGGCGAGCCGCCCGCCGATTTCCTTCCGACGTTCCCCCTCAGCCGAGAGTTGTTCGACGACACCGTGCTGTGGTCCTGGGAGCAGCAGATGCGGTTGGAGGACGTCCTCGGCGGGGACAGCCCCTACGGGAGCGGGCCGTGGTGGGTGGACCCGCAAGCCGGGACCATCACCTTCAACCACGGCAGGCAGCCTTCCCTCACCGCGACGGCGCACTTCCTCGGCTCCGCCTCGCCCGACTTGGGCGTGTGGCTATGGGGGTGGGCGAACTCGGCCGGTTTCCCGGACTCGGTGGTCGACGCCGCCGCGCGGCTGCGCGTCTACGCCCAGTCCTACCAGCACGACAATCTCGACACACCGACGATAGCGCTCACAGGCGAGGCGAAAGAACTTGTCTGGCGGATTGGCTCCTATGCCGCGTCTGTGCTCGACCTGCCTTTTTACCTCTTCGACGCGGGCGGCGGGGTGATCGGAGCCCTCCTCGTGGAGCACCCGATGCTCGCCTTGCGCGAGCCAACGCCCTTCCGGATCGTCCAGGCGGTGCATCGGGCGGTCGACTCCGGGCTGGTGTCCGACTGGCCCCGAGCGCTCGCCTCCTATGCGAAACGGCGGGGCCTTGTGATCGAAGACGACCCTGGCGGATGCGTGCTGAGGACGCCGAAGGGCGGCGCGGCCGCAGTGGAGCTGGATTCCCGAGGCAACGTGGGCTTGGTCGACACGCGGTTGGGCTAGCGCCGCCCGCGCGCAATGCCGTCATTTCCCCCGCGAGCGCCTGCCCCGCGCGCCGGCTCTCTTCTCGCGAGATCAGCACCGCGTTTGGACAAATACGAGGCACTTGTCTATTCCATAGACAAGTGCTACTGTGACGTACACGGTAGAAGTGCTGCACATCACTCATACGCGGCACATTGGCAATGATCGGTGAAACAAGCAACGAAAAGGAGTGCTGATGACAGCCCACGTATCAGCCGGCTCGCCCCCCGTCGCGCAGTGGCGGGACCCAAAGCGTTACTGGTGGTTGATCGGCCTCGTCCCGCCCACCGCGCTCTTCCTGATCGTCCCTGTCGTCATGGGGATGAACTCCGCGGGCCTCACAAGCGCGTCCAAAGCGCTCTTCTGGATCGGCCCCGTCTTGGTCTACGTCGTCCTGCCGCTGCTGGACCTGCGTTTTGGCCCCGACGGCGCAAACCCGCCGGACGAAGTGATGGACCAGCTTGAGAACGACAAATACTACCGCTGGATCGTCTGGGCCTTCACCCCCTTCCAATACGCGACCCTCTTCTTCGTCGCCTACCTCGCCACCGCCGACGATCTGCACTGGCTCGGCTATGACCACCCGTTCACCTGGCTCGACAAGATCGGCGCGACCATCTCCATCGGCGTGCTGGGCGGCATCGGCATCAACACCGCCCACGAACTCGGGCACAAGAAAGAGCGCCTTGAGCGCTGGCTCGCGAAAATCACGCTCGCGCAGACCTTCTACGGCCACTTCTACCTGGAGCACAACCGAGGCCACCACGTCCGCGTCGCCACCCCCGAGGACCCGGCGAGCGCCCGCATGGGCGAGAGCTTCTGGGCCTTTTGGCCGCGAAGCGTCTTCGGCGGTCTGCGCTCCGCGTGGCGCCTGGAGGCAGAGCGGTTCCGCAAACTCGGCAAGAGCCCGTTCAGCGTGAAGAACGACGTCATCAACGCGTGGCTGATGTCTGTCGCGCTCTACGCCGTGATCCTTGTCGTCTTCGGCTGGCAGCTGCTGCCGCTGCTGATCCTCCAAGCGGTCTTCGGATTCTCGCTGCTGGAGTCGGTGAACTACCTGGAGCATTACGGCCTGTTGCGGCAGAAGGCGCCGAGCGGGCGCTACGAACGCGCCGCCCCCCGGCACAGCTGGAACTCCGACCACATCGTCACCAATGTCTTCCTCTACCACCTGCAACGGCACTCGGACCACCACGCGTACCCGACGCGGCGCTACCAGACGCTGCGCAGCTGGGACGGGGCGCCGAACCTGCCGAGCGGATACGCCAGCATGATCACCCTCGCCTACTTCCCGCCGCTATGGCGGCGGGTGATGGACCACCGCGTCGTGGAGCACTACAACGGCGACCTCACGCTCGCGAACCTCCAGCCCGGCAAGCGCGAAAAACTCCTCGCGCGGTACCCTTCCCCCTCCGCGGGCGAGGACCCCGAGATCGGGAGCGCCGCATAATGTCCGCTTATCGCTGCCCAGTCTGCGAATATGTCTATGACGAGTCCGTCGGCGCTCCGCGCGAAGGGTTCCCACCGGGCACAGCATGGTCCGAGGTGCCCGACGTGTGGCCCTGCCCGGACTGCGGCGTGCGCGAGAAGATCGACTTCGAAGCCCTCAGCTCCTCCGCGGGACGCTGAACGGCAGGAAAGGAACAACCACTGTGAGCGACAACGCTGACTACAAACTGTACATGTGCCTGCAGTGCGGGTTCGAGTACGACGAAGCGCTCGGCTGGCCGGAGGACGGCATCGCGCCGGGCACCCGGTGGGACGACATCCCAGACGATTGGACCTGCCCGGACTGCGGCGCGACGAAAGCCGACTTCGAGATGGTGGAGAAAGTCCGTTCGTGACCCGGCCGTCGAACATCAGCAAGGCCAAAACCCGCTCGCCCTACGCCGAAGCGGCCCGCATGTTGTTGCGCGAATCCGTCCTCGACGCGCTCCAACAACTCCTTGCGCATCAGGACTGGTCCGAAGTCACCATGACCGAAGTCGCCAAGGCGGCCGGGGTGAGCAGGCAGACCCTCTACAACGAATTCCAATCCCGCACCGGGCTCGTCGAGGCGTACGCGCTGCGTCTGGCCGACCGGCTCGCCGACGCCGTGGACGACGCAGTGAAAAGGAACGTCGGCGACATCCACCAAAGCCTCGTGCAGGGGTTTCAGGGGTTCTTCTCGCAGATCGCGGGCGACCCCCTGGTGCTGTCGTTCCTTTCCGGGGAAGCGAAACCAGATCTCATGCGCCTGTTGACCACAGACAGCGGGCCGATTATCGAGCGGGCATCGGCGCGGCTGACGGACCTGTTCTGCGTCAGCTGGATCGCGCCCCACCCGAACGACGCGGGGATTTTCGCCCGAGCGCTGGTGCGCCTGTCTCTGAGCTACGTCTCCACGCCCCCCGAGGTCGGCCATGACGTGCCCGAGGAGCTGGCCCTTCTGATGCAACCGTTCATTCAGAACGCCCAAGAGCGGGCGAAGCGCAGCAGGGAGTCCCCCTGAGCGCCGCGGCGCATCCCCGATCGCGGCCAGATGGCCGGACGTGGTCAGTCCTTTTTGCCGCCGACAAGTTTGCGCAGCGCGAGAAAAGCGAACAACCCGCCGAAGCCCAACAGAGCGTATTTCACGGCGGGTTCGTTGAGTTTGACGACCAACCAGTTCTTGGCTTCGCCGGTGACCTTCTTCGGGTCCAGGCGCACCGCCAACTGGTCGACGACACGCGCCAGCTCCTCACGGGCCCGCTCGACCTCGCGCTCGATGCGTTCTGGATCGTTCGACAACCTCTGGCCTCCAAACTCTCTCGCGCCGCCGTGCTCATCGGTGCGACGCCCCGATGAGCTTACCCGAACAAGCGGCTAGGCTTGCAGCATGACCGAATCCGCACACCTCTGCGTCGGAGACCCCGCCCCGGCGTTCACTCTCGAATCAGACTCCGGCACGCCTGTCTCCCTGTCCGATTACGCCGGAAAGCAGGTGCTCGTCTACTTCTATCCGGCGGCTTCGACCCCCGGCTGCACGAAGCAGGCGTGCGACTTCCGCGACAATCTCGCCGCGCTGCAGGACGCCGGAATCGCTGTCGTCGGAGTCTCTCCCGACCCGGTCGCAAAGCTCGCGAAGTTCCGAGACAAAGAGAATCTGACGTTCCCCTTGCTCGCTGACCCGACGAAGGAGACGCTCACCGCGTACGGCGCGTTCGGCGAGAAGAAAATGTACGGCAAAACGGTCCAGGGAGTCATCAGGTCCACCTTCTTGGTGGATGAGAAAGGCGTCATCAAACTGGCCCAATACAACGTCAAAGCCACTGGGCACGTCGCGAAGCTGCTCCGCGACCTCGGGATCTGACAGGAGCCGCGCGAACCCGAACTCATGTACTATTGGCCTCAGTCCGAAAGGAGGGCCATGGCGCAGACGGGCTCTTGGCGCGAATTCTCCGAACGCGAGCTCGCCGGCTTTCGCGTGTTCGCCGCGGAAAGCCTCCGAAAAACCAAGACCGACTTCGCCCAAGCCCAGCATGAACGCAAACTGACGAACGCCCGCGCGGAACATTTCCGGTTTTCCGCCATTGCGGCAAAGCTCTTCGAACAACTCGCCGACCCGCTCCTGAGCGTCGAGGCCCGCCAGCGGCTCTGGGTCGAACTCGGCGAGCCGGACCCGGCGCGCCCGCAGATCGGGCGGGCCGCTTTGCGCGCCGCGGCCCGTTTCGACACGGCACGGCGCAGGCGGGCTCCCCGGCGCGCACACGAAGCCCCGGCCCGCGCGCAAGACGCCCGGCGCGTTGCCGTCCAACTGCGCCTGGTGGACAGAATCCCCGCAAAAGAGCTCGCCGAGCGGTTCTCGGTCACCCCGCAAACCATCCACCTCTGGGTGCGCAACCACCTCAAACAACAGGGCGCGTACGAGCCCAGGCGACGCCCCGGAGCCCCGGAGCCGGTGAAAGCCGAAGCGGCGCGGCTGGCCATCGCCGGCTCGCACAGCGTCGCCCAGCTCGCCGAGAAATACGGCTACCATCCGTCGACCGTGGCGCGCTGGGTTCGCGAACACCGCTCGCGCGCGGGCATTGCCAGACCGGCGCGGCCGAAAGTCCCCGACAAGGTGCGGTTGAAAACACTGGGCCTCATCTTCGAGCAGGGGCTCCCGCCGACGATCGCCGCCCGGCAATGCGGCGTTTCCTCGAACACCGCGCACCTGTGGGCGGCGCGGCACGCGGCAGAGCACGACGTGCCGATTCCGAAATACGACCGCAGCCCGCGCCAGCGCTACCCGCCGGAACTCAAGGCAGAAGCCGTCCGGCTCGTCTTCTGCGCCGCGAGAACCGTCCCCCAAGCGGCGCTCGCGCTCGCGGTGCCCGTCGCCACCGTCCGGAACTGGGCCGAAGAGCACCAACGCGAGACGGGGGCGGCGATGCCGGGGCTCGCCGCGATCACCAAGGAAATCCGCGAGCGCGCGGCACGGGCGCACCACGAGCATGGCGTGCCGATCGAAGAAATCGCCGAACAGCTCCATGTGCTGCCACGCACTGTCAAAACGTGGGCGTACGCCTACGCCCCGGCCAAAGAGGTCCCGCTGGCGCCGCGCCCAGCGCCGCGACGCCAGCGCAAAAGCAGCTAGTCCTTGTCGCCGAGACCGCGGCAGGGCCTCGTGCGAAGCCAGGTCACATATTCTTGCGGGGCTCCGGCGACCTCAGCCGCCTCCGACATCACCCCGAGATAGCGGGCCGAGGGCAAACCGCCCTCAAAGGCGTCGAGCACGTACAGCCACGCGAGCACCGGCCCCTCCGAGGTGTCCACCCGGACCTTGAGTTTGCGCCGCAGCCGCAAATCAGAGCCCTCCCACCGGTCCAACGCCTCCTCGTCCTCACGGGTGAGGTCGTAGAGCACGACGAACACTTTCGAGTCCGGGTTGTCCTTCTCCTCGACCACGGTCGCCAGCGCGCCCTCCCAGCCGATGTCGGCCCCGCCGAACGTCAAACGCCATCCGTGCAGCCACCCAGTGGTGGCAACTGGGGAATGCGGCGCGCGTTGCGCCATTTGGGCAGGATCCATATTCGATCCGTACGCGGCATACATGGGCACTCGACAAGACTAACGTGCCCTTCCCCTGCTGCGCCCGGCGGCAGGAGGGACTACCGTTGTCGGCAGCACGAAACCACATCAACGAACGAGGGAGCCGCACTTGACCGACGTCGTCATCATCGGCGGGGGGCCCGCCGGGTACGAGGCGGCGCTCGTCGCCAGGGACCAAGGCGCGGACGTCGTCATCCTCGACGAAGCGGGGATGGGGGGCAGCTGCGTGCTGTACGACTGCGTGCCGTCGAAAACATTCATCGCCTCCACCGGGGTGCGCACAGAGCTGCGCCGGGCCGAGAACCTCGGCTTTAACATCGACAACGTCGAGCACCTGCTGCGCCCGAGCACCCTGCAGCAGATCAACTGCCGGGTCAAGGAGCTCGCGGACGCCCAATCGGCCGACATCCACGACAAACTCGCCGAACAGGGCATCCGCGTGCTCATCGGCAGGGGCGAAATAGCCGACAAGCAGCCTGGGCTCGCGGCGCACGAAGTGCTCGCCACGGTGAACGGGCGAACAGAGCGGCTCCGCGCCGACGTGGTGCTCATCGCCACCGGATCCAGCCCTCGGACGTTGCCGAACGCGCAGCCCGACGGCGAGCGGATCCTCACTTGGCGGCAGATCTACGACCTGCAAACGCCTCCGGAGCATCTGGTCGTCATCGGCTCCGGGGTGACCGGAGCCGAATTCGTCCACGCGTACACCGAGCTCGGCGTTGCGGTGACCGCCGTGTCCAGCCGCGACCGGGTGCTCCCGCACGAAGACCAAGACGCCGCCCGCGTCCTCGAAGAGGTGCTCGCCCATCGGGGAGTCACCATCGTCAAAAACGCGGCCGCCGAATCGGTCCGGCGCACAAAGACCGGCGTGCGCGTCGCACTCGCGGACGGGCGCGCGGTCGAAGGCAGCCACGCCCTCCTGACCGTGGGCAGCGTGCCCAACACCACAGGCTTGGGCCTTGAGAAAGCCGGCATCGAACTCACCGAGCGCGGCCACATCAAAGTGGACCGGGTGTCGCGCACAAGCGCGCTCGGGATCTACGCGGCCGGAGACTGCACGGGCTTGCTCCCCCTCGCCTCGGTGGCGGGTATGCAAGGGCGGATCGCGATGTACCACGCGCTCGGCGAAGCGCTGTCGCCGATCAAGCTCCGCACCGTCACCTCAGCGATCTTCACCAGGCCAGAAATCGCCCAGGTGGGGGTCACGCAAAAAGACGTCGACTCTGGAAAAGTCCAAGCCCGCACCGTCTCCCTGCCTCTCGCCACGAATGCCCGGGCCAAGATGGGCGCTATCCGGCGGGGCTTCGTGAAACTTTTCTGCTCCTCGGGGTCCGGGCGCGTCCTCGGCGGGGTGATCGTCGCCCCGAGCGCCTCCGAGCTCATTCAGCCCATCGCCCTTGCGGTGAGGAATAAACTGACAGTGGAGGACGTGACTCGCACCTTCAGCGTCTACCCGTCGCTGATGGGCTCGATCAACGAGGCGGCACGCATCCTGTCCAGCGACGACGACGAGTAGCCACACCTTCTGGCCGCATATTTTGGAACGAGAACGATGAAAAATCCCCCCGCGAAAAACCTCATGGCCCATCAGCTCGGCCCCGAGCAACGAGCAGCGGCCTGGGAGCAACTGGGCAACCAGCACTTCGACGTGGTGGTGGTCGGCGGCGGCGTCGTCGGAGCGGGCGCGGCCCTGGACGCGGCGACACGCGGGCTCTCCGTCGCCCTCATCGAGGCGAGGGACTGGGCTTCCGGCACCTCCAGCCGGTCCTCGAAAATGTTCCACGGCGGCCTGCGCTATCTCGAACAGCTGGAATTCGGGCTGGTGCGCGAGGCGTTGCACGAGCGCGAGCTGATGATGACCAAGATCGCTCCGCACCTGGTGAAGCCGCAAGCGTTCATCGCCCCGCTCTCGCACCGAGTGTGGGAGCGGCCCTACATGGCCGCCGGGTTCTTCCTCTACGACACGATGGGCGGCGCGAAGTCCGTCCCCCGGCAACGGCACTACACCAGGGCGGGGACGCTGCGCATGGCTCCGAGCTTGCGCTCTGACGCCTTGGTCGGAGCGGTCCGCTACTACGACACCGTCACCGACGACGCCCGGCACACCCTCACCGTCGCGCGCACAGCGGCGCATTTCGGCGCGGTGGCGCGCACATCGACGCAAGCGGTCGGCTTCGTCCAGGACGGCGGCCGCGTGCGCGGCGTCCAGGTCCGCGACAGCGAGTCCGGCGAGACGGCCGAAGTCCGGGGGCATGTCGTGGTGAACTGCTCGGGCGTGTGGACCACGGAGCTGCAGAAAGCGGCGGGCATCCGGGGCCGGTTCCAGGTGCGCGCCAGCAAAGGCGTGCACATCGTGGTTCCCCGCGACAAAATCATCAGCGACGTCGCGCTCATTCTGCGCACCCCGACGAGCGTGCTCTACGCCATCCCGTGGCGGGAGCGCTGGCTCATCGGGACCACGGACACGGATTGGAAGCTCGACCTCGCCCATCCCGCGGCCACCCGAGCCGACATCGAGTACATCCTCAGCCAAATCAACCGGGTGCTGAAAGTCCCCCTCACCGCGCAGGACATCGACGGGGTGTACGCCGGGCTGCGCCCGCTCCTGGCAGGCGAGGACGAAGCGACGTCGAAGCTGTCCAGGGAGCACGCCGTGGCGACCGACGCGCCGGGCCTCGTCTGCATCGCGGGCGGCAAGTACACCACCTACCGGGTGATGGCCAAGGACGCCATTGACGCCGCCGTGCCCTTCCTGCCCGCCGGAGCGCCCGAATCGGTCACCGAGAACGTGCCGTTGCTCGGCGCGGACGGCTATCCGGCCTTGAAGAACAAAGCCCACAGCATCGGGCAGGACTGGGATCTTCCGCACGACCGCGTGATGGGCCTGTTGGACCGCTACGGGTCGATGCTGCCGGAAGTGCTCGCGCTCGCCGACGAGGACCCGAGCCTCTTGCGCCCGGTCCGCGACGCCTCGGACTACCTGCGGGCGGAGATCAAGTACGCCTGCGTCGCAGAAGGAGCCTTGCACTTGGAAGACCTCCTTGCCCGCCGCACCCGGATCAGCATCGAATACGCCCACCGGGGCGTCGCCTGCGCCAGGGAGGCCGCCGAGATCGCGGCCGGGGTCTTGGGCTGGGACGAGCAGCGCGCAAAAGCGGAGATCGAGCTGTACACGGCGCGGGTGGAGGCGGAGCTGCGCTCGCAATCCCTCACCGACGACGCCGCGGCGGACGCGTTGCGCGCGGGCGCGCCGGAATCCAGGGGCGAAATCCTCGAACCCGTGCCAGCCGCAGGGCTGCCCAGTTGAGCGGGAGCGGCGGCGGCGATCTCGAAGACGTGCGGCACGGCGGCAGCTGACCGGCGATCCCGTGGCGCGCTTCGGTATCGTTGGCACCCGATGTCTGCCGAATCCTCCCCCCCCGCCGTTCCCCTCGCCGCCCAAGCCGAAGCAGCCGTGCGCGAGGCGTTCAAAGCCGCGCTCGGCGAGCAGGCCGCCGGAGCAGACCCGGTCATCCGGCCCTCCGAGCACGCCGACTACCAGGCCAACGGCGTTTTGGCGTTGGCGAGGCAACTCAAAGCCAACCCGCGCGAGCTCGCCGGGAAGGTCGCGGCGCGACTGGAAAGCTCCGAGCTGTTCGCGCAGGTCGAGGCCTCCGGGCCTGGATTCCTGAACCTCGTGTTCGCCGACAGCGCCCTCACCGGGCAGCTCGCCGAGCGGCACGGCGACCCTCGGCTCGGGCTCGGCGCGCCCAAGCAGGGCCGCACCACTGTGATCGACTACTCCGCGCCCAACATCGCCAAAGAGATGCACGTCGGGCATCTGCGCTCCACGATCATCGGCGACGCGCTCGTGCGGCTCTTGACCTTCACCGGCTCCCAGGTGATCCGGCAGAACCATGTCGGCGACTGGGGCACCCAATTCGGCATGCTCATCGAGCACCTGCTGGAAAACCCGGACGTGCGCGGCGGCGACGAGGACGGGGACACAGCGGCCATTTCCCGGCTGGCCGCCCTCTACAAAGCAGCACGCGCCCGGTTCGACACGGACGAGCAGTTCCAAGCCCGCGCCCGCCAGCGCGTGGTCGCGTTGCAATCCGGGGACCCCGAGACGATCGCGGGCTGGCAGGAGATCGTCGCCGAGTCCAAGACGTACTTCGGCGAGATCTACACGAAACTCGGGGTGCTGCTCACCGACGACGACATCGCCGGGGAAAGCAGCTACAACGACGAACTGCAAGGGATCGCCGACGATCTGGAGCAGCGCGGCGTCGCGGTGCGCTCGCACGGGGCGCTGTGCGTCTTCTTCGACGACGTCGTCGACAAGGACGACAAGCCGGTCCCCTTCATCATCCAAAAATCCGACGGCGGCTTCGGCTACGCGGCCACCGACCTCGCGACACTGCGGCACCGGGTGCGGGACCTGAAGGCCACACGCCTGCTCTATGTGGTGGGCTCCCCCCAGGCCCTGCACTTCAAGATGGTGTTCGAGACCGCTCGGCGGGCCGGATACCTGCCGGACGGCGTCGAGGTGGCGCATGTGCAATTCGGCTCGGTGCTCGGCGCGGACGGCAAACCGTTCAAATCCCGCGAGGGCGAGACCATCCGGCTCATCGCCCTCCTGGACGAGGCCGTGGCGCGCGCCAAAGCGACCATCGCGGAGCGCAGCCCGGAACTCGAGCCGAACGCGCAGGAGCTGCGCGCCCATGAAGTCGGGATCGGCGCGGCGAAGTACGCGGACCTGTCCACCTCACGCACCCGCGACTACGTCTTCGACCTTGACCGCATGTTGTCCTTGCAAGGCAACACGGGCGTGTACTTGCAGTACGCGCACGCGCGGATCCGTTCCTTGCTCGCCCGGGCCGGGGAAGCAGGCCCGGCGCCCGAGGGGGTCCCGGCGCCGCTGGAGCCCGCAGAACGCGCGTTGCTGCTCGCCCTTGACGAATTCGGCGATGTGCTCAAGTCGGTGGACGAAAGCTTGGAGCCGCACCGGCTCTGCGCCTACCTCTACACGCTCGCGCAGGCGTTCTCGGACTTCTACGAGGCATGCCCGGTGGCCAAGGCGCCCACTGCGGGGCAGCGGAGGCTGCGCACAGCGATCTGCGAGCTCACTGGCGACACGCTCGCCCTCGGCCTCTCGTTGCTCGGGATAGCGGCCCCCGAACGCCTCTGAGGAGCGGTCGGGACAGTTTTCCGGGCGGGTCGTCGCGTCTGCTGCCTCGGGGACTCATGCCCCTTGTTCGCCGGACACGGCGAGCACAGCCGCCATATGCTCGGCAGCAGCCGCCGCGCCCTGGTCTCGCAAGCCTGCCAGCACGCCCGCTTTGTCCGCGGCGGAGCGGTTCTGGCTCCATTTCGCTTTCGCTTCGACGGACTCCACCCGCATTTCGACCCCCACGATGGCGCACAACTGCCCGTCGATGTATTCCTCGGGGGCGTCGCCGACGCCCCAGGGCGTGCTCATTGCCTGCTCCTGGACGTCTGTCAGTTGGGAGACGACAGAGCGCACCCAGGCCGCGTCGTCCCGAACACAAACCCTCCCCCGCAGTTGCACAACCGAATAGTTCCATGTCGGGACGACACGCGCCCTGCCGCCCGCGCCGTGCTCGCGTTTGCTCGCGTACCAGCCTGGGGAGACATACGCCTCGGGGCCTTGGACGACCCAGAGTCCTGGTGCGCCCGAGCTGATCGCGGCGGCCTGCGGGTTCGCCTTGGCGAGATGGGCGACGACCGTGTCCCCGGACCAGAGGATCGGCAACAGCGTGGCCTCGATCCGAGCCGGGGACGCAGTGACCAGCGTCCCCGAGCCCACCTGAGCGACGAAAGCCCGGATCGCGGCTTCGTCGTGGACTTGATGGGGCCTGGGGTTGTACATCCTCCCAGGATACGAACTCCGCGACATGCCAGTTCGGCGTATCTGGCGTCTCATTCCGAGCATGCTCCGGGCCGCCTCCCACAGGTTCTCGCCGTTGCGCCTTATATTCCTCCCATGTTGAAAACGCCGTTTCGCTTGGGCGTCGTCGGGCTGGCAGCCCTCGGCGCGGCCGGATATTTCGGCAAGGACAAGGTCGAGGAGTTCGTGTTCGGCGACACCACGTACGAGGTCACCGGATCAGGGCAGGCGAAAGCTGTGGTGAGCTACCGCAGCGGGACGACGGAGCAGATCACCAAAGAGGTCGATCTGCCGTGGAAAGAGACGGTGCGCCTGGGCGAGTCGTGGGACAAGGCCAGCGTCACGGTGACTCCGAAAGACGCCGCTGGGGCTTTCGCCGGAAAATTCACCTGCTCGATCACCCACAACGGCAAGCGGGTCGGCTGGGCGGCGAGCTCCTTCGTGCCCAGCACCTCCTGCGCCGCTTTGCCCGTGCAGCCGATGGGCGGGCAAGAGTAGTCTCTTCTCATGTTTGCGACGCCGCTCGGATCCGTGCCGGTCGCACGGGCGGATTTTCTCTCGGTCGCGTTCTACTCGATCCCGCTGAACGTGCGGTTCCGAGGCGTCACCGTGCGCGAGGGCGTGCTCTTGGAGGGGCCAAACGGCTGGGGGGAGTTCTGCGCCTTCGACGACTACGACGACCAGGAGTCACTGCCCTGGCTGCGCACAGCGCTTGAAGCAGCCCTGGAGGGCTGGCCCGCGCAGATCCGCCGCGTTGTCCCGGTGAACTCGATCATTCCTGCCGTCGGCCCGGACGAGGCGCGCCGTCGCGCGCTGAGCGCCCGTTGCGCGACCGCGAAGATCAAAGTCGCCGACCACCCCGATTCTCTCGCCGAAGACCTCGCGCGGGTCGAGGCGGTGCGCGACGCCCTGGGGCCGGGAGGGCATGTGCGGATTGACGTGAACGGCAAATGGGATGTGGGCACCGCGCGCAAGCACATCCCGCTCCTGGACAAAGCGGCGGGCGGATTGCAGTACGTCGAGCAGCCGTGCTGGACGATCGACGAGCTCGCCGCCGTTCGCAAAGCAGTGGATGTGCCGATTGCCGCGGACGAGTCCATCCGGCGGGCGGAGGACCCGCTGAAGGTGGCAGTCGCGGGAGCCGCCGACGTTGCCGTCGTCAAATGCACGCCGCTCGGCGGCGTGCGCCGCGCCTTGCAGGTGGCCGAGGCGGCGGGCCTGCCGACTGTCGTCTCCTCCGCGGTGGAGACGAGCGTCGGGCTCGGCGCGCAGCTCGCCTTGGCCGCCGCGCTCCCCGAACTGCCCTATGCCTGCGGGTTCGGCACCGGCGCTTTGCTGACAGGAGACCTCGTGGCGCCCGAGGCCGCCCTCGGCCCCAAGAACGGTTCCGTCATGGCGCCGATGGGACCGCTCGCCCCCGACCCAGAACTTCTCGCGCGCTGGACGATGCCGGACCCGGCGCGAGTGCAGTGGTGGTCGGACCGGCTCGACCGCGTCCTCGCGCTGCACAACGCGCAGCGAGGCCGTTAGCCTTCGGACGGCTGGGCCCACGGCTCCACTGACAGCGGTTTCCCGGTTTCCATCAGCGTCTTAAGGTTGGACAAGACGGCGGGCCAGCCGCCCTCCACCGCCTGCAGCAGCACTGCCTCGGGCAGACCCGCGTGGGTGAGGACAAGCTTCACAATCGTGCCTCGGGGCTGGATGTCGAAAGAGACCTGGGAAGCGACGTTCGGCGAGCTCGGCTCGGCCCATGTCGTCACCAATCGGCGCGGAGGGTCGCTCTCCACAACTTCCCCGAGCACGTCGACGATTCCCGAACCGTCTGTCCGACGATGCTCCCATGACGAGCCGACCTGCCAGTCGGACACGTTGCGATGAGCCCAATAGGCAGCCGTGACATCGTCGTCGGTCAACGCGTGCCACACCTTTTCCGGGGTGGCTTCGATGTAGAGGACGTACGTGTAGTCGGTATGCGCGGACATGCCTTCGATCCTAAGCGCACGATGGCGAATGCATTTTGTGCGCATCACGGTGAAGAATCGTTTCGAGCTGTCGATGTCTCCTCTGCCCGTTCGTCGTTATGACGAGGCCGCCGCAGAGCTGCCTGCCGTCGACGGCCTCGCCGAACACAACCGTTCCGTGCGGCCGGGGGCTTTTTGACGCAGGTTGGGCAGGGCTAGGGCACCACAAGGTCGTCCAGCTGCCGCATCCGCTCCCCGTTCGGACCATAGATCACGATGGACTCGGCGGGCTCGGGGCCTGCGCTGGTGAACCAATGCGGCACATGCGTGTCGAACTCGGCGACCTCGCCCGCCCCCAGGACGAGGTCGTTGCCGTCGAGCACCAATCGCAACACGCCGTTCAAGACATACGTCCACAGATAGCCGTCGTGCGAGCGTGGTTGGGGCTGCTCGTCGCCCCGGCTCGGCGGATGCACGACTTTGAGCGCTTGCAGACCGCTGGTTCGGCGGGTGAGGGGAACGACGACTTTGCCGTCCCGGCGAATGGGTTTCAGGTGCACTCGTGGATCACCGGTCGGCGGGGGGCGACAATGTCGTCCAGCGCGACTCGGTACAGCCTCGCGAGCGGCAGGAGCAATTCCAGGCTGGGTTTGCGCTGGCCGGATTCGAGCCGGGACAAGGTGCTTGTGGTGATGCCGGTCGCTTCGGCGACGTCGCGCAATGTCATCGACCGCTGACCGCGCAAAAGACGCACCCTCGGGCCGATTGCATCGAGCGGGGCAAGATCCACGCATTCATTATTGCATTTTTCGCAATTTTTCTTGCATATACCTCAGGACGAAGGCAGCATGCTTTGTCATGGACCAAGACGACTGGAACGAGCTCTATCAAGAACACGAGCACATCTGGAGCGGGCTGCCGAACGCGGCCCTGGTCGCCGAGGTGTCGGACCTTGCTCCCGGCCTCGCGCTCGATGTCGGCTGCGGCGAGGGCGGCGACGCGTCCTGGCTCGCTGAGCACGGTTGGAAGGTGGTCGCGGCCGACATTTCCTCCGTCGCCATCGAACGCGCCGCAGCAGCAGTGCCGCAGGAGTCGGTGACCTGGTTGTGCGCCGATCTCGTCGCCTGCCCGCCAGAGCCAAAAAGATACGACCTCGTCTCGCTCCAGTACTACCCGCTGCCGCTCGCAGCGGGCGAACAAGGCGCGAGCGGTTTCATCGAAGCAGTCGCCATCGGCGGCGTCCTGCTGGTCGTCGGCCACGACATGCACCAGCACGCGCAGCACCAGCACAAGGACCCCCGCTTCAATCCGGCCGACTACTACGTCCCGAGCCAGATCGCCGACCTGCTCGACTCCGACTGGGAGATCCTCATGCACGAGGCCCGCCGCCGCGAGCGGCCGCTGCCCGATGGGAGCGAGGCTCCTGACGATCTTGTCCTCAAAGCGGTCCGGAGGCGTTAGTTGTCGTTCCGGCGGAACCGCACGAGCAGGGCGAACTGCCCCAAAAGCGAGAACGCGGCGAAGACCGCCCGCAGATACGGGTAGGCGGGGCGCACCGCGGTGCCGTCGTCCCGGATGGCGACATATGCGAACGAGGTGGCTTGGGCGTCGGCGACGAGGAAGATGACCACCGACATGAGCGCCACCGGGACGCCGATCCGGAGCAGCCAGGAGCGCCACATCGTCTCGGAGCTGCGCAAAAGCGGCCCTGCGCCAGCGGCGATGGCGACGGTGAGCGCCAGAATGAACAGCCACGGCATCTGTGGCCGGATATGCGGATGCGTGTCGAAGACGAGCGCTCCGGTGACGAAGTCGGTCGCCAGGAACGCGCCGCACAGCGCGTCGGCAGCCGCCACAGCGACCAAAATCCACAGCGCCCGAGGCCCGAGCGAGTCCGCCGCGCCCCTGATGCGCTCAGCAATCTTCACGGCTGACGATTCTGGTCGAGCCAGCCGCAAAGGTCAAACCCGCCCATGCCCGGGGTCAACGGGAGAGCGGCGCGGTCGCGGTCGGGGCCAAAGCGGCCAGAGCGGGAAGATGGTCGCCTCGGCGCGGCTGCAGCCCCGCGGGCAACAGCTCGACGACGCCCTTTTTGCGCAGGGCGCAGGCGACCACCAGGTCTGGGTCCGCCGGTTCGCCGGTGAACTCGAGGACCGTCCACGTCTCCCGCGCCGGGTAGGCGGCGATCTCGGCGAGCACAGCCCCGAGATCGCCCTTGGCCGCCACAGCGTACGCGGAGACCCGCTCCTCGCCGACGACCACGCCGTTCCAGTCCTCTGCGCCGTCGTCCGCGCGGAGCCCGTCGATCGGGCTCGGCGCAGGGGACCCTTCTCGGTGTTGGGCGTCATCAGCGTGCTCCGCTTGGGGGTCCCGCCCGCTCGAGGAAGAGAAGCCTTCCTCACGCAGTTGCGCCGCAAGCCTGCGGCCAGTGGCCTCGGCGAGCTCGTGCAGCTGGATACGGGGGGAGCGGGCGCGCAGCGCGACGAGGTTCTGCACCGCGTCCACCACAAGAGTGATCCATGCTTCCTGCTCGTCGCCCACGCGACGGAAGGCCACCCGCACAGCGGCGCAGCGCACACCGTAACGGTCGAGGTAGCCAGCGATCAACGAGAGCGGAAGCCAGTCCGCCGGACCGGCGCCGGCAGGCGCGGCGACGCGGATCAACGCCGTCGCGCGGGCCGCCGCCCGTTGCTGGTCTTTCGCCGCCGCGTCCGCATCCCCCTGCTTGACCAGACGCTTGCGCGAGGAAAGCGCGAAACGGCGGCGCAGGATCGTGCTGATGTGCGCGCCGCCCCAGCTCGCGAGCACGAGGAACACAATTGCCGCTGCGACGCCGACGAACCACCCGGAAGCCGGGCGCCACGGCACACTGGAGAAACCTGCGGCGAACACCAGGGCGAGGACGAGCGTCGCCCTCGCCCGACTCGGCCGAGCAGGAGCAATGCTCACGAGATATCTCCTTTTTTCCTTCGCAACGTGGCGATCGCTGCCGCCGCGCCGATCACCAAAGCCAACATCCCCGTCCCCACGAGCGCCACGGTCTTGGGCAACCGAGGGTCCTGCGGCGGGGGCGG
Source organism: Segniliparus rotundus DSM 44985 (assembly GCF_000092825.1). Classification (NCBI taxonomy): domain Bacteria; kingdom Bacillati; phylum Actinomycetota; class Actinomycetes; order Mycobacteriales; family Segniliparaceae; genus Segniliparus; species Segniliparus rotundus. The sequence continues at coordinate 739,449 of NC_014168.1, read as the reverse complement.
CGGGGGCGCTATCTGCTTCACCTTTGGCGCAGGCGGGCGCATCGCCGCATCACTGGGGGCGTGGGCTTGTCCTGCGGGCAGGTCCCAGGTCAGCGCCGCGAGCGGGTCGACCGTCCCGAAGCCGACGAGGCTGGAGGGAAGCCGGGCCGCGTTGTGCGCGGTCTGGGTGATCCTGTTCATCACCTGATACGCGGTCAATTGGGGGTATCTGGACCGCACCAAGGCCGCCACCCCTGCGATGTACCCGGCCGCGTACGCGGAGCCTTGCACCGGGACGGGCTTGCCTTTTTCGTCGAGCAAAGCGTTCGCGACGCTCACGTCAGGGGCATTGGAGAGCGAGACCACCGCCTCGCCCGGCGCGGCGGCGCCCACCCACGGGCCTGCGAGCGAGGACTTCGAAGTGCGTCCTTGCGGGGTGAGCGAGCCCGTTGACAGCACATACGGCTGCCACAACGACGGGAGGGAGACGGTCTCGACGCCAGCCCAGTCCCGCAAGTCCCCTGGACGGCCCGGGCCGGTGATCGGGTTCGCCGAGCAATTCGCCTGGTCTGTGTCCCCGGCAGCTGCGACGACGACCACGTTCTTGTCCTCTTCGGCGTAGCGCACGGCGGCGCCGACCGCCGCGATGTCGTTGACGGTCACGTCCGCGGGGATGCACAGCACTGAGCTGACCACGATCACCGTGGCGCCGAGGTCCGCGGCGCGCACCACCGCGCGGGCGAGGGCCTGCGCGGACACGGAAGCTTGCGCGAGCATCGGATTGTCGCCGGGGGTTTTGAGATTGAACATCGCGGAGGAGACGCGCAACGACAAAATCTTCGCCGAGGGCGCGATCCCGATGAAGCCGTCGCCGGGCGCTGGCTGCGCCGCGATGACGCCCGCGACGAGCGTGCCGACGCCGTCGCAGTCATTGAGCCCGTCGGTCTGCCCGACGTAGTCTCCCCCTCCGGCGAGCTCGGGCAGCCTGGGATTGCGGGCCACCCCGGTGCCGAGGACCGCGACCGTCTGCCCCTCTCCCCTCGCGAGCCGCTGCGCGGCAGGCAAGTCGAGGGCGGCAAGGTCTGGCGGCAGGCCGGTCAAAGCTTGATCGGGGACGCCTCCGGCGAGGACGCAGGCTCGGCGCTGCTCCATCGGCTGCGGCGGAACCGGAGCCGTGTTGGCGGGCAACGCCCCCATGTCCACCACGGGCGGACCGGAGAACGGCGCGGCGGCGGACGGCGGCAGGGAGACGGCTGTCAGCGCGGCGAGGACAGCGGTGAGCGCCAGGGCGCGCCTCGCCCGGTGCGCGCCCGCCGTCATCCGGCGAGCACCCACTGGAACACGCCGCACAGGTAGGCGATCACCGGGATCAGCGACGCGTCCAAGGCGAGGGCGAACAGATTCACCGCGCGTCGGGCGGGCAGCGAGTAGCCTTCGGGGTCTGCGAGCTTGGGCCGCGCCGCGACCACGAGCCATATGGCGGCGATCACCCCGAGCACGCCCGCCAGCACGAGCGCCCAGAGCCATTGCCCTGCTCGTGCGGCGATCCCCGCGCCGAGCGCCGCGACGAGTGCCGGGGCGGTGACAAGCCATGCTTTGGCAGCGGCGCCTGCGGGCACCCTGGCTCGCAACACAGTGGCCGACAGGGCGGCGAGCGCCACATACCAACGCCAGAAGTTGCCCGACCCAGCGCCGTTTGCCGCCGTCGGCAGCAAGCAGAGCACACCCAAGACGAGGGTTGATGTCGCACCAGCGATCAAACCTGTGTGCAGCGACGCGGCCCGGCTCGCCCGGCGCGGCAGATCCGCGAGCACCGTCTTGTCGTTCGGCGCGGGCAAAGGATCGCCCGGCGCAGGCAGGTCCGGCAAAGGCAGGCGGGCGAACAGCACAGACAGCGCGGGCGCCGCGACCGTCAACGCGAGTCCGAGCAGGATCAGCACACACGGCGAGGCAGGCGAGGAGATGTGCCAGAGGACCTGCGCGCCGCAGACAAGGACATGTGCGAGGCCGAAGGCCGCCACTGCGGTGAAGAACGCCGTGGAGCGCTCGGAGCCGAGCACACAGAGCACCGCCCATGTGGTCGCGGCCGCGGCGGCGAGCAGAAGCTGCGCCGGTCCGAACGGGCCAGGGACGAGCGCGGCCGCCGCGGCGGTCACCGGGAACAACGCCACAAGAGGCAACAGCACTGCGGCGCTGGGCACAGCCGAAGCCTCCGGGGAGCGCCGCGAGCGCAAAACCAGGCTCGCCGCCACCGCCGCCACTGCGACTCCGACGAGCGCGCAGCGCGCAGGCACACCGCCGCCGTGAGACCACCAGGCCGAGGCGACCACGGTGAACAGCAGCAAGAAGACCGCGGCCGTCACGCGGGCAACGCGCTGGGTGAGGCCGACGTTCCAACCAGGTCCGACTCGCGCCCCGGCGAGAGCCGCCGCATCCGCGACGTCTTCCACCACGCTGGCAGCCGCAGGCCCGGCGGGCAACGGCTGCAGCGCGAGCAGGTCGCCGTCGACGATGCCGACCGCGTCCAATGTGGCGTCCAGGCTGAACGGCGCGCCGCCGAGCGGAGCGAGGCTGAGCCGTCGCCCGTCCGGGGTGGTTTCGTCCGGCGAAGTCGGAGCGACCAGTCGGCGCACCGCCGGGATGATCTCACGAAGCGGCAGGTCGGTCGGCAAGGCAAGATCAGCCAGTTTGCCGTCGCCGAGCACGGCGACACGAACCAACGGCGAAGCAACCCCCCCGCTCGCCGAACTCGCGGGAGCTTCCCCCGACCATGCGTTGTCGTGCGAGTTGGCCAGGGTCGAACCCTCGGTCATCGAGCCTCTTTCCATTGACTGTCAGTGGTGCTGGAGAACTTTCCCCCGCACTGTTTCTCTTCGTTCCGCTCTGCTTGAGCAAGCTGTGTTTCGGCGAGCTGCTGCACAGCTGCCGCGATTGCCGGGGTGGTGCCCGGTGAAAACGTCGAAAGCCATTGGCCGTCCGGGGCTCGCGAGGGCGCGACGAGCACACGGCCAAGGGCGGTGTCGAGCACGCCGATCCCCACGCGGTCCGTTTTGCGCAAGCGCGCGCCGAACGAGATCTCCACAAAGGAGCGGCGACCGTCGAGCATGGCCTTGAGCGTGGTCCGAGCCTCTTCGGAAAGGCCGAGTTCGGCGAGCACCGCCTCTGGGGCTGCTCCGCGCCGCAGCCGTTCGTCCGCCTTCGCGCCTGCCGCGGTCGGCAGTGCGAACTGCCGGAACTTCGCGGGTTTCGCCCCTGGCAGGCCTGCGGTGAGGACGCTGGCGAGCGTCTTCGGGTGCGGGGAACCGAGCTGGGTGAACGTCACGAGCCCGCCCGCCCGCATCGCGACGACTGTCTGGCTGTCGTTGTGCGCGATGAACGCGTGGAGCTGGTTGGAGCCCACGTCCATCACGTTCTTGTCGCCGCGCACGGTGCGCGCCTCGAAGAACTGCTGCGCGGCGCACACAGCGCTGACCCACGAGGCGACCCGCTTGTCGACTTTGCCGTCCGGGCCGATGACCCCGAGCTCGACAAGTTCTTGGCGCACATGGCTGATGACTGGTTCCGCGACGTGCCCTGGGGCGAACGGAGCAGTGATGAACAGCGACGAAGGGTACTCGCCTGCGCCGACGAGCTCGGCGACGAGCCATGCCTGATGCAGAGTCAGTTCCACCGCGTCGAACGAGTCCGGCGTGGCGGAACGTGATGTGCTACGGGGTTCCATGGAAATTTTCACGTCGCTGTTCGATTCGCCCGCAAGCGGTCGCCCAGCCCGACCCGAAAGCTCCGCCAGGCCCATGCCGCCCACGCGCCTGGCGCGGTGGGGCTGTTATCGGGCACCGCGGCTCACGCCCATTTGGCTCCTTCGGCCATGTCGCGGGCGTTCATCGCGAGCGTGTTCTGCTCATGCGCGCTCGCCATCGCCCGATACGCCATCACCAATTCCTCCATGCTCTGATTCCACCGCGCCTGCCACGCCTGATAACTCGAACCCGTGTCACCCTGCCAAGCACCCGCCAACAAAGCCTGCTCGCTCGCCACGTCCGCGCCCACCACCTGCAACGCCGCCGCGTACGAATTCATCTCCGCAGCCTGCGCCAACATCGCCGGATACGTGTACATAATCTGCGTCATAAAACAACCTTCCTCACGAAAAACCGGGAAACATTCCCAAAAAAACAGGAACAATCACACCACCGAATACGACGAAGCCGCAGCCGCGTCCTGCGCCACATAACTCCCGCTCGCATCCGCCAAATTCGCCTGCGCCATATCCAACAACACATTCACCCGCGCCGCGACCTCCACAAACCGAGCATGCGCCGCCTGGAACGCCACCGCCGCCTCACCCCGATGAAACGCCTGCGCCCCCAACGCCGCCGACTCCGCCTGCGCCATCGTCGACCGCATCAACCCAGCCTTCGCGCCGAACGCCCCCTCCGACGCCACCAACTGCGGAATATGCGCATCCAACAAACTCATAGAAACTCCTTCTCCATCTTCAAACGGACAATATTGTGAGGTTTCGGCCCTTGCGGGCCGTCACCCGATCTCTGCGGAATACACAGCGGCTGCCGCGAGGTCGCCCTCGAGGTAGCTGGCTCCGGATTCAGCGACGCCGAGGCTGGAGCTGCCCAGTTCGGCGACACCTGTGGCTCCGGAAATCTGGCGCTCCGCCCCCTGAGCGGAAAGCTTGCTTGCGGCAGACAGCGAGACCGCGTCGATCGCGGGCGGCGCCACTGCCGTGATAGCGGGAGCCGCAGCGGCGTGCGCCGCAGCGAGACGAGCCGTGATCCCCTCGACAAGGGAACTGACCGCCGTCATGCCCTCCGGCAATGTTCGCAAGATCATCGGCGACCTTCCTTTCTCTTTTCTGCGCTCTGCGCGTTTGCGAGCTGGATGAAAGCGGGGACGTCGTCGTCGCCCACGAGAACCGCCCGGCCGGGCGGGAGACGGGAAAAGCGGTGTCCTCGAATCTTACCGCTGTCATGCGGGTTCCCGCTGAGCATCAGTGTGTTCGCCTGCAAGTCCACCAAGGCCCGCAAGAGCGAATTCGTCATCACTGTGTGCCCGGAGCCTGCCGCTCTTGCTGTGACGATCACTCGCAATCCGAGGTCAGCAGCCGAAGCCAACAAGCTGATAATCCCCGACCAGGGGCGTTGCCCGATATACGGGCCGCTGAACGCCGGGGCGTCGGGTATCTGGTCCGCGTCGTCGATGAGGAGGTAATGCGTCTGCCCTGGGTCGCTCGCGGTCACGGGGAAGGACCAGCTGCGCAACTGCTGCGCCGAGAGGCCAGCGGGGGGCCGGCGCTGCTCCAGGAGCGCGGTGAGCCCCAGCATCGCCGGGATGACCCGATCAAGGTGGGTGGTGTGCTCGTTGTCCGCGAAGAGGGGCTCGTCCACCAGCCGCAGCCGCCGGTCGACCACCGTGAACGCGACCTGGTCCGCGGTGCTGTTGTCACGGACAGAGCGGATGATATGGCGCAGCAAGGTGGTCTTCCCTGACGCGCTGTCGCCCAGGACCAGCAGCAATGGGTTCGCGGCGAAGTCCACCGCAGCAGGGGCGAGGTCTTCTTCGCGGCGGCCGATGACCAACAGATCGGGCTCGGGCAGAACCGGCTCGAGGTCCGCGGGGTCCAAGGAGGCCGGCAGGACGCGCACTCGCGGAGCCCCGACCCCCGGATAACGGTCGTTGAGCAGGCGCACCGAGGCAGCGGTCGCAGCCGTGAGCCCCGCATCCGTGTCCTCCTCGTCGAGCCGAGGCGCCGCGAAGAGGAAATGCTCCGCAGAGGGGGTGAGCCCTCGTCCCGGCTGGTCGGCTGGGACGAACTCCGCTGGTTTGCGCAAAGCCTCCGGGTCGCGGACGTTGCTGTCGCGCGGATCGGTGAGCCGCAGCTCCAGCCGCAAACCCAATCCGTCGCGCATCGCCAACGGCACGTCGATCCAGTTGGCCGTCGTCACGAGGACGTGTATCCCGTAGGCAAGACCTGAGTTCGCGAGCTCAGAGACCTCGGCGAGCAGCGGATTCTTCGTGGTGAACTGGTCGGTGTTGGCCCTGCTGAACGCCGAAAGGTCGTCCAGCAGCAAGAACACGTCGCCGAACCCGTCGGCGAGGGCGGGCTCGGTCTTGCGGCGCTGGCGGAACTGCTCAATCGAAGCCACCTCGTGGTCCCGGAAGAGCCGCCGCCGGGCGGCGAGGAGCTGGCGCAGCTCGGCGAGAATCCGCCGGACGAGCTCATCGTCATGCGGGGAGGCCACAGCAGAGACATGCGCGAGCGGAGCGAGCGCGCTGTGCCGACCGCCGCCGTAGTCGAGGATGTGGAACTGGACGTCCTCAGGGGAGCAAGCAGCGGCAGCCGAGAGCACAACGGTCATGAGCCCGCTGGACTTGCCGGACTTCGGGCCGCCGTGGATCACGATGTTGCCCGCCGCGGAGGCGGCGTCGAACACCAACGGATCGCGGCGCATCAAGAACGGGCGGTCGATCTCGCCCACCGGCCAGCACAACGGACGGAGGCTCGGGGCGTTCGCGCCGACGCGGCGCAGGAGCCCGCCGAGCGAGACGGGGGTGTCCAACGGAGCAAGCCAAAGCTCCGGGGCTTTGGGGCCGAGTTCGGCGAGCTGCTCGCCGATGACTGCGATGAGCTTGCGCGCCTTGGCGATCGGCGCGGGCCCGTCGGGCGCCTCCTCAGTTTCGGGCTGGTCCGGCGCGGCCCACGCGGCGGTGAAACGCTTCGGCTCGGCCGAGGCGTACGGCTTCGCGGCGGCGATGGCCCTCGGGGGTTCGTACACGCCGTCGACGTAGGAGGCGCGGAACTTGATGGGCATGGCTCCTGGCGAGGGCACGAAATAGCCGACGCCTTTGTGCTCCTTGCCGGATTCGATGTGGTACGCGTCCTCGACCCCGATGACTTGACGGGACGAGGCGGGGCTCGCCACCTTCAAGCCGATCCGGTAGGAGGTGTTCTTGTCGATGTCTTTGATCCGACCGATGTCGAGCGTCTGGGAGGCGAAAAGGATATGCACCCGCAGGGAGCGGCCCTTGCGGGCGACGTGGTCGAAGAGCTCCGCGTACTCGGGGTGGTCGGCGAGCATGAGGGTGAACTCGTCCGCGACGATGAAGAGGGTCGGAATCGGCGGCAGGTCGTGGCCGTGGGCTATGGCGTTCTCGTATTCGGCGACCGAGTTGAACGCGCTGCCCTGCACTTGGCGGCCCGCTTCGCGCAGCTGCTGCTCGCGTCGGGCGATTTCGCCGCGAAGGGTGTCGGAGAAACGGTCGGCGAGCGAGCGTTTCTCGGCCATGTTCGAGATGACGGCGACGACTTGCGGGAATTCGCGGAAGATGTCGGCTCCCGCCTCACCTTTGAAGTCCAGGTAGATGACGATGAGCCGGTCTGCGGGATGCGTGGTGAGGAGCGAAAGGAGGATCGCCATGATCGTCTGGGACTTTCCAGAACCAGTCATGCCGATCATGAGGCCGTGCGGCCCCATGCCGCCTTCTGCTTCGTCCTTCAGGTCGAACATGAGCGGCTCGCCCGTGCTTGTGACCCCGATGGGGACCCTCAGCTCGCGGTCGCGCGATCTCCTGGACCACAAGGAGGTCACATCGAGGTCGGCGGGGTCCTCGATGCCCAGCAGGGCCGGGAAGCCCGAGCCGTGCGTGCTGGAAACGCGGGAGTCCACGGCCACGGGGCCGGAGTCCCAGCGTCCCAGCTGCCGGGCGAGGTGCGCGGCTTCGGACGGCTCGAGCGTGTCCGCGCGGGCGGCGTAATCGCGCCAAACGCCGTGCTTGTACTGCTGGAGCGAACCGTTTTCGACTTTCAGGACGAGGCGGGCATGGTCGACTTCTTCATCCAGGCCAGGCTCCTCTTCTGCCCGGCGGATGAGGACGACCCCCGCGTATCCTTCGGGCGGCAGCACAGCGTCCGGGCGCCATGCCGGGTCGTCCACAACGATGAGGACATGCCCGAGAGCCGCTGGTCCCCCGCCGCGCGGCGGGCGCCCTTGCAGCACGTCCGCGACAAGTCCGGGCAAGGCGCTCGCGTCGGCGGTGAGCCGCCGGGCCGGGCCGAGGCCGTCTGCTTTGCCGGGGATGTCGGTGTGCGGGAGCCATTTGAGCCACGTCCATGCGGGCGAATCGATGTGCGGGCTCAACGCGGCGACGGCGAGCACGGCGGGATCATGCCAGCATGTCGCGTTGGCGATCCAGGCGGAAAGGGCTTCGCGCACCTCGTCGGCGGGGCCGTGCACGACGATCTCGCGGATTGCGGCGAGGTCGATGGTCACGGGGGCGTGCGCGAGGTCGCGATGGGCTTCGATGAGCGCGGCGAGGCTGGTTTGGCACACTGGCTCCAAGTCGGCCTCGTCGCCGCTCTCGCCGACCCGCAGGGCCGCCGCGGCAGGCACGTCGCCAAGGCCGACGCGAACGACGAGGAAGTCCGCGTCGCCAGGATCGCGCTCCCACTGCCGCCGCGTCCCGGCGACGGCGGCGAGCCCGGTCGGAGCCGGATGGGACCATTCGAGCGCCGCGCGTTGCGCGTTCGCGGCGGTTCGGGCTTCGCTGCGCACCCGAGACAGGTACCGCAAGTAATCGGCGCGTTCCGCGTCCACTTCGGCGACCGGCGTTCCAGAACCCGAGCCCCGGAAGATGCCGGTGGCGGCAAGCAGCAGGACGAAGGGGAAGAACAACGTCTGCGGCGTGATGAGGCGCATGCCTGTGGCGAACAGGGCGACGACCATGCCGACGACAAGGGCGCCGATCACCCACGGCATCGCTCGACGAAGCAGCGACGGCGGAATCAGCCGCGGCAGCTCCGGCGGCGGCTCCACCACGATCACACCGGTGCGCGCGTCGGGCGCGGGCAACCTCCGCTTGGCTTCAAAGAGAACGCGGGTCACTGCCCCAGCTCCTGCGCGGAGACCCGGCCTGGGCGAGGATCTGCGGGAAGACTGTCATGGGCGAGCAGGGCGTCGGCTCGCGAAAGGGTCGGCCCCGGGGCCAAGAGGCGCAGAACCGACCAGGGGATCGGCAGCGCGGGCTCACGCAGGCCGAGCGCTTCGAGCGGCTTGCTGTCCTTGTCGTTCGTGTCGACGCCGTAGCGAACACCCGTGTCGGAAATCCAGAACAACGCCTCACGGGTGGGGGAAGCGGCCTCTTGGCCGACGACTTGCGCGAGATAGCCCGTGCCGGGCGTGATCGCCACGCGGTCGGCAGTTCCGGGCGTGCCCGAAGCGACCAAGCTCACCGCCTTGTCTGGAGCGTGTGTCGGCAGCGCGGCGCCGGAGAGCAGCGTGAGCGTGGAGACGGCCGAGGCATCTGGCTTCGACCAGCGCGCGCAGAGCACTGGCGCGGCGGCGGGGTTGATGACCTTCACCGGGTCCGCGGGGTACACGGACGTGTCGATCCGGTTCGCGACGGGAAGCCGGGAGATCTGGTCCGGAGGCAGCACCGGCACTGCGGCGAGCCCGTAGGAGTTCGTGTTGCGCAGGACCGAGGCGAGCACGCGTGGGATCGGTTGCAAACCTTCCTGCAGCACAGCGTAGTTCTGCGTCCGGCCGTCGAGCGTCCGGGCCGCGACGACCGAGCCGATCGGCCGGTTCAAGGCGAACCGGGGCTGCTCGCCCGCGCCGGGGAGGACAGGCGCGCTCAGCCGCGGGCCTTCGGGAATGACGTCGACCAATGCCTGCGACAAGACCCGTGGCGCCGGTGAGTCCGGCTCCACGCCCAATGCCGAGGTGACCGCGCGGTCGGCGAGGTCGATCCTGGCGCGGTGCCCGTCCCAGACCAGCCAGGCGGCGCGCGCAGTCCGCGCGAGCACCGCCTGATCGCCGGAGAACGCGGCGGCCTTGCCCTCGCCCGCCGCGAGGGGGCCGGCGATCACCGTGACCGAAGGCATGACGCCGTGGGCTGGCGGCGGCGCCGTGTCGCAGACGGTCCATTGCGCGTCGCGCTCGTCGCTTTGCGCCATCCGCTCCGGAGCGCCGGGGATGCCGAGGACATTTCCCCTGCGGAACTGGTCGAGCTCGGCGCCGCGAACCCAGGTCGGGCTCTCCGATCGACCGATGGCGAGGCGAGCGGAGGCGAGGTTGAGCACCGGATGCACTGTGTCGCCGAGCCGGAGGTACAAAGCGGCGGTGCTCTTGTCCGCGAGCACAGCGTGCTCGCTCGCCGCGCCGACCGGGCTGATGAGCGAGAACACAAAACAGCCGACGACGCCCGCGACAAGGAGCAAGAGGCCCAAGCTGAAAGCGCGGGACTGGGAGCGCAACGGCTCGACCAGCATTCTTGTGTCGTGCAGAGCGACGCCGGAAGCGGCCCGGCGCAACATGAACCGCCAGCCCGTGACTTGGTGCCGGGTCACGAAGCCGCGCCGAGGCTCGGGGGGTTCCCCGGCAGCTTGCAGCACGGATTGCGACAAAGTGGTACCTCCAAGACACGACTGAGCAGGGCTGAGTTAGGTAAGCATTACATAAACTCCTGGTGCGGGCAAGCTCTTGTGGCGAGGCTCGCTCACACGCCGCGCACCGCGAGGTCCGAGCGTCCGGCGAGCACACAAGCCATGTTGTAGCCGGTGATGCGCAGTTGGCCGTTCCCGCCGAGCCTGGGATAGTCCGCGTGGCCGATGGCGCTGTCGTGGGCCTGCCCGTCGCCCGGCCCGACAGCGGCGCGCGTCGCGAGCCGCTGAATCCAGGGGGCCTCGACCACGGGGGCGCTGAACCAGCGGTTCACCTTTCGGATCATGTCCCCGACCGCCTGCATCGCGAACACATGCCCCGGTTCGACGCGCAGCTGCTCGGCTGACCCGGCCTTGATGCCCGGCGAACCGAAGAAGACAACATCTTGGACCGCGCCCCTCGGCAGGGACTGCAAGGCGAGCGACGTGGTGAGCGAACCGTACGAATGGCCGAGCGCCGTGATCGCGGGCCGATGCGCGCCCTGCGTCGCCGCATGGCGGAACGAACCCACAAAACGAGCGAGATCCACTGCGCCCCGCTTCGCGTGCGCGACGCTCAAAAGCCGGAGCGCGCCCACCGCGCCGTCCCCCCAACCAGGGCCGAACCTCCTGCTCTGCATCATTTTCAGATCCAGCTCGGCATGCGGCGTCTCATATCCGATCCATGCCGCGCAGGCCACTGTCTCGGCCGAACCCTCATTGCGCAGGATTGTCGCCGCGCAGTCTCGCAGCGCCTTCGCCTCCCGCGCCATGTCCACCATGCTCCGCCCCGGCGTGGTGTTCATCCCCGGCACCGCGATGGAGATCCGATCCGCCGTGTCGACGTCGCCGACCGCGACCGCGGCCTTGCCCCGCGCCCCGGTGCGCATGTCCAGAAACACCAGTTGCGCTCCCGGATGCTCGGCGAGAGCCTGCTCAATGGCGTCGAGGTCTTCGAGTTTTCGCTGCGCGTACCACAGGTCGGAGTCGCAGTTGTCGAACCAGCCCTCCCATCGGCGCCGGGCCGCGATCATTTCATGCAGCCTCGCGCGCTCCGCTGTCAGCCTCGCGCGCTCATCGAGCAGCAACTCGCGGTTCTGCGTGTCGAGGGCGGCGGCGGTCAGCACCGTCATAGCTGCGAGGTTACACGAGACGGGCGGGAGCGAACCCCCTCTGCGCCCACGGCGGGGAACGGGGCTGAGAGCGGGGACCGGGCGCCGGCACGCGGCGGCGGATCGTTGACGTGAGACCGCGGAGAAACGTGCGCCAGGGGAAGTTCCGAGGGGGACGGCTCTCGCAGAGACGGTTTTCCGAGGAGACGACATGGGAAGATCGGCGAAGGCAGCCGCGCTCGGCATGGTTGCGGAGTCCGCGTTGGCGGCTCCTGCGGCGGCCGCCCCGAAGCCGCTGCCCTAATGGTTCCTGGAGGCGCGCCGGGCGGATGTCCGGCGGACGCGGCGGGCAACAGATGGTCGTTTTCGGCGCCGCCGCCCAGGCGCAAGCCGCGGAGCAGGCCCTTCAAGCGTCTTCGGGGCGGTCGCAGATTTTCTGCGTCCCGCAGTGGCGCGCCCGCGCAGTGGCAAAAATTCGGGCGGGCGGCACGAGGCCACAGCGCAACATAGGGTACCCTTACTTTTGTTTGGGCAGCCTTCCTGGCCCGGACATCACAACACGAGAGATCGAGCTGATGAACATGCCGAGACAACTCACGAGCCCGGGCGTTTTGCGACGTGGGGCCGCGTGTGACGAAAAGAGCCGCCCGCACCTCGCCTGGTCGGCGCGCAGCGGCGGCAAGCACCGCGCATGGGAGGCGATGTGAACACGAGCGCGCTCGGAGCGCTCCTCTCCCGGGCCGTCGAGCGCTGGCCGGATCGTGTCGCAGTGGCGCAAGGCGAGCGGACGCTCACCTACCAAGAACTCGAAGACGAGACACAGGCTTTCGCCAGAGGCCTCGCCGCGTTCGGTTTGGAGCCTGGCGAGAAAGCGCTCCTCCAAGTTCCGAATTCGCCTGAATTCCTGATCGCGCTGTTCGGCTCCCTCGCCGCAGGCGTGGTGCCCGTCATGTGCTTGCCCGGACACCGCGACGCCGAGCTCAACCATTTCACCCAGATCTGCGGGGCAGTCGCGCACCTGACCACACCGCAGATCGCCAAGCTGGTCTCGCCCCCGGTGCGCGCCCTCACCATCGACGTGGTGCTCGCGGCAGGCCAGGCGTACGCCGAATCGAACAGCGCGCCGGCGATCGACCCGGCGGCGCCTGCGCTCCTCCTGGTGTCGGGAGGCACCACGGGGCTGCCGAAACTCATCCCGCGCACCCATCGGGACTACTGGTACAACCTGACTGCGGCAGCGCAGGCCTGCGAGCTGTCCGAGTCGGACGTGTATCTCGCGGCGCTGCCCGTCGCGCACAATTTCCCGCTCGCCTGCCCTGGGGTCCTCGGCGCCATCAGCCTCGGCGGCACGACGGTTTTCGCCTCCGACCCCAGCCCCGAGGCGGCGTTCGCCGCAATCGAGCAGCACGGCGTCACGGTCACCGCCCTGACCCCGCCGCTCGCCCAGCTGTGGGCGGCGGCAGCCGAATGGGAGTCCTCCGACTTGAGTTCGCTGCGACTTTTGCAGGTGGGCGGCGCGAAACTCGAATCCGAACAGGCCAGGGAGATCCAAAACGCCCTCGGAGCCACGCTGCAGCAGGTGTTCGGCATGGCCGAAGGCCTGATCTGCTGCACCCGGTCGGACGACCCCGAGGAACTCGTTTTCACCACGCAGGGGCGCCCTATGTCCGACGAGGACGAGGTGCGCTTGGTGGATGAAGAAGGGGCGCAGGTTCCTGAGGGCGAGATCGGCGAGCTCGAAGTGCGCGGCCCGTACACGATCACTGGCTACTACAACGCGCCGGAAGCGAACGCGCGCTCGTTCACGCCGGACGGCTTCTATCGCAGCGGCGACCTCGCCAAGCGGCTTCCGTCCGGGCATCTTGTCGTGGTCGGGCGGGTCAAAGATGTGATTAACCGGGGCGGCGAGACGATTTCCGCCGAAGAGATCGAAGGGCATCTGCTCGCGCACCCCCAGATCAGCGCCGCGGCGGCGGTCCCGTGCCCGGACAAGTACTTGGGCGAGAAGGTCTGCGCGGCAGTCGTGCTGCGCCCGGAAGACGCCGGCGCGGGCCAGCTGGAACTCCCGCAGTTGCGGGCCTTCCTCGCCGAACGAGGCTTGTCCGTCGAGAAACAACCCGATGTTCTGTTGCGACTGCCTTCGCTGCCCATGACAGCGGTCGGCAAAGTGGACAAGCGCGCCATAGCGGCCCAGCTCGCGCACGCCTGAGCGCGCCGGGCCGGGGCGGGGCGATCAGGCGCGCCGACCGCTCAGCCCCGGCCTTTCCGTTCGCTATTGTTTCGCGATGAGGTGCTCCGCGACGCACGCGAGCTTCTCGCACGTCTCCTCGAACTCGCGCTCCGGCGTGGACTGCCCCACCAAACCCGCCCCGGCGCGCAGCCACGCCCGTCCGTTTTCTTGGTAGACCGCGCGAAGCACCAGCGCCGCGTCGAGACCGCCGTCCCGGTCGGCCGAGAACACCGAGCCTGAGTACAAGCCCCTCGAGGGGCCGTCGAGCCGCAGGATCGCGTCGACGCCCTCAGCTTTGGGGAGCCCGGACGCCGTGACCGCGGGGAAGAGCGCCGCAAGGGCGTCCATGCGGCAACGCCCTTGGGCGAGCCGACCCCGCACCGTCGACGCGAGATGTTGGACGCTGCCCCGCTCGCGGACCACCATGAATCGCCCCACTTCGGCGCTCCCCGGTTCGACCACGCCGTCAAGGTCGTGCAACGACCCGCGCACCGAGATCGCGTGCTCGTGGATCTCCTTCGGATCGGATTCAAGCTCGCGTCGGGCGGCGAGATCTTCGCTCTCGCCCCGGCCGAAAGCTCTCGTCCCCGCGAGCGGCTCGGTGATCACCAAGCCGTCGGGCCGCACAACCGCGACCATCTCCGGGGAGAAGCCCAACGCCTGAACGCCGCCGAGGCTGAGCAGGAACGACCGCACCGGGGTGTTGTGCTCTCGGGCGCGCTCGTAGCTCGCCGGGAAATCCACCTCGAAAGGCAGGTCCACCCGTCGGGAAAGAATGACTTTCTGGTAGTCGCCGCGCTGGATCTCCGACACCGCCTGCGCGACCCGCTCCCGGTAGCCAGATGGGTCCAGGCGCACGTCCACCGGGGTCGGAGTCCGACCGGCACCGGCGAGCGGGACCTCAAGCGCCTCCGCCACCGCGGACCGCGCGGCTTCGTCTCCGGACTCCACGACGACCTCGTCGCCTTCGGCGCGCACAAGAACCTCCGGGGTCAGGAGTGTCGCGAGGGCCGTGTCGGGGGGAACCCGGTCCCCGAAGCCAGGCCGATACGCGCCGAACTCGAAAGCGACCCAGCCGAAGACGCGCTCGCCTTGCTCAAGGAGCCATGCCGAGGCCCGCTCCAACGCCTCCTCCGGGCGTCCGAGCCACGGCTCGGACAGCGCGGGAGCCCCGTCGCGGGAGAGGATCAACGAGCTCGCGGTGAGCTTCGCCGAGGCGAGCGCGCCGCCCGCGTACCACCAAACGCCTTCTCGCTCGTATACGACGTAGTCTTTGCGCAGTCCCGACGCTGCAATTCGAGCCATGATGGCAGGGGCGCTGGCGCGTGCGAGGACTTCAGGCATGTTTCGGCTCCGCATTCTAGAATTCAGGGGCTAGCAGTTCAATCCAACCTTTCTTAGGTTAGCATTGGCTTACATGAAAGGAGCAAACGTGCCGACAAATCCCTTCGACGACGAGCAAGGCCGTTTCTTCGTCCTCATCAACGACGAAGAGCAGCGCAGCCTGTGGCCAGTGTTCGCGGCCGTTCCTGCCGGTTGGACGATCGAACACGGAGCTCCGGACGGCGATTCCCGTCAAGCGTGCCTGGATTTCGTCGAGAGCGCATGGACGGACTTGCGCCCGCGCAGCCTGCGCGTCGCCATGGCCGGAGCCGCCAATGGCGCCTAGCTCCGAGACGGTGAGCCGTTTCGCGACCTGCTGCCTCGCGCTGGGCCTGCCCGTTCGGGGCAGGCGCCGCCCCGCCGACTTGGGCTCGGCCCGCTCCGGTTTCGCTTCGCTGGTCCGCGTCGCGCACGACGCGTGCGACGGATGGGTCGGCCTCGCCGCCGCAGGTGATCTTTCTCTCCCTGTGTTGGAGTCCATTGTGGCCAACTCGACGAACTCGGGAGAGTTGGCGAGGGAGGTCGGGCTGAGCCCCGAAGCGCTGGGCTTCCGCTACGAGTCAGGCCTTTACTTGCAACTGCGCGCAGCAGAACCGGCCGGGTTCCGTCTCGCGCTCGCCGCTGCGACAGCAGCGCAGGGGGACCTCGGCAAGGCGCATGAGATCGCCGCTGCCGTGCTGCAGGAGCAGCCCGGCAGATTCGACGCGCGCTGGCTGACCGCCGCAATCTGCTACCACGCCGCCCGCTGGCCCGACGTGGTCGCCTTGTTGACCCCGACGGTCGCCGAGAACAACGCCAATGCCGAGAATCCGGCGAAAGATCTCGACCCGACTTCCAAGCACGCCGCCCGGATCGCGCTCGGCATCGCCCTCGCCCGCCTCGGCATGCACTCCCCCGCGCTGTCGCACCTGGACGAGCCCCAAGGCCCGATCGCGGCCGCGGCCGCCGACGGAGCGTTGGCACGGGCGCTGTGCTTGCGCGCGCTCGACGACGAGGACGGCGCGCTCGAAGCCCTCCACGAGCTGTACGCCTCAGACCCTGGCAACGCGCAGGCCGAGCAGGCGCTCGGCGACGCGAGCTTCGGCCTGCCCACGACCACGGCGGCGCGGATCAACGCCCGCACCGACCCGTGGGACCCGGAAACCGAGCCGGACGAGCACGAGCACATCGATCCCGCGGCGGCGGAACGCAAAGCCGCGCTCCTCGACATCGCCGAACAGGAACTCGACCAATTCATCGGCCTTGACGAAGTGAAGGACCAAGTCGCGCGGCTGAAAAGCAGTGTGGCGATGGCGTTGCGCCGACAGGAGCGCGGGCTCGCCGTCGGACAGCGCGCGCACCACCTGGTCTTCGCAGGCCCTCCCGGCACCGGGAAGACCACGATCGCCAGAGTGGTCGCGAAAATGTACTGCGGACTCGGGCTGCTCAAGAAAGAGACCATCCGCGAGGTCCACCGGCCCGACCTGGTCGGCCAGCACATCGGTGAGACAGAGGCGAAAACCAACGCCGTCATCGACAGCGCCCTCGACGGCGTGCTCTTTCTCGACGAGGCCTATTCGCTTGTGTCCACCGGCGCGAAAAACGACTTCGGCCTGGTCGCGATCGACACGCTCCTCGCCAGGATGGAGAACGACCGGGACCGTTTGGTCGTCATCATCGCCGGTTACCGCGCCGAACTCGACCTGTTCCTCAGCGCGAACGAAGGCCTGCGCTCACGTTTCACCCGTTCCATCGCGTTCCCCTCGTACACCCCTGACGAGCTGGTGGAGATCGCCGTCCGGCTGGCGCATTCCAGGGACAGCCTGTTTGACGACGAGGCCCAGGTGGAGCTCGCAGGCGTGCTCGGCAGGCTCGCCAACAGCACCACGCCCGACCATAACGGAACACCGCGCCCCAGCATCGACATCGCCGGGAACGGCCGCTTCGTGCGGAACTTGGTCGAACGCTCTGAAGAAGAACGCGAACACCGGCTCGACCACACGGACAACGTGGACGACTTCACCGACGAGCAGCTGATGACCATCACCGTCGAGGACGTCCGCAACGCCGAGGCGATCCTTTTGCGCGGGCTCGGGTTGAGCGAAAAAACATGAGCGCGTCTGTCGCCGAACCCCATTTCCACAGCTTGCCGACAGGGGCGCCGGCGCAGCCCTTCTGAGCGCAGAGCCGAAAAGGACGGCTGGTCGCCGCCGTAGTCCTCTCAGGGTCCCCGACGCTCGTGCGGCCGACGTTTTTTCTCTGCGGATGCATTTTCTTTCTCTGCGGATGCATTTTCTTTTATTACGATGCTGTAACAAAGGGTTGTCCGTCGCCCTTTGCTCGATAGTATCCCTGCGTGCTGAGCCTTCATGCTCGGTTTCAGATTCCCAAGCTCCTCGTTCGCGCATGAGCGAATCAGAGAGCAGCAACGGCAATTTCGTAAGGATGACTTTGGCAATGTCCAGTTTGAAGCCCTATTTCGACGACGTTCAAGCGCATTACGACCTCTCTGACGAGTTCTTCTTCTTGTTCCTCGACCCCTCACGCACCTACAGCTGCGCCTACTTCGAGCGTGAAGACATGACTCTGGAAGAGGCGCAGTACGCGAAAATCGATCTCGCGCTGGGCAAACTTGGCTTGGAACCGGGCATGACCCTGCTCGACGTCGGCTGCGGCTGGGGCGCCACGGTCAAACGCGCAGTCGAGAAATACGACGTGAACGTCATCGGCCTCACCCTCAGCAAGCACCAGTCCGAGCATGTCGCGAAAGAGCTGGAAAATCTGCACAACCCGAACGGGCGCAGCGCAGAGGTCAGGCTGCAAGGTTGGGAGGAGTTCGACCAACCCGTGGACCGGATCGTGTCCATCGGCGCGTTTGAGCACTTTCGGCGCGAACGTTACGAGGCGTTCTTCGCCAAAGCCCACCAAGTCCTCCCCGAGCATGGGCGCTTGTTGTTGCACACCATCGTCTCTTTCCATGTGCACGAACTCGCAAAACGCGGTGTGAACATGACCTCCGAGCGGCTGCGGTTCATCCTGTTCATCTCGAAGGTGATCTTCCCCGGCGGCCAGCTCCCAAGTCCCGAGATCGTCCGCGAATACTCGGCCAACGGCGGTTTCACGCTCGAACGCGAACACGCCCTCTCGCTGAACTACGCCCGAACCCTCGACATTTGGCGCGCCAACCTCGAAGCCAACAAAGACAAGGCCATCGCACTCGCGGGGCAAAAAGTTTACGACATCTACATCAAATACCTCACCGGATCCGCCATAGGATTCCGTGAGCGCATGCTCGACGTCGTCCAATTCACCCTCGTCAAGTAAGCCTCTCGGCGCAAGGGCCGCCCGCCGCCAAGCCGCTCGGCACGCGAAACCTGGTTGGAATCGGGAATCGCACCGCAGGAAAAGGATTCATCGGCGGGCGGCTTGTCCGTCGCGTTCGTCCTTGAGCCTTCGCGGGCGCGGCGCACAGGGCCGTTGTTTCCATCTCGCCCGAGCCGCGCGGACTGAGGAACGGACCCCACAGTCCGCGCTGCTCGGGCAGCTCGTGACACCCATACCCCAGGATGGCAAAACGGCACGTCGTCGTACCAAATTGGCGTGTAGGCGGCTCATACCGTATTACCGGATGGCTCGCATGGCAAGCCATCCGAGCGGCCAGCACCCGTAGCTCAACGGATAGAGCATCTGACTACGGACCAGTAGTGCGTTTCTCCCGCAAATCTCTTTCTCCTGTTCGACAGGACGTGGCGGCATGACCCGCCTCACTCTGGTTCAGGGCGGGCGGGCAAGTCCCGCAATGTCACCGAGCGGCAAAGGGGTGATAACAAGGTCAGACGCGCCAATTGCGCCTGGTGTGACTCATGCCATGATCTGCGACATGGAAGGAAATTTCATTCGGGGGGAAACAATGCTGCTCGAAGACTGGCAGACCGACATGACTATCCAACGCCGCGAAGAGACAACTATCTCCGAGCGCGTCCGGTTCGTTAGCAAGTTCCACAAAGACACCGGAGTGCAGCCCGCGCACGCCCAAGTCATCGACATTAAGCGGTGGATCGCGCAACACCCCGAATGGTCAACCGCCACCGTCGCCACATACACGACGCATCTGCGCGCATGGTTCAAGTGGCTCCAATTCCAAGACCACAGGTCCGACGACCCGATGGTCAAGATCGCAGCCGTGCGGCACCCCGAACGAGATCCCCGGCCCGTCTCAAGCGACGGACTCGCCCGCCTCCTCGCCGACTGCCGCATGCAGCCGACCACACGAGCAAGAGTCTTGCTCGCAGCCTGCCAAGAGCTCCGGGTCGCTGAGATAGCGAAAATCCGGGGCGAAGACATCGTGGACTCGCGTTTCCTCGTCGTGAACGGCAAAGGCAACAGAACCAAGACGCTCCCCCTGCACCCGCTCATCGCGGAACTCGCCAAGAAGATGCCAGCTCAAGGCTTCTGGTTCCCACCACCTAACGGGGGACATGTGGACAGCAAATCCGTCTCGCAAGTCATCAGTCTGGCGATGCGTCGGGCCAAGGTCAAAGGCACCCCGCACTCGCTGAGGCACTGGTACGGAACCGAGCTGTCCGACCGTGGCGCAGACCTCGCCGTCGTCCAAGACCTCATGCGCCACAAGTCGCCCAACACTACGAGGGGCTACACGCTCATAGCGGACAAGAGGAAACGCCAAGCAATCCTGTCGCTCGACCAATATAACTCAGATCGTGAGGCGAAGACCTCCGCGTGACCTCGCTTATCGACGCATAGGCCCCCGGATCTGTGGCACACGGCATGATCGTTTACAGTTCGACCTCAGAAAGGAGTACAACGATGTACAACCAAGACCCGAACAACCCAGCTCAACCCGGCTACCCGCAGCAACAACCGCCCGCGAAGAAAACTCGCAAGTGGCCTTGGATCGTCGGCGGTCTCCTCATCCTCGGATGCTGCGTCCCGGTTTCTATCTTCGCCGTGAGCAAAGATTCCAAAGACAAGCCGGAAGCGTCTGGGCAAGCCCCGCAGAAGTCATCCGCGAAGCTGAACGACCATGTGCGCGACGGCAAATTCGAATTCACCGTGACAGACGTGAAAGCAGGACTCTCCCAAGTCGGAGACAACCCCTATCTCGCGAAAAAAGCACAAGGCCAATTCGTCGTCGTGACCATGACCGTGCAGAACACGAGCGGGCAACCGCAGTCCTTCTCGCCGTCCAACCAAAAGCTCTTCGACCAGCAAGGCAGACGATTCGAGCCTGACACAGAAGCTCAGATCGCCCTCGGCGGATCGGACATCCCCGTGTGGGACAACATCAACCCCGGCAACATCGTCACCGCGAAAGTCGTGTACGACATGCCGAAAGACGCGCAACCGAAGGAAATAGACCTCCACGACTCGGCGTACTCGGGCGGCGCGAAAGTCTCACTCACCCCTTAACCAATGGGCGGGCCGCACGCCCCTGAACCCTCATGACCAACACGGGTGTCCGCGCCGTATCCGAAGCAGCAGCGGCATGAACCTAAAGAGTCCCAGCAGCAACCCTTTAGAACACTTTCCCGAATGCAGCCTGAGTGTTTTTGGAGTCCCACGGGGATGTTAGAGTCCACACCGGCTTTGCGCCGAGTAAAGGAGGATCGTGGGCCAGCCGTTGAACGCCGACCAGGAGGCCATGCTCGCGCATGCCGAGCAGACCGAACAGATGGCGCTCATGCTCGACGGCACCATCGCGTTCGACCCGAGCGTGTTCCAAGGCATGATGATGACCGCCCTCGGCCCGGTCGGAGCCCCGTTCGCCGCAGCGTTCACAGCCGCGATCACCAACCAGCACATCAACGCCCACGAGGTCGCGGCAGCCTTGCACGCGCACGCCGAAGCAACCCGCGAATCCGCACTAGAGTACGAGACCACCGATGACCTCAACGCCGCCGAACTCGCAGCAGACCAACACCTCGCTGAAGAACTCGGCGACCAACTCGACAGCGTCAAAAGCGAAGCGGACAAATTCGAGCCGTTCAAAGAAGGCCCTCTAGACGGCAAAGACCCCGACAGGCCCGGAGACCCTTCGAGAGGACGAGGAGACCAAGGGCCGATGCCGGGAAGCGCCCATAAAGACGCTGAATACCACGTAGGATCGCCGCAACGACCGGATATGACCGGACTCTTGGACGACTCTTACGAGTACGGTTCGAAGGAATCCAACCTCGCGGACGAGGCTTCTTGGGCGAAGTGGGGGGCCATGAACGAAGGCGCGAAACTATTGCGTCCCGATTTGGACGACGCAACCCGGATGTACTCGCACTTTCGGGAGAACAGCGGAACGCCGATGAAGTTCGACTACGAAACCGCGTACAAAGAAGATTCCAGCATCAGGGCGAACGTGAACGAGAAGATCGCAGAAGCCCAACGCGCGGCCGAAAGCCTCGTGAGAAACGGCAACACTTCGTTCTCCATGACCGGGGGCGTGAACGCCGAAGGCCACTACCCGGCCACCGAGGACTGGAAAAAGACCATTGGCGCGTACTACCAATGGGCGAGCGCCGATGTGCGGGTGGACGGCAACCAAGTGACGATGGAAGTGACAGTCCACGCTGAAGACCGCTACAACTTCAACAAAGGCGGGGCGGCGGACATGGACTCGGGCACCCCCGATAGCGTCAACGGCAGGTTCGAGGAGATCGGGTGGGCAAAGCCGTTTGACACCAGCGGCGAGTTGACACGAACGGTCACCTGGACCCTCGGGGAGGCGCCGAACGCAACCGTCTCAAGCGGTTCGGAACCCGAACGCTCCCGTGACCCTGAGAACGAGCCCAGCCAGCCACGTTGACGCTCCGAATCCCACACGAGAAAGGCTCGTTGATGAGACAGTTCACAGCTATAGCGGTCGCGCTCATCACTCTTGGGAGCGCTGGCTGCGCCAGCAGGCCACCCAGCACCAACAGCACCGCCGCGAAATCTCAGGATCAGCAGCAAGACGACCCCGATAAAAAGTGGAAAGGCGAGATCCGCCATGACCTCGAACCCCTCAAAAAACGATTGCGGAACATCGGAGACGACTACACGGCCACATGGGCAGGCGGGTACTACGGAGACCCACGGGTTCCTGGCCCCGGCGCTTACTGGCTTGACGCGGTAATCCGACTGACCCCCGACATCACGCAGAACCTCGCAAAACAGCTCGGAGACTCCCCCCGGCAAGAAACACCAAAGATCAAGAGCGAGCTTCGCGGCCTGCTTCCCCCCGGAAAAGCAGAAACGAGCGACGAACTTGACAGCTACATCAACACCGCGAACCCTCTATCGCACAAACAAGCCCATGGATTCCTCTACCCCAAGTCGAACACCCTTGTGGTGAACTACTTCGAAGCGTCATAGCCCTCAACGGAAACATCTGATGCCATCCATCAAACTCCCTGCCATCTCGTGGGCGGCTGCGACGTGGAGCGCGCCAATTATCACAGCGGTTTGCGAAATCCTGTATTCGATCATCGGCTACTTCCTTCCACATGAAGCGGCCAGCGAACGCCCCGCGCTCATCATGACCTGCTCGGTCATGGCGTGCGCAGCGCTGCTGCTGCCCCTGATATGGAGAACCCCCCGATGGGGCGGAGCAGCCATAGGCTGCCTCATCGTGCCAGTCGTGCTCGCCGTGCTGAGAGAGAACGTGACATTTTGAAAAGCCAACGAGAGGATCACGCAACACTTTCATCGAACAGCCCGATTAGCTTCCTGGTGTTGATCGTCGCCAGCGTTGTCCTCGTGGTCTTGGGATTCACCCTCGAATCAAAATTCGGGTTCATCCTCCTTGCCTCGCTCGGAGTGGGCGTCTACCTGTTCAGAGTCGATGAGAGGTGGCGCAACGTTGGGAGAGGTGTCATGGCGGCTTCACTGGCCGGCATGGTCTTCTGCTTCGGCTGGCCTGTCTTTTACATCAGCATCCCCAGCGCGTTCTTATCAATCCTGCACCACTGAGACAAGACGCGCTCTGGCTATTGTCACCGCATAACGGCTACAGGAAAAAAGGGGGGCGGGTGCCCCGATGATGAGGGGTGGGCACGCGGCCGGATCAGATTGTGGCGCGGGGCCTCAGACAGGCGCGATCAACGACCCGAGCAAGTAGAGTAAGACAACGTTCTATGCGAGGAGCTGACGGTGGCAAGTGCGGTCGATGTCGCGCAGCACATCATCGACCGGCTCGGCGGGGAGGTCGAGCCGGAAAAACTCCACTGCCTCTTGTATTACTGCCAAGCGTGGCACCTTGTCGCGCACGGAACCCCCCTGTTCCCCGAGCAGATGCAGGCGTGGCCCGCGTTCGGCCAGCAGGAGCCGTGATCCTCGCGGAGGGCGGATCAGGGGAGCCTCAGTGTTTCTTGCGGTACCCGGCTGCGGTGCCGATCAACCGCGCCAACGCGAACAGCAACGCCCCGTACAGCACAGTGTGCACAACATCTCTGCCCGGATAGGCTTGCTCGGTCCACGCGCTGAGGGTGTTCTGCGTCAACACCGCCGACAACGCGGCCAACACCCACAGCACGGCCCGACCGGCGCGGTTCATGAAACCCAGGGCTTGGCGCCAGTACAAGACGGTGAACACCACCGACGCGAAAAGCTGGCGCGAGATCGCCGCCGCCGACATCCCCGCCCAATTCACAGTCACCGCCGAGGCGAAGCGCCTCCTGCTGAACGCCATCGAGAACATTTCGCTGGAGAACGTCCAAGTCAAGGCCGGGAACGCCGAGGACACCGCGAAGAATATAGCGCTCGTGGGCGCGGAATTCGGCATCCTGCTCAACGCCGTCATCCAGCTCGAAGGACGAGTCATCGACCTCGAAACCCGCCTCGCCGCCCTTGAATCGCCCCAACAGGGCTCTTAGTTTCTTCACCCCCGCCCCCTCACGCGCTCTGCATCTCGGCGGGAAGGTTGATGGTTACTCCGTATTTGGTGAGCATGTAGTGCTTGAAGTCGTCCAGGTCAATGACATATGCGCCCGTGGCCCCTTGCAGCTTCTCTGCTTTAAGGCCTCCCCTGAGGCAGGCTGCCGTGAGCGTTCGTTTGGAGATGCCCGAGATTCTTGCCGCTTGAGCTGCGGTAATAGGCCCTTGTGCGGTCGGTATGATTATCACAATACTTCTTAATTAAGAAGTTATCAATTTATTAGGAATAAAAATTCCATTCTGATTTTCATTTTTTCTTGACTAGTTATGCACCAAATAATACAGTTGTGTCCATGACCAGAGCGCACGACTACTACGAGTCGGGAGCAATCCCCGAGATCAACCTGCCCCAACGGCTGCGCCTCGCCCGCGAATACGCGGGGCTGAACCAAGGCGAGCTGGCCGAACACATTGGTGTCAGCATCAGATCGGTGAACAACTCGGAGGCTGGCAAGTCGGTCCCCCGCCCGGTGCTCCTCAAGGCGTGGGCGCTGGCGACCGGTGTGCGCCTCTCATGGATCGAGACCGGAAGCACGCCCGCGTCCCCGGACGGCCCCGATTCGCCAAATAACGGGGCTGACGTGTACACTGACCCGGCCAGCACCCGTAGCTCAATGGATAGAGCATCTGACTACGGATCAGAAGGTTAGGGGTTCGAGTCCCTTCGGGTGCACCAATATTCGCGGCTCACAGAGTTGCGCAAAGCCACAGGCGGGGCGCGAAATCGGACGATCCAACATTTGCCCAGGGCTTCGGCCAGGTCGCGGGAGAGCTTGGCTTCAGGGCATTCCCCGAGTTCTCCTGCAGGGCGAAATGCGCGTACGGTGACAACATGGCATATGAGTCTGATGTGGTCTCGGTGGAGCGCGTTATCGACGCGGAGGCGAGCGACGTTTTCGACCTGCTGGCCGACGCGAACCGGCATAAGGATTTTGACGGCTCGGGGACTGTGGTCGGCGCGAAGGGCGCTTCTCAGCGGCTTTTTCTCGGCGCGAAGTTCGGCATGTCCATGCGGATGGGCTTTTCGTACTCGATGGTCAACACAGTGGTCGCGTTCGAGCCGAATCGGGAGATCGCATGGCAGCCCCGCGCTTCGGGGCCGCTTGGCCTCTTGGTGGGAGGCCGGATATGGCGTTATGAGATCCTTCCTGCCGACAACGGCGTCCTTGTCAGGGAGACCTGGGACATCACTCATGAGAGCGTGCTCACCAAACGCAAGGTCCGACAGATGGCCCGTGCCACCGAGCGCAACATGCGGCAAACGCTGGACAGGATCGCGGACCTGCTGGAAAAACCCACGCGCGCCTGACGCCCAAACCCACCGCTCGCGCCAAGCCATGGGCAACCGTCGCGACTAACGCATCCCAAAACGGGACACACCTGTTCCGGCCGAGCGGCGCCCTCACACCGAAACTGTTGTGATCTGCGCTACAATCAGGGAGCGTGGGTGGCGTAGGAAAGGAACACCCCCATGAGCCTCCGCAATCCGCCCGCCGATCGAGCGTTACCCCGTCAACTGGTATGCCTGACGTGCCGTTGCATGGCGTTGCTCATCATCGCTTCGCTCGGGCTCATGCTCGTCTCGTTCGCATCGGGGCGCGATGCGTGGGGCGTGGCCGCAGCGGCGATAGGAGCGGTCACCCTGGCGCTGGCCTCAGGAATAGTCAGCGGAGCCGACTTCTACGACCGCCGTCGCCACAGGGCGCCGCGCTCGGCATGAGGCTCATGTGGCGTGCCGGGGTTTGTAGATGCCGTCTGCCCAGGTGCTTTCCCATGTGCGGTCTTGCTGCGAAGGCTGGGGCTCCGTCGCGGGGGGCGGCGGCG
Organism: Segniliparus rotundus DSM 44985; assembly: GCF_000092825.1. Lineage (NCBI taxonomy): Bacteria > Bacillati > Actinomycetota > Actinomycetes > Mycobacteriales > Segniliparaceae > Segniliparus > Segniliparus rotundus. The sequence goes on along the minus strand of NC_014168.1, from coordinate 713,585 downwards.
CCTGCCAGTCGAGTTCGTCAAGACCTTCCACAGGCTCATCGTCCACGTCGCGCGGCCTTGGCCGCGGCGGCGCGGCAGGCAGGGTGACCCGGAGCGCAGGGGGCTGCGCCTGTGCCTCGGCCTCCACGGGATCGGCGCTGTACTCGAAATACGGCTGGGGCTCCGGATGATGCGGAGCTTGCCCGCCGAAATACGGCTCCGAGGCCAGTGTGAGCCCCGGCTCGGCCTCCGCATCGCCGAGAAGCCCGTCTGCGGCAAGCTGCTGGCGCCATGGCTCTGCGCCCCATGCGGACCCAGCGGCCGCTTGCCGCTGCCGCTCTTCTTCGGCCCACATCTCCCCCCAAGTGATGTCGCCGGCGGTCACCGTTCCAGCGTACTCGGCATATCCGGCTTCAGCGTCTGCGTTTGCCGAAAAGAGACTTGCTGATCTCTCGGCCCAATGTCGAGCCGAGGTTGCGCATGAAGCCCTTCACAGCCTGGTTCTCCATCACTTTCTCGACAAAACCCGGCTCCTCCTTCTCCGCCCGCGCGGCTTTCTGCGCGCGCTCTGGTTTCGGGGCCGCTGGCGCGGAGTCCTCGCTTTGCGGAGCCGTTTCGGGAGCCGCTGGCGCGGGCGGCTGGTTGAGCGCCTCGTACGCGGACGGGCGGTCTTGTGCCTGGGCGTATTTGGCCCACAGCGCGCTGTGCTGGGCGGAGCCTCGGATCGCGTCGGCGCCGATCGCGCCCATGAACGAGCGCGGAGCCCGCAGGCGCGTCCACGCCACGGGGGTCGGGGACCCGGTCTCGGAAAGCACGGTGACGATCGCCTCGCCGATTCCGGCCGAGGTGAGAGCCGATTGGATGTCGTACACCTTGCTCGTCGGATAGGTCTTCGCGGTCCGGGCGAGGGCCTTCTGGTCCTCCGGGGTGAACGCGCGAAGCGCATGCTGCACCCGCGCGCCGAGCTGGGAAAGGACCTCGTTGGGGATGTCCGTCGGCAGCTGTGTGCAGAAGATCACCGAGACGCCCTTCGAGCGGATGAGCTTGACCGTCTGCTCGATCTGGGAAACGAAAGCCTTCGACGCGTCGGCGAAGAGCAGATGCGCCTCGTCGAGGATGAACACCAGCTTGGGCTTCTCGACGTCGCCGATCTCCGGCAGAGTTTGGAAGAGGCGGGAGAGCACCCACATCAGAAAGGTGGAGAAAAGCACCGGCCGGGCGGACTGGTCGCCGAGCTCGAACAGGGTGATGACGCCGCGCCCGTCGGGAGCGATGCGTTGCAGGTCGTTCACGTCGATCTCCGGCTCGCCGAAGAACACATCGCCGCCGTCGCCCTCCAGGTTCGCCACGGCGCGCAGGATGACGCCGGCGCTCGCGGAGGACACACCGCCGAGGGCTTTCAGCTCGGCCTTGCCCGAATCGCCCGTGAGGTGGCCGATCACGGCCCTGAGGTCTTTGAGGTCGACGAGGTCGAGATTCTTGTCCTTCGCCCACCGGAAGATGAGGCCGAGCGAAGACTCTTGGGTTTCATTCAGCCCGAGAATCTTGGCGAGCAGGATTGGGCCGAAGCTGGCGACTGTGCCCCGCACGGGCACACCGGTCCCGTTGGCGCCGAGCGAGACGAATTCCGTCGGGAACGCGGTCGCGGTCCAGTCGTCTTTGGTCTGCTCGGCGCGTTGGGCGATCTTGTCCCCTTCTTTGCCCGGCAGGGCGAGGCCGGAGAGGTCGCCCTTCACATCGGCCATGACCACCGGCACCCCGTTCGCCGACAGTTGCTCGGCGATGAGCTGCAGCGTCTTTGTCTTGCCAGACCCGGTGGACCCCGCGACGAGCCCGTGCCGGTTCAGGGTCGCGAGCGGCAGGTTCACCGAGGCGGCAGGGTCTGTTGCGCCGTCCACGACCACCGTGCCGAGCTGGAGGGAAAGACCCTCTGTCGTATAGCCGGCGGCGATTTCCTGGGCGGCAGGGATCGGCTCGGCTCCAGTTTCGCTCATCGGTGCGTCCTTTCGTGTTGCAAACGTGCGGTTCGTGTTTCAGGCGTTCGGACACGATTATGATGTCCTCTATGGCGCGGCGCCGAACGCTGGAAGAGACGGTGCCGGACGGCAGCTGGGCCACCAGTGCCGCGACCCGCCGATCCATGCTGAGCAATCGGAGCCGCGACACTTCCCCCGAGCTTAAACTTCGCAGGTTGCTGTGGGCGCAGGGACTGCGATATCGAGTGGCCGCGAAACCGCTTGCCGACCGGCGGCGGAGCGTGGACATCGTTTTCGGGCCCGCGAAAGTCGCTGTGGAAATCCATGGTTGCTTTTGGCATGGCTGTCCGCAGCATTACCGTCCCCCGAGCAGCAACGCCCCGTACTGGTCGGCGAAGATCGCACGCAATCAAGCGAGAGACGCGGCGAAGCTCGCGGCGCTCGAGGCCGAGGGATGGGAAGTGGTCGTCGCATGGGAGCACGATGATCTCCAAGAGGTGGCGCTGCGCGTCGCCGAGGCGGTGGCACGGCGACGGCCGCAGCCGCGCCAGCGGCCCGCGGAACCGTGTGAATGACACGAGCCGCTGGCGTCCGCGCGAGCGGTTTATTGCGCTTGGCCGGTGGTGCGCTCGATGTACGCCTTGCGGGCCGAGGTGTTCACCTTGCCGCCAGTCAAAATATCGCTCAGCCCCAAGATCTTGGTGAACGCGACCATCAGGCGCGGAGCCCACCGCAACAGGGCGAGGAGCGGGTCGAAGACCAAGGTCCATCCGGGGACGAACTGATTTTTGCCCCGGCCGGCGGCCGAGTGCACGATAGCGTTCGCGACCTTCTCCACCGGCTGCGGCGGGATGATCTTCAAGAGCAGGCTTCTGGAGAAGTCCAGGCCGTCGATGAGCGCGGTCTGGATGAAGAGCGGCATGATCGTGGTGACTTCGACGCCGTACGGTCTGAGCTCGCCGCGCAACGCCTCGGAGAAACCGACCACGCCGTACTTCGCCGCGTTGTACGAGGACAAGCCGGGGACGCCGATTTTGCCCGCGAGCGAGGCGATGTTGATGATGTGCCCGCACCGACGGGGCACGAAACGCTTCGCGGCCTCCCTGCTGCCGAAGATCACCGAGTTCAAATCAATCATCAACTGCTTGTCGGTCACCCGCTGCGGCTCGTCCACAATGTCCCCGACAATCATCACCCCCGCGTTGTTCACCAACACGTCAATCGGCCCCAACGCCTTCTCCGCGTCCTCAATGAACTTCGCGAACTGGTCGTAGTCCGAGACGTCCAACGGCAAAGCCAAAACATCCCCGCCGATCTCGTCCGCCGCCTTCTTCGCCAGATCGACGTCCAAATCCCCAATCGCGACCTTCGCGCCCTGCGCCACGAACGCCTCCGCGGTCTTACGCCCAATCCCCTGCGCGCCACCAGTAATCAAAACGACCTTCCCGCGCAAATTCCGCAGATTCCGAGCCATACGGGAGTCCTTTCTCACATGTGTTTCCATCCGGCCAGAGCCAGGTGGGGCCAAAGCCGACTGCCGAACCAAACGCGCGGATCGCCCAACTGCAGGAGATCTCTCGAAATTTTGGCCGTCGAAAAGGGCGATTCGCGCCCAATCCCCTGTCATCATATCGGTCAAAAAATTTCAAGGCGAAACCAGGCGACGGCGCGGGCGGAGATCAGCGGCGCGAAGTCGGCCGCCCCAGCGGCTCCGCCGCCCGGGCGAGTCTATTGCGCTTGGCCGGTGGTGCGCTCGATGTACGCCTTGCGGGCGGCCGACTTCGCGCCGCCGGACATGAGTTCGCTCAAACCGAGCGCCTTGGTGGCCGCGACCGTGAGCCTGGGCGACCAACGCAGGGCGGCGAGAATCGGGTCGAGCACAGTGACCCAGCCCGGCACCCAATGGTTCATGCCCCGGCCGGCGGCCGCTTTCACAATCGCTTCGGCGACCCGCTCCGGGGGCTGCGGCGGAACAGCTTTGAGGATCAGGCTGTTCTCCGTGTCCAGGCCGTCGATGAGCCCGGTCTGGATGAAAGCGGGCATGATGACGGTGACTTCGACGCCGTACGGTCTGAGCTCGCCGCGCAACGCCTCGGAGAAACCGACCACGCCGTACTTCGCCGCGTTGTACGAGGACAAGCCGGGCAGTCCGACCTTTCCGGCGATGGAGGCGATGTTGATGATGTGCCCGCACCGACGGGGCACGAAACGCTTCGCGGCCTCCCTGCTGCCGAAGATCACCGAGTTCAAATCAATCATCAACTGCTTGTCGGTCACCCGCTGCGGCTCGTCCACAATGTCCCCGACAATCATCACCCCCGCGTTGTTCACCAACACGTCAATCGGCCCCAACGCCTTCTCCGCGTCCTCAATGAACTTCGCGAACTGGTCGTAGTCCGAGACGTCCAACGGCAAAGCCAAAACATCCCCGCCGATCTCGTCCGCCGCCTTCTTCGCCAGATCGACGTCCAAATCCCCAATCGCGACCTTCGCGCCCTGCGCCACGAACGCCTCCGCGGTCTTACGCCCAATCCCCTGCGCGCCACCAGTAATCAAAACGACCTTCCCGCGCAAATTCCGCAGATTCCGAGCCATACGGGAGTCCTTTCTCATCTTCGTGCCCGACACCTGCCGGGCACGATCAACGCCGTATTGAAGTATAACCGTGTTCCATGACATCTATCACATCAGGCGCACGGCGCGACCTGCCTGCGGTCTTGGTGTAGGAAGGGAGCATGGCCACTCCCCCGGACTCCGCCCTCGCCGAACTCGTGGCGCAGCTCCCCGAAAGCACAATCGCCGCCGATCCCGACATCCTTGAGGCGTACCGCCGAGACCGGGCGGAGGACCCCGCCGCCGGATCCCCCTTCGCGCTCGCCCGCCCAGCGAACACCGAGGAAGTGAGCCGGATTCTGCACTGGGCGAACAAGCACCAGGTCGCCGTCGTCCCCAGGGGCGCGGGGTCCAGCCTGTCCGGGGGGTCCACAGCTGTTGACGGCTGCCTCGTGCTTTCCACCGAACGAATGCGCGATATCGTCGTGGACCCAGTCACCCGAGTGGCCATCGTCGGCCCCGGCTTGATGAACGCCGAGGTCAAAGCCGCGGCGGCCGAGCACGGCCTGTGGTACCCGCCCGACCCCTCCTCCTACGAATTCTGCAGCATCGGCGGGAACATCGCCACGAACGCAGGCGGGCTGTGCTGCGTGAAATACGGCGTGACCACAGATTATGTCCTGGGCCTTGAGGTGGTTCTCGCAGATGGCGAGGTGCTGCGCCTCGGGGGGCCGAGGATCAAAGACACCGCGGGGCTGTCACTGCTCAAGCTCTTCGTCGGCAGCGAAGGGACGTTGGGCGTCTTCACCGAAGCGACCCTGCGGCTGCTGCCGCCGCAACCCAAACCGAGCACCCTGGTCGCGACGTTCCACGAAGTGCGAAAGGCAAGCGAAGCGGTGCTCGCGATATGCAGCAAGCTCCGCCCCGCCATGCTCGAATTCATGGACCGCGCAACGATCAACGCGGTCGAAGACATGCTCCGCATGGGGTTGGACCGGGAGGCGGCGGCGATGTTGGTCGTCCAATCCGACGCGCCGGGCGAGGCGGCTGGAATCGAGATATCGCTGATCTCGGAGATCGTGAGCCGCTCCGGGGCGACGGAAGTCTTCGTCACCACCGATCCCGAGGAGGGGGAGGCGTTTGTCGTCGCCCGGCGGGCCGCGATCCCCGCAGTGGAACGGCTCGGCCACCTCTTGTTGGAAGACGTGGGCGTGCCGATTCCCAAGCTGCCCGATTTGATCGACGGCGTGCAGGCCATCGCAGAAGCGAACCAGGTGTCCATCGCCGTCATCGCGCACGCGGGGGACGGGAACACCCATCCGCTGATCGTCCACGATCCGACGGACAAGGACGAAACCCTGCGCGCCGAGCGCGCGTTCGGCGAAATCATGGACCTCGCCATCGCGCTGGACGGCACGATCACCGGCGAGCACGGCGTCGGGCGGCTGAAAAAAGCCTGGCTGCCCGACCAGATCGGGCCCGCGGCGATGGATCTGGGGGGGCGCATCAAAGCCGCGCTCGACCCCACGGGGATTTTGAACCCTGGCGTGATCTTCTAAAAACCCGAGGGCTCCCCAACACCCGAGCCGCAGGCGGGAAACAGGGCCGAAACCTGCCGCGCGAGGGCCTTCGCGATCACACAAGCCTCATGCGTAACTCCTTTTCAACATGGCTTTTCTCACCTCCTGGCAGCGCGTACTATCTGCGAGATGTCCTCGCTGGAGTCCAAGCTCGAATCCATCGTTGGCACTGCGCATGTCCTGACCGATCCGGATGTGCTCGCCGGCTGGTCGACCGATTGGACGGGCCGGGACACAGGGGCGGCCAGGGCTGTCGTGCGCCCTGGGGACCGGGAGCAAGTCGCCGAGGTGTTGAACGTGTGCCGCGCCGCAGGCGCCCCGGTCACCATCCACGGCGGGGGCACCTCTTTGGTGTCGGGCACCGTGCCCCGCCACGAGGACGTGTTGCTGTCCACTTCCCGGCTCGCCGACATCGGCGAAGTCGACAGGACGCACAAAAGCGTCCGAGTCGGGGCCGGAACCAAGCTCAACGCGCTGCGGGAGCTCGCGGCCGCGCACGGCCTGCTCTTCGGGGTGGACCTCTCGGCGCGCGACAGCGCGACCATCGGCGGCATGGTCGCGACGAACGCGGGCGGCCTGCACACCGTCCGCTACGGGCGCACCAGCGCGCAGCTGCGCGGACTCGAGGCGGTGCTGCCGGACGGATCGATCATCGAGCGTTTTCCGAAAGTGCCAGACGACCGCAGCGGCCTGGACCTCGTCTCCCTGTTCGCGGGCAGCGAGGGCGTGCTGGGCGTGGTCACCGCCGTGGAAGTCGTGCTGCGCCCGCGCCCGAGGCACCGGGTGGCCGCTCTCGTCGGTTTTTCCGCTCTCGGGGATCTCGTCCACGCCGCGACCAGCCTGCGCGCCACCGAGGGGATCGACGCGCTCGAACTTCTCGACGGCGAAGGCGTCGCCCTCGCCGCGCAGCACCTCGGGCTCTCCTGCCCGGTGCGCGCCGAGTGGCTGCTGTTGGTCGAACTCGCGGGCGAACGGGAGCAGCTGGTCGAACTCGCCGAATTGCTCGCAGGCTTCGACGCGGCCGATGAGCCCGCGATCAGCCAGGACTCTGCGGGGCGCAACCGGCTCTGGCAGGTCCGCGAGTCTTTCGCAGAGGTCACCCGGCTCTTCGGGGCTCCGGCGAAATTCGACCTGTCGCTGAACTTCGCGTCCATCCCCTCGTTCGCAGACGAAGCAAAAGAACTCCTCGCGGCGCAAGCTCCGCAGGCGGTCCCGATCCTCTTCGGCCACATCGGCGACGGGAATTTGCATTTGAACGTGTTGCGGTGCCCGGACGCCAGCCGCGTTTTCGAGCCGATGCTCGCGTTGATCGCACGGCACGGCGGCAACATCAGCTCCGAGCACGGCCTCGGCAGCCTCAAACGCGACTACCTCCCCCTTGCGCGCAGCCCCGAGGAGATCGCCGCGATGCGCTCCGTCAAACGCGCCTTCGACCCGGATGGCTACTTGAACCCCGCTGTGCTCTTCCCCACGGCAATTGCATGATCGACGGCAGACCTGCCACGTCCTCACCGGCCTCTCAGAAAGAAGAGTATTCTGAAGGGCGCTCCGGCCGCAGGGCCGGTGGAAGGACCGGGAGTCTCGTTCCGGTCGAAGGCACCGCGCAAGAGGGAAAGTGAGCGAGAGCTCTGTGAGTGAGACCACCGTCGATTTCGGACAGAACTCGTGGCTTGTGGAGGAGATGTACCACCGCTTCAAGCAGAATCCGGACTCAGTTGACCCGAGCTGGCATGAGTTCTTGACGGACTACCACTCCACGATGGACCCGGTCTCCAACGCCTCTGACAAGGCAGCGAGCGCGACGGCACGGCGCCAAGCCCCGGCAGCCGCGCCTCAGCCGCCCAGCAACCAGCCGCCCAGCGCCCCTCCCAAGAGCGCGTCGAACGGCGGCGGGCATGCCCGCGCCGCCGACCAGCAGCCCGCGGCGGCGAAACCCCCCGCCGCGGCGCCCGCGCCGAAACCTGCTCCTGCCGCGCAACCCAAGGCCCCGGCGAACCCGACCTCCGCCCCCGCGGGCACGGCGAAACCCGCGTCCGCGCCGTTCCCAGAGAACGACGAGAGCACGCCGCTCAAAGGCATCGCGGCGGCTGTCGCGAAGAACATGACCGCCTCGCTCGGGGTCCCCACTGCCACAAGCGTGCGGCAAATCCCGGCCAAGGCGATGATCGACAACCGCATCGTCATCAACAACCACATGAACCGCACCCGAGGCGGCAAGATCTCCTTCACCCACCTCATCGGCTACGCCCTGGTGCAGGCGGTCAAGAAGTTCCCAGGGATGAACCGGCATTTCGCCGAAGCGGACGGCAAGCCCCAACTGGTCACCCCCGCCCATATCAACCTCGGCATTGCCATCGACACCGTGGGCAAAGACGGCAAACGGACCCTGGTGGTCCCCGCGATCAAGCAATGTGAGGAATTCGGCTTCGGCCAGTTCATCGCCGCCTACGAGGACGTGGTCCGCCGCGGCCGGGAAGGCAAGCTCGGCACCGAGGACTACGCCGGGGTGACCATCTCTTTGACCAATCCCGGCACCATCGGCACCGTCCACTCCGTGCCTCGGCTCATGGCAGGCCAAGGCGCCATCATCGGCGTGGGGGCCATGGAGTACCCGGCGGAGTTCCAAGGCGCGAGCGAGGAGCGCATCGCGGACATCGGCGTGGGCAAGCTCATCACCCTGACCTCGACCTACGACCACCGGATCATCCAAGGCGCCGAGTCCGGCGACTTCCTGCGCACCATCCACGAACTGCTCATCTCCGACGCGTTCTACGACGAGATCTACGCCGCGCTGCGCATCCCTTACGAGCCGATCCGCTGGCGCTCGGACATTGTCGAGCACGGCGTGGACAAATCCACCCGTGTGCTCGAAATCATCGCCGCGTACCGCTCGCGCGGGCACCTCATGGCCGACACCGACCCGTTGCTGTTCAACCAGCAGCGCAAGACCGGCCAGCATCCCGACCTCGACGTGCTCAACCACAACCTGACCTTGTGGGACCTCGACCGCACCTTCAACGTCGGCGGATTCCAGGGCAAGGAGCGCATGAAGCTGCGCGATGTGCTCTCGGTGCTGCGCGACTCGTACTGCCGCCACGTCGGCGTGGAGTACAACCACATCCTTGAGCCCGAACAGCGGGAGTGGTTGCAACAACAGGTCGAGGCCCGCCAGCAGAAGCCGAACGTCAACATGCAGAAGTACATCCTCTCGAAGCTCAACGCGGCAGAGTCATTCGAGAACTTCCTGCACACCAAGTACATCGGCCAGAAGCGCTTCTCGCTCGAAGGCGCTGAGACGACGATCCCGATGATGGACGCCATCATCGACCGCGCGGCAGAGCACTCCCTGGCCGAAGTGGTCATCGGCATGCCCCACCGAGGCAGGCTCAACGTGCTCGCCAACATCGTGGGCAAGCCCTACCGGCTGATCTTCAACGAGTTCGAGGGCAACCTGGACCCGAGCCTCTACCACGGCTCCGGCGATGTGAAATACCACCTCGGCGCCGAAGGCACGTATTTCCAGATGTTCGGCGACAACGAGATCAAGGTGTCGTTGACCGCCAACCCGAGCCATCTCGAGGCCGTCGACCCGGTGCTCGCGGGCATCGTGCGAGGCAAACAGGATCTGCTCAAAAACGCCGAGGGCGACACCAACGAGGAATCCGACGAGGCGAAACGCCAGTTCCCGGTCATGGCCCTCGCTCTGCACGGCGACGGCGCGTTCGCCGGCCAAGGCGTGGTCGCCGAGACCCTGAACATGTCCGGGCTGACCGGGTACAACATCGGCGGCACGGTCCATATCGTGGTGAACAACCAGATCGCCTTCACCACCTCGCCGGACAACGGCCGCTCCAGCGTCTATTGCACCGATGTGGCGAAAACTGTCGGAGCCCCGATCTTCCATGTGAACGGGGACGACCCCGAAGCCGCCGTGTGGGTCGCGCAGCTCGCCGTCGACTTCCGCGAGCGGTTCCACCGCGATGTCGTCATCGACCTGGTCTGCTACCGCCAACGCGGCCACAACGAGGGCGACGACCCTTCGATGACACAACCGACCATGTACGACGTGATCGAGAACAAACGCTCGGTGCGCAAGGGGTACACCGAGGCCTTGATCGGTCGTGGCGACATCACCATCAAAGAGGCCGACGACGCCCTGCGCGACTACCAGGGCCAGTTGGAGCGGGTGTTCAACGAGGTCAAGGAGCTTGAGCGGATTCCGCCCGCGCCGAGCCATTCGGTGGAATCGGACCAGCAAGTGCCGAACTCGCTGGTCACCGCCGTGTCCAAAGAAACACTCGAACGTGTCGGGGACGCTTTGGTGGACATTCCCGAGGACTTCACCCCGCACCCGAAGGTGTTCCCGGTCAATGAGCGCAGACGCGAGATGACCCGCTCGGGCAATGTCGATTGGGCCACTGCGGAACTGCTCGCTTTCGGCTCGCTCATCCTTGAGGGCCGCGGGGTCCGGCTGTCCGGGCAGGACTGCCGCCGAGGCACGTTCAGCCAACGCCACGCCATTCTCATCGACCGACGCACGGGGGCGTTGTTCGATCCTCTCGCGAAGCTCGCCGCAGAGGTGGGCTCCGGAGCGAGCTTCCAGGCGTACGACTCGCCGCTCTCCGAATACGCCATCATGGGCTTCGAGTACGGGTACTCGCTCGCGAACCCGAACACGCTCACCCTGTGGGAGGCACAGTTCGGCGATTTCGCCAACGGAGCCCAGTCCATCATCGACGAGTACATATCCTCCGGTGAAGCGAAGTGGGGGCAGCGCTCCGACGTGGTGCTCCTGCTCCCCCACGGCCAAGAGGGCCAAGGCCCCGACCACAGCTCCGGCCGCATCGAGCGATATCTGTCCCTGTGCGCGGAGAACTCGATGACCGTGGCGCACCCTTCCACCCCGGCGAGCTACTTCCACCTGCTGCGCAGGCACAGTCTGGACGGCATCACCCGACCGCTCGTGGTGTTCACGCCCAAGTCGATGTTGCGCAACAAAAAGGCCGTCTCCTCGGTCGAAGACTTCACCGACAGCAAGTTCCTCTCCGTGCTCGACGACCCGACGACCACAACGGACGCGGCTGCGGAGAAAGTCCGCACCGTGATCCTCACCAGCGGCAAGCTGTATTGGCAGCTGGCCGACCACAAGGCCGCCGACCATCGCGAAGACATTGCGATCATCCGCATCGAGCAGCTGTACCCGGAGCCGGTCAAACGCTTGCGAGCCGCGTTGCAGCGCTACCCGAACGCAACAGACTTCCGGTGGGCGCAGGAAGAGCCCGCGAACCAGGGGGCTTGGCCGCACCTCGGCCTCGCGCTGCCGGAACTCTTGCCGGACGTGCTGCCGAAACTGACCAGGGTTTCCCGGCGGGCGATGAGCGCCCCGTCGTCTGGGTCGGCCAAGGTGCACGAAGTCGAGCAGCAAGAGCTTTTGCGCCAAGCGTTCGCCTGACGGACGCTCGCCTGACTTCAACACGACCACCCCGCTAGAGCTGGTCCTCCAACTTCTCCCGGTCGGTCTTGTTGAAGTTGTGCGCCACAAGCCAACGGCTTGTGGTCGCGTCCATGTCCGCGCCTGCCGCCACGGCACGGACCAGGGACGCGAGTTCGGCCGCGTTGAGCTGATCCGCCAACAGGCCCAACCCCTTGCTGTGCTTGTAGGTGAGCGAGCCGATGCGGTACACCGCGATACTCCCGTTCGGCGTGATATCGCTGATATCGAGACCTTCTGGCAGCTGACCGGCGAGCTGACCCGAGAGGGTGAAAACATTGTGGTCCGGACGCACACGCGGATTGAGCGCCGCGAGCAGGCCCTGCGCCTCTTCCGCGCTCACCGCCCACGCCCCCGAATCGACCGCTGACAGGCGCTCGGACCACGTCGCCCTGCCCTCCGCGGCGAGCACAGCGGGCACCGCGACAGAATTGAGCGTGCCGACATAGAGCCGGGCGAGGATCTGCGAAGCGATTTCCGTGCCGCCGCCGACCACCACACGCGGAGCCTGCGCGCGCACATCGACCCACAGAATCGCCGCGCCGATCAGCGAGCAGGCCACTAAAAATCTTTGACACCAATGCGACTTTGTCCACGCGCCAGCCAGCCACGTCGTCATCACAGTCGGGCCCATATCGGAACAGCATAGTCCTCCCGCTCGTGGATCAGTGCTAGTTTGGACGTGGCCATCGCACGTCGGAAGGAGTTCGCTATGACCTCGTCAGCGTCTCTTCTCAGACCCGAGCAGTCGCTTCGACTGTTGGCGGAACAAGGGGCGGCGCTCGCGGCGACGCCCGAATCCGCATTGGGCCAGCACGTCGCGCGTGCGGATCGCCGGGTCGCACGCGCCGGGGAACATCTCTCCGGCGTGTGCTCGGATGAAACCGCAGACAGGCCCCTCGCTCTGACCGCGTGGAAGCTGTTGCTCACTGTATGGCGCCGAAAACCTCTCGATACCGCCGCTGCGCGCGGGAAAATCCCGATCGCGCGAGGTATTGACGATGACATCCGCATATGAACAGACCAAGGAGCACGAATGACCCCCTCAGACCCCCGGGGCCTCACGGGCCCCCGTCAAAGCCTTCGGCCTGCGCCGGCCTCCGACCTCGGATCGCTGGAGTCGGAGGACCAAAAATTACGGCGCAAACCTCTTGCCCGCCTGCTCGGCACGGCGGAGTCGGCGCCCTCGCCGCTCGCGACCCCGCTCTCCGTTTTGGGGTTCTCCCCCGCATCGCAGAACACCGCTGTGAAGAAACAGTCGCATCGAACAGCCAAGCCTGTCGTGGACTGCGCCGTCTATGTTGACGGAGTCCGCCAGCCTGGCGCGCCCACGCCCGCGCAAGCGCTCGCGCAAGTGCGCGCGCCACAGCCGCAAGACAGCGAGGAACCGCCCAAGCCTCGCTTCGCCTGGATCGGGCTCTTCGAGCCTGACGAAGAGCAGATGCGCGCGGTCGGCGAGGTCTTCGGCCTGCACGAACTGATGATGGAAGACGCTGTGCACGCCCATCAACGGCCAAAGCTGGAACAGTACGACGACATGTTCGAGCTTGTGCTCAAGACCGTGAAGTACGTCGCCCACGAATCCATCTCGCAGGCGAAAGAGATCGTGGAATCCGGCGAGATCATTCTCTTCGTCGGCCGCGATTTCATCGTGACCGTCCGCCACGGCGGGCATGGCGAGCTCACCGGCGTGCGCAGATACCTTGAGGGGCAGACGGCGAAATTGGCCCTCGGCCCGCTCGTGGTCATGCACAGTGTCGCCGACCACATCGTGGACGGGTACATGGCGGTCACAGAGGCGGTGGAACTCGACGTGGACGCGATGGAGACATCCATTTTCACGCCGGGGGCGGGCACCGAGATCGAGCTGATCTATTTGCTCAAACGCGAAGTCATGGAGCTGAAGCGAGCAGTGAACCCGCTTTCCTCCGCGCTTGCCCGCCTCGCGCATCCTGATGTGACGCTCACGGTCACCGTCCCGAAAGAAGTCCGCCGCTATTTCCGGGACGTCCTGGACCACCACACGGTCGTCGCGGAGCAGGTGTCGAGCTTTGACGAGGCGCTGAGTTCGCTTGTCCAAGCCGCTCTGGGCAAAATAAGCGTCCAACAGAACACCGACATGCGCAAAATCACGTCATGGGCGGCGATCTTCGCCGTTTCGACCCTGGTCGCAGGCATCTACGGCATGAACTTCGAAAACATGCCCGAGCTGCACTGGCATTACGGGTATTTCGTGGCCCTCGCAGTCATGGGCGCCATCAGCCTGGGCCTGTTCATCGGCTTCCGCCGCAGCAAATGGCTCTGAGCACGGCAGGACGAGTCTGGGCGCGCGGACCGGGGCGGTCAGGGCCCCTGCTCGCTGAGGTCCAAACCGAGGTCCAACGCCTTGGCCGAGTGGGTGAGCGCCCCGACGGCGAGAAAATCCACTCCGGTCTCGGCGTAGGCGCGCGCTGTTGCGAGCGTGAGCCCGCCGGAGGATTCCAGCAGCGTCGTCGGGGAGCGCGCGTCGCGCAGCGCCACGGCTTTTCTCGTGGTTTCCACGTCGAAATTGTCGAGGAGGACGAGTTCTGCCCCTTCGTCGAGGATCTCTGCGAGCTGGGCGAGTGTGTCGACTTCGACTTCGACCGCGAGCTGGGGGAAGCGGGCCCGCACCCGGCGCAGCGCTTCGCTCGCCGAACCTGCCGCCGCGACATGGTTGTCTTTGACGAGCGCTGCGTCGCCGAGGCCCATGCGATGGTTCGCCCCGCCGCCGCAGAGGACAGCATGTTTCTGTAAAAGACGCAGACCGGGCAATGTCTTGCGGGTGTCGCGCACTGCCGCGCGCGTGCCCGTGAGCTGATCGGCCCACTGCGCGGTGGCGGTGGCGACGCCCGACAAGTGGCAGAGGAAATTCAAGAGCGTCCGCTCGGCGGTCAGGATGCCTTGCAACGGCGCGGTCACCGACAGCGCCGAGTCGCCCGGCGCGATCCGGTCGCCGTCCGCTTTGCCGACGCGCAGCGTGTGCCCCTGCGGCCCGAGCACCTCGTCCAACACGAGGACCGCGACCTGCGCCCCGGCGAGCACACCAGGTTCGCGTGCCACGACCTCAGCTGTTCCGACGCGCGATGGGTCCACGGTCGCGAGCGTCGTCGCGTCGGGGCCATAGGCGAGGTCTTCGGCGAGCGCGGCGCGCACTGCGGCCACAGCGGCCTCGCGCTGGGCCTGGTTCAGTTGCAGGCCCATCATTCGCCCGAGCCGGGGTTGCCGATCTCGATCATCCGGCTCACGCTCGCCCGAGCCCGGTCCGCTATGTCGGGCTCGACGAACACCTCGTCAAGCCCGTCTGCGAGGCAGCGGATCAGCGCGGCGGCGTTGATCCGCTTCATGTACTGGCAGCTGGCTCGGTCGTTCACCGGCTGGAAGTCCACCTCTGGGGCGGCGTTGCGCAGCTGGTGCAGCATGCCGACCTCGGTCGCCACGAGCACGGACCGCGAGAGCGTGGCGCGGGCCGCCCCCAATTCCCGAGCAGCGTCCAGCATGCCGCCCGTGGAGAGGATCTTGACCCGCTCCTTGGGCACCGCCCCCTCGCCCGCCAAGTACAACGCCGAGGTGGCGCAGCCGCATTCGGGGTGCACGAACAGCTCGGCGTGCGGGTTGCGCCGCGCTTGGGCGGCGAGTTCCTCGCCGTTGATCCCCGCGTGGACATGGCACTCCCCTGCCCACACATGGAGATTCTGTCGCCCAGTCTCCCGGCGCACATGCGCGCCGAGGAATTGGTCGGGCAGGAAGAGGACCGTCCGGTCGGCGGGGATGGAAGCCACCACTTCGACCGCGTTGGAAGAAGTGCAGCAGATGTCGGTGAGCGCCTTGACCTGCGCTGTGGTGTTCACGTAGGAGACCACCACAGCGTCAGGGTGCTCCTCGCGCCACGCCCGCAGCTCGTCCGCGGTGATCGAGTCGGCCAGCGAACAGCCGGCGCGCTCGTCGGGAAGGAGCACGGCCTTGTCCGGGCTGAGGATCTTCGCGGTTTCCGCCATGAAGTGCACGCCGCAGAACACGATGGTCTCCTCGGGGGCTGAGGCCGCGATCCTGGAGAGCGCGAGGGAGTCTCCGACATGGTCGGCGATGTCTTGAATCTCCGGAAGCTGGTAGTTGTGCGCGAGCAGGGTCGCGCCCCGGAGCGCGAGGAGGCGACGCACTTCCTCGGCCCAATGCTCGTCTGGCGCGACGCCGCAATAGCCGTCGGGGCCGTCCGCAACCGCCGCTCGGAGCGGAGAGTCGAGCCGTTCGAGGCGGGGGCTGAGCGTTGTGGCCATGCGTGCTCCTTCTCGCTTCGCGTCCATGTCCCGTCTCGGCGGAGGATCGCGGCGCTGTTGTCGGGCTCCCCACTTTTCGACCTATAATCGAAAAGTGCAGAGCTACTATCATAGCACCCGGCACGAGGTCCTCGTCACAGTGCTACAACACCGTTATCAGCAGATGCATGTGCTGCTCTGGGAAAGAGGACTCGCCCCCGAAGCCGGGAAATGGTCCCTGCCAGGGGGGACGCTCGGCTGCCAGGAGGACGTCGAGACAAGCGCCCGCCGCCAGCTCGCGGAAAAAGTCGACGTCCAAGAAATCGCGCACCTCGAACAACTCAGCGTGTTCTCCGACCCGGCGCGCATGCCAACAGAGCGAGTCGTCGCGACCACGTTCCTCGGCCTGGTGCCCACCACTGCCGACCCCGCGCTGCCCCCGGACACCGCCTGGTTCCCCGCCGCCGCCCTGCCAGAGCTCAGCTTCGACCACAAGCACATCGTGGCAGCGGCGCTGTCCAGGCTCGCGGCGAAACTCTCGTACACGAATATCGCGTTCGCGCTCGCCCCGACAGAATTCGCGCTCTCCACACTGCGCGACATCTACAGCGCCGCGTTAGAGCGTCCTGTGGACGCCACCAACCTCGCTCGCGTGCTCGGGCGCCGCGGCGTGCTCGTGCCGACTGGCCGCTGTGTCAAGTCCGGCGGGCGCCCAGCCACGGTGTACCGGTTCGCCGAACGCGAATTGCGAGTCACCGACGAGTTCGCGGTCTTGCGGCCGCCGGCGCTCAAGCCCCGAGCGGGAGCCGAGCGTCGGCGTGGCGGAAGCGGCGAGGAAGAGCACGACAGCGGCGCCGAGGAGGCACGCGGTGACCGCGACATGGATCTCGGACCCGGAGAGGCGGACCGCCGCCTGTCCGACTGATCCTGGGCCTTGCCCAGGCCCCGGATACACGAGGGACCGCGCTGCGCCGCCGACCGGGGCGGCGAGGAGCGCGCCCACGAATGCGCCCGCAAGAACCGTCCCGATCAATGCGACCCCGCGCACCGGCCTGCTGATGAGCCAGACGAGAAAGGCCGCGGCGGCCCCGACGACGAACTCCACACCGACCAGAAGCGCGAACGACTCGAACACGTGGCGCACTTCGCCAGGCTGCGACGGCACAACGGCTCCGCCGCGCAGACGCTTGGGCCCGACGGTCGGCCCGGCCACCGCCCAAAACAATCCCCCGGCGACAACAAGAACGGCCTGGACGCCGAACGCCCGGCCGAAAAGCCACACGTTCTTCGCGTTCACGAGTTCGCCTCATGCAGCTTCTGCCGCAGCGCGGCGCGCTCCCATGCTTCTGAGTCAGTCGTCCCGTGCCGAGAGCACGTCGCGGACCAGCCGCGCGGATGCACTTGCACGACCATACGCCGCCCGCACTGACCGCAGAACCTCGGCGGCTCCCCCCCGGCGCGGGCGTTGGGCGAGAGCGCGGGAGCTTCTGCGTCGTCGAAACGAGCCCCGGTGTAAATGTTGTACAGCCTCGGCTCGTCGACAGGGCCCGGCTTGGCGTCCGCGCCCATGTCGCTCGCCGGGCCTGCCTGGTCGCCCTCCTCCTGCCTCGTCACGCTCATATCGTCTGATTGAGAGCCTTGATCGGCATCTTCAAGTTCGCGAGCATGTCCAAATCGTCGTCCACCGGACGACCGAGGTTCGTCAAATAGTTTCCGACGATGATGGCGTTGATCCCGCCGAGCATGCCCTGCTCGGCTCCGAGGTCGCCGAGCGTGAGCTCACGACCGCCGGCGAAGCGCAGGATCGTCCTCGGCAGCGCGAGCCGGAACGCCGCGACCGACTTCAACGCCTCCTCCGCGGGGACCACGGGCAGATCGGCGAACGGCGTGCCCGGCTGCGGGATCAAGAAGTTGAGCGGCACCTCGTCCGGTTCGAGCTCCGCGAGCTGGGCCGCGAACTCGGCGCGCTGCGCGAGGCTCTCGCCCATGCCCAGAAGTCCGCCGCAGCACACCTCCATCCCCGCCTCGCGCACCATGGTCAACGTGCTCCAGCGCTCTTCCCACGTATGCGTGGTGACGACCTTGTCGAAGTAGGAGCGCGCGGTCTCGAGGTTGTGGTTGTAACGATGCACGCCCATGTCGGCGAGCTCGTCCACTTGCTCCTGGGTGAGCATGCCGAGCGAACAGGCGACGTTGATGTCCACCTCGGCGCGAATGGCGGCGATGCCTGCGCGGACCTGCGACATGAGCCGCTTGTCCGGCCCGCGCACCGCCGCGACGATGCAGAATTCGGTCGCGCCGGATTTGGCGGTGGACTTCGCCGCTTCGACCAGGGAAGGGATGTTCAGCCAAGCGGAACGCACCGGGGAGGCGAACAAACCAGACTGCGAACAGAAATGGCAGTCCTCCGGGCAGCCGCCGGTCTTGAGGCTGATGATGCTCTCCACCTCGACCTCCGGACCGCACCAGCGCATCCGCACCTCATGGGCGAGCTGCAGCAACTCGCCCATGCGTTCCTCGGGGAATTCCAATGCTTCAAGCACCTGGGACTCGTGCAAGCCCACGCCCTGCTCCAAGACCTGCTCGCGCCATCCTGCGAGCAGCGCGTCCGGGTTGGTGGGTCGTGCTGGTGCCTGGGTCATTGTGTGCGCTCCTTCAGCCCCCCGCGATTTTTCTGTTCTTCAGCGGAACCAGTTTGCCATAGCTTGTGCAGCCCTGAGCCGAGGAACCACCCAGGAGCCTGGGATTGGAACATATCTGGCCGAAGCGCGGCCGCTTGAGCAGGGATCTTTCCAAGTGTCTTCGCGCCGGTGTGCTCGAAGAACGCGTCAAGATTCGTGACATGCGCGAGCTGCGGCTCATGCGGCCAGCTGCCGACGACGAGGCCCGCGACCTCGACCCCGGCGGCGCGAATGGCGTTCACGGTGAGCTCGGCATGGTTGAGCGCGCCGAGTTCGGCGCTGGTCACCACGATCATTGGCGCACGCACAAGCGCTGCGAGGTCGAGCACGGTCGCGTTCTGCGAGCCGATGCGCACCAACACGCCGCCAGCGCCTTCCACGACGACAAATCTGCTCCGCGCGAGCTGTTCGACTTTGTCGGCGAGCTCTTGGCAAGACCAAAGCCGACGACCGCAGCGGCGCGCGGCGACAACTGGCGACAGCGGATCGGCATAACGGACAAACTCGACCGCCTCCGCGCCGCAGAGGCGGGCCGCCTCATCGGCGTCGCCCGGCTCGCCGTCGCGCAGCCCGGTCTGCACCGGTTTGCAGAGGAGCACGTTTTGGCCCGCCTTCGCCGCCACAGCGGCCAAGGCGGCCGAGGCAACCGTCTTGCCCACATCAGTGGACGTTCCTGTGACGACTACGACAGGCACGCGCGCCTCGATTCCGAGAACACCGAAACGGCACGGCAGACGTCCGCCGAACTATGCGTCGCTTTGACCGCGAAACGGATTCGGCTCGTGCCTTCCGGCACCGAGGGCGGACGGAAGCACCCGACGAGCACGCCCTCTTCCCGGCAGGCCGCCGCGACGGCGACAGCGACGTTCGGATCGCCGAGGACAGTCGAGAGGACGCTCGACTGCGCACGCTCGGCAAGGCCGAGGCGTTCGGCGAGCTCCTGAGCGCGCTCGAGCACCATTGCGGGCAGCGCGGGTTCGGCGGTCAGAACGCCGAGCGCGGCAGCAGCAGCGCCGACGCACGGCGGAGCCAGGGCGGTGTCGAAAATAAAACTGCGCGCGCTGTTGAGCAAATGCTCCCGAACCGCGCCGCTCGCGAGGACAGCGCCGCCTTGGCCGCCCAGCGCCTTCGACAGAGTTGCGGTGAGCACCACGTCCGGCTGCCCCGCGACGCCCTGCGCGTAGGCGTGCCCACGTCCTCCTGGGCCGACCACCCCGAGCGCGTGCGCCTCGTCCGCGATCAGCACCGCGCCGAACTCCTGGCATAGTTTGTGCAACTCGACGAGCGGCGCAAGACTCCCGTCGACGCTGGACACGGAGTCCACGACCACCAAGGCGCGAGGCTCGGCACGGGCGGCGAGCGCGTCGCGCACCGACTCGACCGAGCCTGAGGGAGTGACCACGACACGGGAGCGCGAAAGCCTGCCCGCGTCGATCAGAGAAGCATGCACGCCCGCGTCCGAAACAATGACCGCGTCACTGCCGCCCAGCGCGGAGACTGCGGCAAGGTTCGCGAGATATCCGCTGGAGAACACAAGCGCCGCCTCCGTCCCGAAAAATGCCGCGAGCTGCCGCTCAAACGACTCGTGCAGCTCTGTGGTCCCAGCGACCAGGCGAGAAGCGGTCGACCCCGCGCCGTGCTCTTTGAGCGCCATCGCCGCGCCTTCGAGCACACGCGGGTCTTGGGAGAGGCCAAGATAATCGTTGGACGCGAAATCGAGGAGACTCGCGCACACCCGTTTGGGGGTCATGATGCGGCGCAGTCCCAACTGCTCACGGCGGCGGGCTGCCCCTTCGAGCCAGTCTTGGAACGAGGTGCGCGCAATTTCCGGCATGCGCCTCAGTGTATGCCGAGAAGAAATCCCTTGAACTTCAGACGCATGTGGAGGCACAATGGCGCGATGGGCAAGGTGTACGAGCAAATCGACAGCAAGCTCGCCGCGTGGCTTCTCGCGCAACCAGTTTTCTTCGTCGGCACTGCCCCGCTCGCCGCAGACGGCATCGTGAACGTGTCGCCGAAAGGCATGTGCGGTTGTTTCGCCGTGCTCGATAAGCGCAAGGTGGCCTATCTCGATTACACCGGGTCCGGCGCTGAGACCATCGCCCATCTTCGGGAGAACGGTCGTATCGTCATCATGTTCTGCGCCTTTGACGGGAAACCGATCATCGTGCGCCTGCACGGCACAGGACGGCATGTCACTGTGGACGACGCCGAGTTCCACACGCTCCGACCCCATTTCCCAAAATCCGAAACAGCGGGGCAACGCGCGATCATCGTCGTGGACGTGGCGCGAATCTCGGACTCGTGCGGTTGGTCGGTTCCGCTTATGGACTATCGCTCTGATCGCGACATTCTGGACAAGGCAGGCGCTCGCAAGGAGGCCGATGGCATGACACGAGAGTACTGGGCGACGCGCAACGCCCACAGTGTCGACGGGCTCCCAGCGTTAGAGCTTCGACGATCTGACTTGTCCAAAGGCGCCGCGCCCCAGCAAACCTCGGGCTTGCGCACACGAACCCACGAATGAGAAAAGAAAAAGGGACCCGCAGAAGCGGGTCCCTTTTTCTTCAGAGATAACTCTGGAAAAATTGTACGGCAATGTCCTACTCTCCCACACGCTCCCGCATGCAGTACCATCGGCGCTGAAGAGCTTAGCTTCCGGGTTCGGAATGGGACCGGGCGTTTCCTCTTCGCTATTGTCACCGTAACTCTATGAGGTTATCTTGGACCGAGCCTCTTCGTCAAAAGAGTCTCAGGCGTGCTGCCTCAGAACCGCACAGTGGACGCAATTATTTTGTGTGTAGTAAGCCCTCGGCCTATTAGTACCGGTCACCTGCACGTATTACTACGCTTCCAGTTCCGGCCTATCAACCCGATGATCTGTCGGGGGCCTTACCCACTCAAGGTGGTGAGAAACCTCATCTTGAAACGAGCTTCCCGCTTAGATGCTTTCAGCGGTTATCCCTTCCGAACGTGGCTAATCAGCGGTGCTCTTGGCAGAACAACTGACACACCAGAGGTTCGTCCGTCCCGGTCCTCTCGTACTAGGGACAGCCTTTCTCAAGTTTCTAACGCGCGCGGCGGATAGAGACCGAACTGTCTCACGACGTTCTAAACCCAGCTCGCGTGCCGCTTTAATGGGCGAACAGCCCAACCCTTGGGAACTACTACGACCCCAGGATGCGACGAGCCGACATCGAGGTGCCAAACCATCCCGTCGATATGGACTCTTGGGGAAGATCAGCCTGTTATCCCCGGGGTACCTTTTATCCGTTGAGCGACACCGCTTCCACTTGCCGGTGCCGGATCACTAGTCCCGACTTTCGTCCCTGCTCGAGCTGTCACTCTCACAGTCAAGCTCCCTTGTGCACTTACACTCAACACCTGATTGCCAACCAGGCTGAGGGAACCTTTGGGCGCCTCCGTTACATTTTGGGAGGCAACCGCCCCAGTTAAACTACCCACCAGGCACTGTTCCTGAACCAGATTCATGGTCCGAGGTTAGATGTTCAATACGATCAGAGTGGTATTTCAACGTTGACTCCACAAGAACTGGCGTCCCTGCTTCACAGTCTCCCACCTATCCTACACAAATCGAACCAAACACCAATACCAAGCTATAGTGAAGGTCCCGGGGTCTATTCGTCCTGCCGCGCGTAACGAGCATCTTTACTCGTAGTGCAATTTCGCCGAGTCCGTGGTTGAGACAGTAGAGAAGTCGTTACGCCATTCGTGCAGGTCGGAACTTACCCGACAAGGAATTTCGCTACCTTAGGATGGTTAGAGTTACCACCGCCGTTTACTGGGGCTTCAATTCTCAGCTTCGCCTTGCGGCTAACCGGTCCTATTAACCTTCCAGCACCGGGCAGGCGTCAGTCCGTATACATCGTCTTACGACTTCGCACGGACCTGTGTTTTTAGTAAACAGTCGCTTCTCCCTGGTCTCTGCGGCCACATTCAGCTCGCCAAGCAAGTTGGGTCACCAAACATGGCCCCCCTTCTCCCGAAGTTACGGGGGTATTTTGCCGAGTTCCTTAACCACGGTTATCTCGATCACCTTGGTATGCTCTACCTGACTACCTGTGTCGGTTTAGGGTACGGGCAACGTGAAACCTCGCTAGAGGCTTTTCTCGGCAGCATAGAATCACGAAATTCGCCTCATCGGCTATGCATCACCTCTCACCCTTGTGTGGTACGGATTTGCCTATACCACGGGCCACGGGCTTACACCAGTACTACCATTCACTGGATCCGCTATCTTCCTGCGTCACCCCATCGCTTGACTACTACCAGTTCAGGTCCTATGCCGCCACGATTGCTCCCGAAGGAACGCACGCTTTGGGATAGTTAGTATCCCTGGATTCATCAGGGGCGGTTTCACGTCGGTACGGGAATATCTACCCGTTGTCCATCGACTACGCCTGTCGGCCTCGCCTTAGGTCCCGACTAACCCTGGGCGGATTAACCTGGCCCAGGAAACCTTAGTCATACGGTGGAAATGTTTCTCACATTTCTTTCGCTACTCATGCCTGCATTCTCACTCGAATAGCCTCCACCACTGGATTACTCCGCAGCTTCAAGGGCTATTCGACGCTCCCCTACCCATCCATACGATGTATGAATGCCGCGACTTCGGCGGTGTGCTTGAGCCCCGCTACATTGTCGGCGCGGAATCACTTGACCAGTGAGCTATTACGCACTCTTTAAAGGGTGGCTGCTTCCAAGCCAACCTCCTGGTTGTCTATGCGAATCCACATCCTTTTCCACTTAGCACACTCTTAGGGGCCTTAGTCGGCGATCTGGGCTGTTTCCCTCTCGACTAACGAACCTTATCGCCCGTAGTCTCACTGCCGCGCTCTCACTTACCGGCATTCGGAGTTTGGCTGATTTCGGTAAGCTTGTGGGCCCCCTAGACCATCCAGTAGCTCTACCTCCGGTAAGAAACACGCGACGCTGCACCTATATGCATTTCGGGGAGAACCAGCTATCACGGAGTTTGATTGGCCTTTCACCCCTACCCACAGGTCATCCCCTCCATTTTCAACTGAAGTGGGTTCGGGCCTCCACGAGGTCTTACCCTCGCTTCACCCTGCCCATGGGTAGATCACTCCGCTTCGGGTCTAGAACATGCGACTCTACGCCCTATTAGGACTCGCTTTCGCTACGGCTGCCCCTCTCCGGGTTAACCTTGCCACATGCCGCTAACTCGCAGGCTCATTCTTCAAAAGGCACGCCATCACCTTGCGGCTCTGACGGATTGTAGGCATACGGTTTCAGGTCTATTTCACTCCCCTCTCGGGGTACTTTTCACCTTTCCCTCACGGTACTTGTCCGCTATCGGTGACCAAGGAGTATTTAGGCTTACCGGGTGGTCCCGGCAGATTCACAGCAGATTTCACGGGCCCGCTGCTACTTGGGTGCCTCACACAACAGACATAGAGTTTTCGTGTACGGGATTCTCACCCTCTGTGATGGAGCGTTCCAACTCTCTTCCACTAACACTATGTTTTCTTACTGTTGGCCATTGAGGTAACAATGACAAGTGAGGTCCCACAACCCCTCGCACGCAACGCTTACCTGCTATCACGCGTACAAGGTTTGGCCTGTTCCGCTTTCGCTCGCCACTACTCGCGGAATCACGGTTGTTTTCTCTTCCTGTGGGTACTGAGATGTTTCACTTCCCCACGTTTCCTCCCTCCGCCCTATATATTCAGGCGGCGGTGACCATGAGTTTCGTCATGGCCGGGTTTCCCCATTCGGAAATCCTCGAATCTCGGCTTGATTGACAGCTCCTCGAGGCTTATCGCAGTCTTCTACGTCCTTCATCGGCTCTTGGTCCCAAGGCATCCACCGTATGCCCTTGCATACTTACTACAAAATTGCTTTGCAAATACAAGATGCTCGCGTCCACTGTGCAGTTCTCAAACAACACGCCACACGATCGCTGACGGGATTTGGCTCCCTCGGCCTTCCTAGGAAAGCCGGCGATCTCATGGCCTGAGAGTCGTTCTGTGCTATGAAGCACCGTGCATGTTCTCTCAGGACCCAACAGTGTGTCGATATAGTCGCCAGTCTGAATTCCCATGGTACGAGAGGGTTTTCAAACTATCGGCGACGAAGTCAGCGTTCCATCCATGAGCTTCCGCCCCTTATACATTCGACAAGGGCGCGGTCTCTGCCTTTTTCCCTTGAGACATTGCTGTCTCTAACTGCCTTTGCAGTGGTACTCAAGGAGATGTGCTCCTTAGAAAGGAGGTGATCCAGCCGCACCTTCCGGTACGGCTACCTTGTTTCGACTTAGTCCCAATCGCCAATCCCACCTTCGACGGCTCCCTCCTAAAAGGTTGGGCCACCGGCTTCGGGTGTTACCGACTTTCGTGACTTGACGGGCGGTGTGTACAAGGCCCGGGAACGTATTCACCGCAGCGTTGCTGATCTGCGATTACTAGCGACTCCGACTTCATGGGGTCGAGTTGCAGACCCCAATCCGAACTGAGACGCGCTTTAAGGGATTCGCTCCACCTTGCGATATCGCTGCCCTCTGTACGCGCCATTGTAGCATGTGTGAAGCCCTGGACATAAGGGGCATGATGACTTGACGTCGTCCCCACCTTCCTCCGAGTTGACCCCGGCAGTTTCCTGAGAGTCCCCGCCATTACGCGCTGGCAACACAGGACAAGGGTTGCGCTCGTTGCGGGACTTAACCCAACATCTCACGACACGAGCTGACGACAGCCATGCACCACCTGTGAACCGACCACAAGGGGGGCCGTATCTCTACGGCTTTCCAGTCCATGTCAAACCCAGGTAAGGTTCTTCGCGTTGCATCGAATTAATCCACATGCTCCGCCGCTTGTGCGGGCCCCCGTCAATTTCTTTGAGTTTTAGCCTTGCGGCCGTACTCCCCAGGCGGGGCGCTTAATGCGTTAGCTACGGCACGGATTTCATGGAAGGAAACCCACACCTAGCGCCCACCGTTTACAGCGTGGACTACCAGGGTATCTAATCCTGTTCGCTCCCCACGCTTTCGCTCCTCAGCGTCAGTTACTGCCCAGAGACCCGCCTTCGCCACCGGTGTTCCTCCTGATATCTGCGCATTCCACCGCTACACCAGGAATTCCAGTCTCCCCTGCAGTACTCTAGTCTGCCCGTATCGCCTGCAGACCCGTGGTTGAGCCACGGGCTTTCACAGGCGACGCGACAGTCCGCCTACGAGCTCTTTACGCCCAGTAATTCCGAACAACGCTCGCACCCTACGTATTACCGCGGCTGCTGGCACGTAGTTAGCCGGTGCTTCTTTTGCAGGTACCGTCACTTGCGCTTCGTCCCTGCTGAAAGCGGTTTACAACCCGAAGGCCGTCATCCCGCACGCGGCGTCGCTGCATCAGGCTTTCGCCCATTGTGCAATATTCCCCACTGCTGCCTCCCGTAGGAGTCTGGGCCGTGTCTCAGTCCCAGTGTGGCCGATCACCCTCTCAGGCCGGCTACCCGTCGTCGCCTTGGTAGGCCATTACCCCACCAACTAGCTGATAGGCCGCGGGCTCATCCTGCACCGAAAAACTTTCCAGTCTCCGCCATGCGGTGGAGACTCATATCCGGTATTAGACCCAGTTTCCCAGGCTTATCCCAGAGTGCAGGGCAGATTGCCCACGTGTTACTCACCCGTTCGCCACTCGTGTACCCCGAAGGGCCTTACCGTTCGACTTGCATGTGTTAGGCACGCCGCCAGCGTTCGTCCTGAGCCAGAATCAAACTCTCCGTGAAAGATTTAGCTCGACAGTTGTGCCGTTGATCTAAAAAATTTAGAAAACAGCACGGTCGTCGAAAACTTTTTTCTGTTCTCACAGATCGCTAGCGTGAAACAAATTCACTAGCTATAAAAATTGACGTGAACCCAATCCCGAAGTAAACTTCGAGAATGGCTTGTCACTACGTGGAACGCCTCATAATTGAGGACGAACCACGCGTACCAAATATTTGGCACTGACATTCGTCGACACACTGTTGAGTTCTCAAAGAACACGCGCCGCCCGCTTCAGTTCTCAGTGAGACTGTCGCGAAGGCAACTTGTCCATCTTACACCGTCTGGTTGAGCTTGTCAACCCGCTCTGATCCCTCACGTTTCTGATCTCTTCAGATCATGTTCGCTTAGTTCAGAATCCAGGTCGGCGTCTTCCTGGCCGCTCGGGGCTTTCGCACCGGCCTGATGAATGTACACCGCACGTTTCACAGTGTCAACTCCGCAGGTCAGAAGCTTATTGGCCAGAATCGACCCGTTGCACCTCAGCGCCGAGCCTGTTCAAATTCTCAACGAACAACGGGTATCCGCGATCCACATGATGCACCTCGTGCACTTCGGTCACCCCGTCCGCGACGAGTCCGGCGAGCACCAAACCTGCGGCCGCGCGAATATCGGAGGCCCACACCGGGGCGCTCGACAACCGGGGCACCCCACGCACAACCGCGTGATGGCCGTCCGCGTGCGCGTCCGCGCCGAGCCGGATCATCTCTTCCACGAAACGGAACCTGGCCTCGAAAACATTCTCGGTGATGATGGAGACCCCGTTCGAGACCGCGGCAAGGGCGATCGCGATCGGCTGCAAGTCGGTGGGGAAACCAGGGAACGGCAAGGTGGAGTAGTTCACCCCGCGCGGACGCTCGTCCTGTCGGACCCGGAAGCTGTTCGGCCCCTCAACCACATGTGCGCCGACATCGCGCAATTTTCCGAGCACGACTCGCAAATGCTCGGGGTCCACGCCGTTCACTTGCACATCTCCCCCGGTCAACGCGGCGGCCATGCCCCAAGTGGCCCCGACGATCCGGTCCCCGATCACACTGTGCTCCACCGGGTCGAGCCGTGCAACGCCTTCGACCCGGATGACTGATGTGCCTGCTCCCTCGATCTTCGCGCCCATTTTGCCCAGCATGTCGCAAAGATCGACGATCTCCGGCTCGCGCGCGACGTTCTCGATCACCGTCTGGCCCTTCGCCAGCACAGCGGCCATGAGAATGTTCTCGGTCGCCCCGACAGAAGGGAACTCCAAAAGAATCTCGGCGCCGTGCAGGTCGTCAGCCTCAGCGATCACCTCGCCGTGTTCGATAGCGCAACGCGCTCCGAGTTTGCGCAACCCCGCCTGATGCATGTCGAGCGGGCGAGAGCCGATCGCGTCGCCGCCGGGCAGCGCCACGACGGCTTTTTGACATCGCGCGATCAACGGCCCGAGGACGCACACCGAAGCACGGAACTGCCGAACCGCAGGGAAATCCGCTTGAAATTTCAGCTCGGCGGGCACATCGATCCTGACGACGTCCCCGACGAAGTCGACGAGGCAACCCAATCCGCGCAACACGTCCGCCATGAGCGGGACGTCCAGAATGTCCGGACAGTTGCGGATGGTGGTGACGCCTTCGGCGAGCAGCGCCGCGGCCATGAGCTTCAAGACGCTGTTCTTCGCGCCGCCAACCTGGACCTCGCCCGCAAGGCGAGCTCCTCCGGCGACCCGGAAATATTGATCGTGCTCGCTCACAGCGTCACAGCGTACCTGGCCGCGGATGGCCTACGCCGTCAGACGGCGAGTTCCTTGGCCGACAAACGCGCTTGCGCGCGCAGATAGGCCGGGGTGCCTTCTGGCTCAGCGGCGAGGACGGACTCCTGCGCGGCGATATCGACGTCGTTCGCCCATTGCGCGCCCTCCGCGAGGATCGTGACCAAAGTCGGAGTCACCGAGATGAAGCCGCCGTCCACAGCCGCGACATGCCGTTCGCCCTCGGGATCGACAATAGTCACCGTGAAACCCTCGGCGAGCTGCCCGAACACTGGGATGTGCCCAGGCAGAACGCCGATCTCGCCGACCGTGGTGCGCGCGAGCACTTCCACGGCGGGACCGTTCCAGAACTTCTCCTCGACGGAGATCAGCTCGACAGTGAACTCAGACATCGGCTCCTACTTCTTCGCGAGCTTCTTCGCGGCGGCCTCGACGTCGTCCAACCCGCCGAGGCTGTTGAACGCCTGCTCCGGGTAATGGTCGAACTCGCCCTTGGTGACGCGGTCGAAGGCCTCGATGGTGTCGCGCAACGGCACGACGGAGCCGGGCTGGCCGGTGAACTTCTCAGCGACGATGAAGTTCTGGCCCAGGAATTTCTGGATCCGCCGAGCACGGCCGACGAGGACCTTGTCCTCCTCGGAAAGCTCGTCCATGCCGAGGATGGCAATGATGTCCTGGAGCTCTTTGTACTTCTGCAGGATGCGCTTGACCTCGTTGGCGACTCGGAAGTGCTCGTCGCCGACGATGGAAGCCTCCAAGATTCGGGAAGTGGAGGTCAGCGGGTCCACAGCGGGGTAGATGCCCAACTGGGAAATCGGGCGGGAAAGCTCCGTGGTCGCGTCAAGGTGCGCGAAGGTGGTCGCCGGAGCCGGGTCGGTGTAGTCGTCTGCAGGCACGTAGATAGCCTGCAGCGAGGTGATCGAGCGGCCTCGGGTCGAGGTGATGCGCTCCTGGAGCTGGCCCATTTCGTCCGCGAGGGTCGGCTGGTAGCCCACCGCCGACGGCATACGTCCGAGCAGCGTCGAAACCTCCGAGCCCGCCTGGGTGAACCGGAAAATGTTGTCGATGAAGAGCAGCACGTCCTGGTTCTGCACATCGCGGAAGTACTCGGCCATGGTCAGCGCGGAGAGCGCGACCCGCATACGGGTGCCAGGCGGCTCGTCCATCTGGCCGAAAACGAGGGCGGTGTCCTGAAGAACCCCCATCTCCTCCATCTCAAGCTTGAGGTCGGTGCCCTCACGGGTGCGCTCGCCGACGCCGGCGAACACCGAAGTGCCGGAGAACTCGCGGGCGATACGGGTGATCATCTCCTGGATGAGCACGGTCTTGCCCACGCCCGCGCCGCCGAAGAGGCCGATCTTGCCGCCCTTCACGTACGGGGTGAGCAGGTCGATGACCTTGATGCCGGTCTCAAGAATTTCCGTCTTGCCTTCGAGCTGGTCGAAAGCGGGCGGCTTGCGGTGAATGCCCCACTGCTCGCCGTCGCGCCCGGCGCCCGGCGTGTCGAGACAGTCGCCGAGGGCGTTGAACACATGGCCCTTGACCACGTCGCCGACCGGGACCGAAATGGGCTTGCCGGTGTCAGCCACCGGGACGCCTCGCACCAGGCCGTCCGTCGGCTGCATGGAGATGGTGCGCACGATGTTGTCGCCGAGGTGCTGGGCGACCTCGAGCGTCAGGGTTTTGGCGACAGAAGGGAGCGTCACCTCCGCGTGCAGCGCGTTGAACAGCTCTGGCACCGAGTCCCGAGGGAACTCCACGTCCACGACGGGGCCGATGACGCGCACGACGCGCCCGGCTCCGGTCTTCGCCGATTCGTTCGTGTTGGATTGCAGCGTTGCGGTCACTTCTTCTTAGCCTCTTCCTGCGCTGGCGGACAACGCGCCAGCGCCGCCGACGATTTCACTGATTTCTTGGGTGATCTGTGCCTGGCGGAGCTGGTTCGCCTGGCGGGTCAACGTCTTCGCCAATTCGCTCGCGTTGTCTGTGGCGGCCTTCATCGCGGTGCGGCGGGCGGCGGACTCCGCCGCCGCCGAGTCGAGCAACGCGGCGTACACGCGAGAGCTCAAGTACTTCGGCAGCAAGGAGGCCAGCAGCACGTCCGCCTCCGGCTCGAATTCGTACTCGGTGGTGTCGCCCAGTATGTGAGAAGACACGGCGCCCTCGCCCGCTTTCGCCGAAGGCGAGTTGGCGATCTCGTCCTCGTCCGAGTACTCCACCTCGAGCGGCGCGAGCCGGCGGGCCTTGGGGCGCTGTGTGAGCATCGAGACGAACTGGGTGTACACGATGTGCAGCTCGTCAACGCCTTCGATGGTTGCCGAGCCGTCGGGCGAGGAGACCTCGTTGCCCGAGCCAGCGAGGAACAAATCCACGAGGTACTCGCTCGCGCGAGCGGCGTCGTCGTAATCCGGCTGCTGGGAGAAGCCGGTCCATGAGCCCGCGACTTCGCGGTGGCGGAACCTGTAGTAACCGACGCCCTTCTGGCCGAGCACGAAGACCACGGGGGTCTTGCCCTGCTGGCGCAGCAGCGAGTACAACGCCTCCGCTTCTTTCAAGACGTTGGAGTTGTAACCGCCGCACATGCCACGGTCGCTGGTCACCACAAGGACGCCGGCGCGTTTTGGCTCTGGGCGCTCCGTCAGCAGCGGATGGCTCAACGAAGCCGAACCATTGGCCAACGCGGTGAGGACCTCGGTGATTTTCTCCGCGTACGGGCGGGACGCGGCAACTCGGGCCTGCGCCTTGGTGATACGGGAGGTGGCGATCAGCTCCTGCGCCTTGGTGATCTTCTTCGTCGAGTTGACCGACCTGATGCGCGAGCGGAGCTCACGAATGCTCGGCATGGATCAACCCTTCTTCTTGACGGTCACCGTCTCGGCGTCTTCATGGCCGAGCGCCTCGACCTCGGTCTTGTCCACCACGCTGCTGCCGTCGGAGGCGACGAAACCGCGTTTGAACTTGACCGTCGCCTCGACGAGCGCGCGGGCGTGGTCCCCGTCGAGCTTGGCTTTGCCGCCCTCGATCGCGGAGTACACCCCCTGCGCGTGCTGGTGCAGGTACTCGAGCAGTTCGGCGTTGAAGCGACGGATGTCGCCGACAGGCACCGAGTCGTAGTGGCCTTCGCCCGCAAGGTAGATGGAGACGATCTGGTCCTCCACGGGCACCGGGGAGTACTGGTCCTGCTTGAGGAGCTCCACCCAGCGGGCGCCGCGCTCGAGCTGCGCCTTGGACGCGGCGTCGAGATCCGAGGCGAAGGCGGCGAAGGCTTCGAGCTCGCGGTACTGCGCGAGCTCGAGCCGCAGCGAGCCGGAGACTGTCTTCAAGCCCTTCGTCTGGGCGGCGCCGCCGACACGGGAGACCGAGATGCCGACGTTGATCGCCGGGCGCACGCCCTTGTTGAAGAGGTCGGACTCGAGGAAGACCTGGCCGTCGGTGATCGAGATGACGTTGGTCGGGATGAACGCGGACACGTCGTTCGCTTTGGTCTCGATGATCGGGAGACCCGTCATCGAACCGCCGCCCATCTCGTCCGAGAGCTTCGCGCAACGCTCCAAAAGGCGCGAGTGCAAGTAGAAGACGTCGCCGGGGTAGGCCTCACGGCCGGGCGGGCGGCGCAGCAGCAGGGAAATGGCGCGGTACGCCTCAGCCTGCTTGGTGAGGTCGTCGAACACGATGAGCACATGCTTGCCCGCGTACATCCAGTGCTGGCCGATGGCCGAGCCGGTGTACGGGGCCAGCCATTTGAAGCCGGCGGAGTCCGAGGCCGGGGCGGCGACGATGGTGGTGTACTCCAGCGCGCCAGCCTCTTCCAGAGCGGTCTTCACACCTGCGATGGTGGAGCCTTTCTGGCCGATGGCGACGTAGATGCAGCGCACCTGCTTGCTCGGGTCGCCGCTCTCCCAATTCGATTTCTGGTTCAGGATCGCGTCGATGCAGACGGCGGTCTTGCCGGTCTTGCGGTCGCCGATGATGAGCTGACGCTGCCCCCGCCCGATCGCGGTCATCGCGTCAATGGCGGTGATGCCGGTCGCCAGAGACTCCTCCACCGGCTGGCGCTGGAGCACTGAGGCTGCCTGGAGCTCAAGCACGCGGTTCTGCTCGGAGGCGATGTCGCCGAGCCCGTCGATGGGCTGTCCGAGCGGGTTCACGACCCTGCCGAGGAACGCGTCGCCGACCGGGACCGAGAGCACGTCGCCAGTGCGCTTGACCTGCTGGCCGGCCTCGATGCCTTCGAAGTCGCCGAGGATGACGACGCCGACCGCGTCCTCTTCGAGGTTCAAGGCGACGCCGAGGACACCGCCGGGGAATTCCAACAACTCGTTGGTCATGACCGAGGGAAGCCCGCTGACGTGCGCGATGCCGTCGCTCGTGTCGATGACCTCGCCGATCTCCTCACGAGCCGACTCGGGGGTGAAAGAGGCGACGTACTGTTCGATCGCGCTCTGGATCTCTGCGGGGGAGATCGTCAGTTCTGCCATGTCTTCGCGTTCCTTACTTCCTGTTGTGCGTTCGTGATGTTCGGGTGGACTAGTTCGGCAGCTCGTTGGCCGCTGCGGCGAGCTTCGCGGCGATCGTCCCGTCGATCACCTCGTCGCCCACGGCGACCCGCAGGCCGCCGAGCACGTCGGGGTCCACGTCGATCTGCACGGAGATGGGCCGGCCGTAGATCTTGCCGAGCACTGCCTGCAGGCGGGAGATCTGCGCGTCGGTGGGCGCGACCGCGGCCACCACACGGGCGACGGACTCGCCTCTGCGGCTCGCCGCGAGCTCGGCGAGCAAGGTGACCGTGCGGTCCAGGCTGTGGTCTTGGTCGAAAGTGTGGAAGACCACCGCGCGGCGCAGTAATTTGGCGGTGACAGCGGTGGTCTTGCCGGAAATGACCCGTTCCAAGAGCCCAGTGCGCGCGTCCACGGGAGTCACTCGGTCGCTCAGATGTCCGTTCAGCTCTGCGTTGGCCTCCAGCAGGCGCCCGAAACGGAACAGTTCGTCCTCGACCTCCTCCAGCTGCCCTGCGCGTTCGGCGTCGATGAGCAAGCTCAGGTTGCTCAGCTGCAGAAGAGCGAGCGTGAGATCCCGACCGTTCGACCATTCCTCGCGCACTGCGGCACGGACCACGTCCAGGGCGGCGGCGCCGACCTTGCCGGAGAGCAAGGAATCGACCAGTCCCGTTTTGGCCTCGGCGCCTTGGCCGGGATCGGCGGCGGCATGCCGGAGAACGTGGTTCTGCCAGAACAGAATGGCCGTCTGGGAAAGATCCTCGAAGAGGGCGCCCAGCTCGTCCGAGCTCAACCCCGCCGCACGGGCGTCGAACTGCTGTTTCACCGACTGAAACGCGCTTCTGCTGGTCGCACGGACAGCGCTGGTCGTGTGGATCATGCGGCACCTCCAGAAGCGGCCGCGCCTTCCGCAAACGCCTCAAGCTCGACGATGAAGGCGTCAATGCTGGCGGAACGGGCCTCGTCCGTCGAAAGACGCTGCTGCACGAGCGAAGCGGCCCCGCTATGCACAGCGGTTCCGAGTTCCGCGCGAAGCTCGCGGACCAATAACTGCCGGTGCAAGACAACCTGCTCCTGGCCGTGCTGCTTGATCCGGGCGACCTCGGAGTCGGCCTGCTCGCGCAGCGCGGCGAGGATTTTCACCGTGTCCTGTTTCGCCTCCGCGCGCATCTGCTCGCCCTCGGCTCGCGCCTTCGAGACCGCGTCGGCGTACTCCTTCTCGGCGCGCTGGCGGAAGGCCGCGGCCTTCTCGCTCTCGGCGATTTGATGGCGCACTTGGTCCTGCTGTTTCGCCATGACGGACTTGACCGGCGGGGCAACGTATTTGACGATCACAAAAACGATGACCGCGAAACCGATCAGCTGGCCGATGAAAACACCCGGTTCGAAATGCAATTCCATATTCAGCTCCGCCCGGCGAAGTCGTGGTCGGCGACAGCCCGCTGCGCGGCGGCACGGTCAGCCAACACCTTGTCCGCGAGTTCCTCGGACAACGGCCTCACCGAACTCTTCAGTTCGGCGCTCGCCCGATCGGCCTGAGCCCGCAGCTCGCTGTCAGCCTGGGCTTGCGCCTGGTCGGCTTCGGCCTGCGCCGCAGCTCGGGCCTCGGCGAGCACTTTCTGCCCCTCGGCCCGCGCCTGGTCCCTGATCGCGGTCGCCTCGCCGCGCGCCCCGGCCAGCTCGTCGGAGTATTTCCGCTTCGCGTCCTGCAGGGCCTGCGCGGCCTTGTGGTTGTCCTCGTTCGTCTTCGCGGCCTGCGCCTCGCGGTCCTGGAGCACCGTCTGAATCGGCGGCACAACGAATTTCCAGATGACCGCGAGGACGAGGATGAAGATGACGAGCTCCACAAGGAAGGTTCCGTTGGGGATGAGGAAGTTATCCTTCTTCTCCCCTTCGGCGAGCACAGAGGCAGTCGTCAGAATCATGGGTCGCAGCGTCCTATTTCGCTTAGTTGGCCTGGATCAGGCCCGGGGTGGCGAAGGCGAAGAACGCCATGAACGCGAGGTTGATGAAGTACATCGCCTCGCAAAGACCCACCGTGATGAAGAACGGGGTGAAGAGCCTTCCCTGCGCCTCCGGCTGCCGAGCGACGCCGGCGATCAACTGGCCACCGGCCAGACCGTCGCCGATAGCAGCGCCCATCGCGCCGCCGCCGAGCATGAGGCCGCCGCCGATCAAAGCACCAGCAGTGATCGTCGCGTTCGCGCTATTCACATCAGCCATGAGTGTTCCTTTTCCTCATATTCCCCGCGCGAGCTGCGCGGTAGGTTTTTCTTTCATTTGTGAGCGAAACCGCCTCGGGACGAGGAGGCGCCTCGCCGCCGGGTGGTCAGTGGTGCTCGTCCTCCAGCTCCATCGATTGGCTGAAGTACAAGACTGTGAGCAAGGCGAAGATGAATGCCTGGATCAGGCCGACGAACAAGTCGAAAAGCTTCCAGACCGCGTTCGGAGCCCATTGGATGTACCAGGGGAACATCGCGATCAGGGCCACCATGATCCCGCCCGCGAACATGTTGCCGAAAAGACGCAACGAGAGGGAGACCGGCTTGGCGAGCTCTTCGATGATGTTGATGAGGAAGAGGATGGGCGAATGGCCTTTCACAACCTGCTTGAGGTGCTGGCCGAGCCCGCCGCGGCGGCGCACGCCGGCGACATGGTAGAAGACGAACACGAACAGCGCCAAGGCCAGCGTGTAATTGATGTCGGAGGCGGGCGGCTTGAGCAGCTCCTCGTCGCCGACCTGCACCGGCAGCACGGACAGCCAGTTGGAAATGAGGATGAAGACGAAGATCGTGACCGCCAGGGGCAGCACGAAGGGGGCGACTTTCAAGCCGATCGCGCTTTCGATCTGCCCGCGCATCTGGACCGTGATCGCCTCGAAGAAAAGCTGCACGCCGCCCGGCACGCCGGAGGTCACCTTGGCGCGCAGGTAGAAAGCGAGGGCGAGCACGATGACAGCGGCGATGGCCGTGGCGATAATCGTGTCGAGGTTCAAAGAGACGCCGAAGAGATCGGCCTTCCAGTGCTCGCCGACCTTGATGGAGGACTCGGCAAGAACATGGTGTTGGGCCAAAGGAACCTGTTCAGTCATGAGTGCTGGCGAAGTCCTTTCAGAACGGGCACGATGGCGTT
Source organism: Segniliparus rotundus DSM 44985 (assembly GCF_000092825.1). Classification (NCBI taxonomy): domain Bacteria; kingdom Bacillati; phylum Actinomycetota; class Actinomycetes; order Mycobacteriales; family Segniliparaceae; genus Segniliparus; species Segniliparus rotundus. The sequence continues at coordinate 677,878 of NC_014168.1, read as the reverse complement.
GAGCAGGAACACGACTTGGAAGACCGCCAGGCCAAGGAAGACTCCCAGTCCGTCCGGCCGGTCGAGGAACCCTACCACAAGCGCGAAAAGCGAAATGATGCCGAGTCGTTTGAAGGAAGAAAGGGCCATGAGCTGCTTGCTCGGATTGGCCTCGGCCGTCACCTTGGCCACCGAGCGCTGGACCAGCCAAAGGTTGACCAGCCCCAGGAAAAGGCCGAAGCACGCGTAGAGGCCGACGAACGGATGCCCTATTGCCTTGGCAGCGGCGATGGCGATCATGCCGAGAACGACCGACATGATGATCGGCCATTGCAGGCTCAGCGACATCTCGGGCAACCGGTAGCCGTCGTCCCCCTGCCCGTCCTCGGGCGGGCTCTGCTGAGCCGAAGCCTGTTCGCTCAACTCAGCGCCTCCTGCGAGCTTTCGGCGTCCTGAGAGCCTGTGGGGGCAGCGGAGACGGACTGCTCCTCCGCCGTCACATCGGCTGTGGCGAACCGGCGGACCCGCAGGGCGATCACCGCCGTCGCGCCGAGGACGCCGAGGAGGAGGCCGACGAACAGAAGGGCCGGAGACGTGCCGAGCGCCTTGTCGGAGAAAAACCCGGCGGCCAAACCCAGGATGACCGATCCGGCGACTGAAGCGCCAAGACCGATCAATTCCCGCGAACTCGGGGCTGAAGCGGCCATCTCTGTGCTTCAGCTCCTTTCGGTCCGACAGTCTGCGGCAGGGCGACCGCTTGAGCGCGACAAAGCCCCCTCCGCATCTCCAACCGGGTCGATCGACACCGGCTGAACTGCTATAACTTCGCCGCGCTGCAGCCTACCACAGCAGAAAACCCACTGTCCAACTACGGATGGTAGTAGTTTCGTTCATCGCCCCGACAGGCGTTTGAGCTTGGGCCATCCCGTGACCAACGCGGCGGTCAACAGACCCGCCAAGGTCAGCGCGAGGACCGCGAGCCTCGGGAAACGCGTGCTCGCGACCACACCAAACGTGAGCACCCAAACCCACAGGTAGAAGACCAGCACCGCGCGCGGATGACTATGGCCGAGCGCGATCATCCGGTGGTGCAAGTGCAGTTTGTCCGTGGTGCCGAACGGGCTCTGACCCGCCCGCACCCGCCGGATCACCGCCAAAAGGACATCGAGGAAAGGCACGAACAAGGTGGCCACCACCAAAAGGAGCGGCGCGAGAAGGACATAGCCGTCCGTCGCGCCGAACGCGGCTTGGGTGATGCGGCCAGAGGCCGAGGTCGCGCCCGCGGCCAACATGAGGCCGATGAGCATCGCCCCCGAGTCCCCCATGAAGATTTTCGCCGGATGGAAGTTGTGCGGGAGAAATCCGAGACATGTTCCCGCGAGCGCGGCGGAAATGAGCGCGGGCGGGTAACTGCCGACGTCCCCGCCTTGCTTCTGCAGAAGCCCGATGGAAAAGAGGCAAATGCCCGCGCTGACAATGAAACCAAGGCCCGCCGCGAGGCCGTCGAGCCCGTCGATGAAGTTCATCGCGTTGATCGCGAGGACGGTGACGCCCGCCGTGATGAGCCCGCCTTGGAGCCGGTCGAGGACCACCACCCCGACATCGCTGAACGGCACGTAGAGGTACTCCCAGGACAAACCGAGGAGCACGAGCACCGCCGCAGCGGTCAGCTGTCCGGCCAGTTTGGTCGCCCAGTCCAGCTCGAATTGGTCGTCTATGGCCCCGACCAGCACGATGACGCCGCCGGCGACCATCACTGCCGCCATATCGGTCGAATACGCGAAACCGCGCTTGAGCGCGGGCAGCTGGGAGGCGAGCAGCAACGCGGCAACCATCGCCGTGTACATCGCGACCCCGCCCATCCGGGGTGTCGGGACGTGGTGCATGTCCCGTTCCCTGGGCACATGCACCGCGCCAGCCCTGACCGCGGCCGCGCCGACAGCGCCAGTCAAGAAATACGTGACGACGGCAGCCGTGAGGAGGACCAGGGCGAGCTCGCGATACGGCACGCCAAGGAGATACATGGCTATGCACTTTATCGGTCCGGGCCTGCGCCCCGCGCAATCACGGTCGGCGCGGGCGGCGGTTGCGACTTCGGCCACGCCATGCGCCACGCTCGGCCCGCCAGGCGAAACCTCGCCCCGAAACGGGGCTCAATGCACCGGGACGCCCGTCGTCTCGGTGATCTGCCGCACCGACAACGCGCCCTGGCGCAGCACCGTCGGCTCCCCCCCAGAGGACAGATCAAGGATCGTCGATGGCTCGCCGAGCGGAGCCGGGCCGGATTCCAGATACACGGACACCGAGTCGCCGAGCTGCTCCCTGGCCTCGGCCGCCGTGCGCGCAGGAGGCTGCCCGGAACGGTTCGCGCTGGACACCGCCATCGGCCCGACTTTGGCCAAGACCTGCAGGGCCACCGGGTGCAGCGGCATCCGGACCATGACGGTGCCCCGAGTCTCCCCGAGGTCCCACGCGAGCGACGGGGCGACCGGCAGCACCAACGAAAGCGGCCCCGGCCAAAACGCGTGGATGAGCTGCCATGCTTGGTCGCTGACCGTGGCGGCGAGCCCCTCGACCGTGGCCCAGGAGCCAATGAGCACCGGGGTCGGCATATCTCTGCCCCGGCCCTTCGCCGACAACAACGCGGCGACCGCGCCCTGGTCGAAGGCGTCGCAGCCCAGCCCGTAGACCGTGTCGGTCGGCATCACCACGAGATGCCCGCCCTGCGCGGCGGCGGTCGCCGCGCCGACCCCGGTTTCCCGGCCATGGTCGGCTGAACAGTCATACAGGACGCTCATGCGCGCCTCCCCGTCACGAATCGTGGACGACCGGACAGGTCGTTCATGGTTTTGACTTCACAGAACCGCTCGTCATGAGCGAAGAGGCCGCGGACCTGGTCCGCGTGCCCCTCGTCGTGTTCGACCCCGAACGCCCCGCCGGGTTTGAGCCATCTGGCGACGTTGCCGACGAGGCCGGTGATGACGTCGAGCCCGTCCGGGCCGGCGAAGACGGCCTGCGGCGGGTCGAAATCAGCGACCTCTGGCGGGGTGGGGGTGCCCGCGGGGACGTACGGCGGGTTCGCGACAATGACGTCCACGGCGCCGTTGCGCTCGGCGAGGAGCGCGACGTCGGTCACGTCCCCCCCGACAACGTCGACGTCCGCGTCGGGCGTGTTCGCGTTCCTGCGGGTCCACACAAGCGCCTCGGGGTCGTTCTCCACAAGCGCCACCTTCGCCTCGGGGACGCTGCGGGCGATGGAAAGGCCCAGCGAGCCGGAGCCGGAGCACAGGTCCAAGACCACTGGCTCGGGAATCTCCCACAGCCGGGCGCGCAGCATGGCGAGCGCCCAGACGTGCAATTGTTCGGTCTCCGGCCTCGGGATGAACACGCCCGGCCCCACGAAAACTTCGACAGAGGCGAAGAAAACTTTGCCGAGCAAATGCTGCAACGGCACACGGCGGGAACGCTCCCGCACCAACCAGCCGAAACGCTCCTGCTGCTCCTCGGACAACGAGGCGACTTGCCACACGAACCCAGGTTTCACGCCCAGGACATGCGCGGCCAAAACCCGCGCGTCATGCTCGGGGCTCGGCACGCCAGCGAGGCGGAGGGCTTGCTCTGCCTCCCTGAGTTGGTTGCGCAGAGGATTCGACACAGACGGCAGTGTACCTACTCGTCCGCTTTCAGCTTCAGGCGCAGCTCGGAGAGCATGGCTTCGAGATCTCCCTCAAGCACCATGTCCAAGTTGTTCGCCTTGTAGCCGATCCGGTGGTCCGTGATGCGGTTCTCGGGGAAATTGTAGGTGCGAATCCGCTCGGAGCGGTCCACCGTGCGGATCTGCTCTTTGCGGCCGCTCGCGGCTTCCGCGGCGGCCTTCTCTTCCCGGAGCTGTTCGAGACGCGCGGCCAGCACGACCATCGCCCTCGCTTTGTTCTGCAGCTGCGACCGCTCGTTCTGGCAGGTCACGACAAGCCCTGTGGGCAGGTGGGTGATGCGAACGGCCGAGTCAGTGGTGTTCACGCCCTGCCCGCCTTTGCCGGAGGAACGGTACACGTCGATGCGCAGCTCGGTCTCGTCGATGACGATGTCCGGGGCGTCTTCCGGCTCTGGGTAGGCGAGGACTCCGGCGGCGGAGGTGTGGATGCGCCCCTGGGACTCCGTGGCAGGCACGCGCTGCACCCGGTGCACCCCGCCTTCGTGTTTGAGCCATGCCCACACGCCGTTCGCGGGAGACTGGTCGCCTCCGGTTCGCTTGATCGAAATCGTCGCGTCTTTGACGCCGCCGAGGTCCGATTCGGCCATGCTCAGCACCTCGACACGCCAGCGGCGGCGTTCTGCGAACTTTGTGTACATGCGCATGAGGTCGCCGGCGAACAGCGCGGACTCCTCGCCGCCAGCGCCCGATTTCACCTCGAGGACCACGTCGTCCCCGTCGTGCGGGTCGCGGGGCGCGAGCAGTTCGGCCAATGCCGCGTCGAGCTCGTGGATGCGGCCCGTGAGCCGCTCGACCTCTTCCCTTCCGAACTCCGGGTCGAGCTCTGCGAGCTCGTGCGCCGCTGCGAGGTCGGCGCGGGCGGCCTCGCGCTGCGTGTGCGCCTCGTACACCGGACCCAGCTCCGCGACGCGCTTGCCGATCTTCTTCGCTGCCGAGACGTCGTCCTGCAGCGACGGGTCTGCCCATCGTTTCTGCAGGCTCTCGTATTCGGCGATGAGCTCGGGGAGGGAACTGTTCATAGCTTCTGGTGCAAAGAGGCCGACGCGAAAATCGGGCCTTACTTCCTTCGCTTGCCGTAGCGGGACTCGAAGCGGGCGACGCGCCCGCCGGAGTCCAGCATTTTCTGCTTGCCGGTGTAGAACGGGTGGCAGCCCGAGCACACCTCGACGCTGATCGCGCCTTTGGTCTCGGTGCTGCGGGTCTGGAACGTGTTGCCGCAACCGCACATGACGGTGGTCAGCACATACTTGGGATGTATCCCAGCTTGCATGGTTCAGCCTTGTCTTTATGGCCCTGGTCGTTGTCAGGGCCGACTTACGGGAATTGTGTGCAACACGCAGAGCGCGGCCGGTGCTCCAGTGTAGGGACCGGGTCGCGGAAAAGCGAATGCGCGCAACAGGCAGACGGGGCCCAAGCCGGGGGAAAGCGCCGCCTGGCACGCCCTTCGTCGTGTTGGTCTAGTTGTCTTGGTCCAGTTGCCCCGGGGCGGTCTTGGAGACTTGGACCAGGAACTCGACGTTGGACTTGGTCTTGCGCAACTGCGAGATGAGCAGGTCGATGGCCTGGTGGGTGTCCAGGCCGGAGAGCAGCCTGCGCAGCTTGTGCACGACCTGGAACTCGTCCGAGCCGAGCAGCAGCTCGTCCTTGCGGGTGTTCGAGGGATTGACGTCCACAGCGGGGAACACTCGGCGCTCCGCGACCTTGCGGTCGAGTTTGAGCTCCGCGTTGCCGGTGCCTTTGAACTCCTCGTAAATGACGGTGTCGCCGGTCGATCCGGTCTCCACCAGCGCCGAGGCGATGATGGTGAGCGAGCCGCCGTTCTCGATGTTGCGGGCGGCCCCGAGGAACCGCTTCGGGGGGTAGAGCGCTGTGGCGTCGACGCCCCCGGAGAGAATGCGGCCCGAGGCCGGGGAGGCGTTGTTGTAGGCGCGGCCGAGCCTGGTGATGGAGTCGAGCAGGACCACGACGTCCCGACCGAGCTCCACGAGCCGTTTGGCCCGTTCGATGGCGAGCTCGGCGACCATCGTGTGATCGCTCGGCGGCCGGTCGAAGGTCGATGCGATCACCTCGCCGCGCACCGAGCGCTGCATGTCGGTGACTTCCTCCGGGCGCTCGTCCACAAGGACCACCATGAGGTAGCACTCCGGGTTGTTCTGGGCGATGGCATTGGCGATGTCCTGCAGGATCGTGGTCTTGCCCGCTTTGGGCGGCGCGACGATGAGCGCGCGCTGCCCCTTGCCGATGGGCATGATCAAATCGATCACGCGAGTGGAGAGCTTGTCCGGAGTCGTCTCAAGCCGCAGGCGCTGGTTCGGGTACAGCGGCGTGAGCTTGGTGAAGTCCGGTCGGCGCAGGGCGCGCTCCGGCTCGATCCCGCTCACCGAGTCGATGCGCACCAGAGGGTTGAATTTCTGCCGCTGATTGTTGCCGCCGTCGCCCGACTGACCGGAGTCCTTGGGGGCTTTCACCGCGCCGACGATCGCGTCGCCCCGGCGAAGGCCGTATTTGCGGATCATGTTCATAGAAACGTAGACGTCGCCTTGGCCCGGCACATAGCCGGAGGTGCGCAAGAAAGCGTAGTTGTCCATGAGGTCCAAGATCCCCGCGACGGGCTGGAGCACGTCGTCCTCGCGCGGAGCGGCGACAGCGTCGTTCTCGCCGCGCTCGCCCCGGCCGCGACGGCGGTCGCGGAACCGTCGGCCCCGGCGGCCCCGACCGCCTTCCTCGTCGTCGTCCGCCTCGGCGTACGCGGCGCGGGCAGAGGACTGGGCGACGGAGGCGTCCGAAGCCGAATGCCCGTTCTCCCGCTCGCGCGAGCCCTTCTCGGCTTCGTCGGGGGCGGCGTTGTCGTGTTCCTGGTCCGAACGGCGCGCGCCAGAGCGGCGGCGGCGGGAGCTGCGGGAGGAGCGGCGCTCGTCCGACTGCTCGGCGTTGTTGTCGTCCCGGTTGTTCTCGTCCCGGCTGTTGTCAGCGGGATTGTTCTCCGCGGCGGCGGCCCCGTTGGCGATGGCGTGTCCCGCGCCGTTGCGCTCGGCCCTGTCGGCTGCCTGCACCGGCGCGGCGGACGCCTGCTGGGCGGCCGGCTCCTGGGCGGCTGGCTCCTGGTCGGCTGGGCGAGATTTGGGCTTCCCGGCCACGGCGCCACGCCGCTTGCCCTCGATCGCTTCGATGAGCTCGCCCTTTCGCATACCGGAGATGCCCGTCAGGCCTAAGCCGGAGGCGATCGCCCGCAGCTCGGCGAGGACCATGGTGTTCAACTTGGGGCCAGCGGCCGGAGCGGTCATCAGATCCGTATCGGTCACGGATTGATCCTTTCTTAATTTCTCTTCAGAGTCTGAACTTTTTCTCATGTCTCTTCAGAGTCTGAACTTTTCATCGCGCGCAGAGCCCTCATAGATCACAGACCGCCCACTCGTCTTTGAGCAAAACGGGCATGGTCGGCGACTGGCGCGTTCACGCCGCCAACTGCCGTTGCGTGTTGATGATTCCCTACGTTTACTGTTTGCCCTGCGGGGAATGCGCCGCACGAAGTCGTTGATGCAATGCCATGAGTGCAGTTTTTTCACGAAATGGCAATGGACTTGAGCGCAATCGCACACTGATACTCGCTGCCTCAACGCAGAATATCCCTGCTGGACGGGGCCAACTATACCGACTGTTTTCTCCCTCGCGCAACAGACCCCCGGCGCGGCGGAAACCAGTGAGAATTTTCGTGGCGCGAACAACCAAAACCACAGCTTGCGGGCCTGCGGCGGATCACCAGGCCTGAGCGGGCCGCGCGAGTGGGATTTCCCGGCGTTCCCAACCCTGCCCGACAGGCGTCTCTGCAAGGGCGCGCAGTTCGGTTTCGCTTGCAGCCAACGCCAAAACAGAAGGCCCCGCCCCGGACACCATCGCGGCGAAGCCGCGCGCGCGCAATGAGCGCACCAGCTCTGCGGTTTCCGGCTGCTCGGCCGCCCTGTGCGGCTGATGCAGCCAATCCTGTGACGCGTCGAAAAGCAGCGCGGGCTCGCGGGTGAGCGCCACGACCATGAGCGCGCTGCGCGAAAGATTCGCCACCGCGTCCGCGCGGGGCACCAGATCCGGGAGGATACCGCGCGAGACATGCGTCACGCCCCGCGACTGGGGAATGAAAACCACTGGCTTCACCTGCGCAGACACCTGGATCTGCGTGGCGCGGCAATGCCCGTCGTCCGCAACCCAGGACACCACGCCGCCGCCGAACACGCTCGCCGCCGCGTTGTCGGCGTGCCCTTCGAACTCCCCGGCGAGCCGCACAAGCTCAGCACGGTCCAAGAGTTCAGGATTCCCGTCCGCCTTCGCGACGAGCGCTTGCGCCACGGCAAGGCCCGCCACAACAGCCGTGGCGGACGAGCCGAGGCCCCTGGCGTGCGGGACGGCGTTGTCGCAGCGCAGGACAAGACCGGCGGCGCTGCGCCCGCGCATCGCGAGGCCGCGGCGAACGGCGCGCACGACCAGGTGCGTCTCGTCGACCGCGAGCACATCCGCGTCCTCGCCGACGACCTCGCCGCGCAGACCGTCAGGAGCCACTGTCGCGGAGACCTGGTCATAGATCGCGAGCGCCACAGCGAGGGAGTCGAAACCAGAGCCGAGGTTGGCGCTGGAGGCGGGCACCCGCGCCGTCGCGGACAGGCCGACGGGCAGCGGCGCGCCAGCAGCGCGCTCAGTCAAGGCCGAGCTCGCTGAGCACCAACGCGGGGTCCACGTCGATAGCTTTGAGTTCCGGCATGCTGTTGAGCGCGGTGGCCGGGTCCTTGAGGCCGTTGCCGGTCACCGTGGCGACCACGAGGCTGCCTTCCGGGGCCCAGCCGTCCGCGCGCGCGGCGAGCAGCCCCGCGACGGACGTCGCGGAGGCGGGCTCGACGAAAACGCCCTCCTTGCTGGCCAAGAGCTGGTACGCGGACAACAACGCCTCGTCGGTCACGGCCCGGAATTGGCCGCCCGACTGCTCTTTCGCGGCGAGCGCGCCGTCCCATGAGGCAGGGGCGCCGATCCGAATCGCCGTCGCAATGGTCTCCGGGTCTTTGACCGGGGCTCCGTGGACGAGCGGCGCGGCCCCCGCCGCTTGGACGCCGAGCATCTTCGGCGCCGCCGACACCACCCCGGCCTCATGCCACTGCTTGTAGCCGCGCCAGTACGCGGTGATGTTCCCGGCGTTGCCGACCGGCAACGCGTGGATGTCCGGGGCCCGGCCAAGCACGTCCATGATCTCGAAAGCAGCCGTTTTCTGGCCCTCGATGCGCACCGGGTTCACGGAGTTCACCAATGCCACATGCGGGAACGAAGAGGCTGTTTTGCGCGCGAGCTCCAGGCAGTCGTCGAAGTTGCCGCGCACCTGGATGATCTTCGCGCCGTACACCACCGCCTGGGCGAGCTTGCCCGCCGCGATCTTGCCCTCAGGGATGAGGACGGCGCAGGCGAGACCGGCCCGTGCGGCGTACGCCGCGGCCGAGGCGGACGTGTTGCCGGTGGAGGCGCACAAAAGCACCTTCTGGCCGCGCGCCACCGCGTCGGTCACCGCGGCGGTCATGCCCCGGTCCTTGAAGGACCCGGTGGGGTTCGCGCCCTCCACTTTCAGCCAGAGCTCGCATCCGATGAGCTCGCCGATCCGAGGGGCCGGGACCAGCGGGGTGTTGCCCTCGAAGAGCGTCACCGGCTCGGCGGCGGAGCCTTGCGCGGCGCCAAGGTCCAGCCATTGCCGGTACGCGTGGATCAGCCCGCGCCACGCCTTGTCAGTCATTCTCGAACTCCAATCGCAAGACGCTTTCCACCTCGACCACAGCTGGATGCCCCTCGACCTCGCGCACGGTCTCGGAGAGCGCCCCGCCGAGCGCGGAGTGGGTGATGATGATGATCTCCGCTCCGCCCGAAGCCCCGTCCGCGGCGGACTCGGACTGCGCAGACGCGTCAGAGCCTCCCGAAGCGTCATGCCCGCCGTCACGAGGAAGGCCCTTCTGCAGGACCGTCGCGATGCTGACGTCCCGTTTGGCGAACACGGCCGCGACCGAGGCGAGCACACCGGGGCGGTCGTCCACCCGTATGCGCACGAAATACCGCGCGGCCACATCGCTGATCGGGGCGATCGGCAGCTTCGCGTACGTGGACTCGCTGGCCACCGCGCGCCCGAGCACCAGGTTCCGGGCGGCGGCGACGAGGTCGCCCGCGACAGAAGAAGCGGTGGGAGCCCCGCCAGCCCCTTGGCCGTAAAACATCAGCCTGCCCGCGTTCACCGCCTCCACGACGACCGCGTTGTACGCGCCGTTGACGCTCGCGAGGGGATGCGAGCGCGGCACCAGCGCCGGGTACACCCTGGCGGAGACGCGCTCGTGCCCGTCGCCGCCAGTCACCCGCTCGGACATGGAGAGCAACTTGATCGTGTAGCCGAGCTGCTTCGCCGATTCGACGTCGGCAGCGGCGATGTCCGTGATGCCTTCGACGTGCACATCGTCTGCGGTGACGCGGGTGTGGAAGGCGATGGAAGCCATGATCGCCGTTTTCGCGGCGGCGTCGTGGCCGCCCACGTCCGCAGTGGGGTCCGCCTCCGCGTAGCCGAGCTCCTGCGCCTCGCGCAAAACCTTGTCGTAATCGTCGCCTTTGGAGTCCATGGCCGAGAGGATGAAGTTCGTGGTGCCGTTGACGATCCCGGCCACCGTGGTGATCCGGTCCCCCGCCAAGGATTGGCGCAACGGACGGATGACCGGGATGGCTCCCGCGACCGCGGCCTCGAAGAACAAATCGACCTTGGCCTTCTGCGCCGCCTCGAACAACTTCGCGGAGTGGGCCGCGAACAATGCCTTGTTCGCGGAGACCACCGACTTGCCCGCGCGCAGCGCCTGGCGGATGAGATCTTTGGCGGGGTTGATCCCGCCGATCAGCTCGACCACGACGTCCACATCGTCCCTGGCGACCAGCTCGGCGGCGTCAGTGGTCAGCAAAGCCGGGTCCACGAGGTGTTCGCAGACCCCTCGCGGCGCGTCGAGCTTGCGCACGGCCACCCCGCGCAGGACGAGTTTCGCCCCAACCCTGGCCGCGAGCTCTTCGGCGTCCTCGACGAGCACTCGCGCCACTTCCGAGCCGACGGTGCCCAGGCCGAGCAACCCGACGCCGATCTCCCGCTTCTCGCTGTTCTCGTCGTGCTTATTCCCCATCGGACACCTCCAGGCTCAAAAGATCGGCTTCAGTTTCTCTGCGCAGCATGAGCCACGAACGCCCGTCCTCCACGGCGACGACCGCTGGCCTGCAGAGCGCGTTGTAGCGGCTGGACAGCGAATAGCAGTACGCCCCCGTGCTCGCGACGGCGACGATATCGCCGGGGGCGACGTCCTCGGGCAGCAGACAGTCGCGGACCACGATGTCCCCGGTCTCGCAGTGCTTGCCGACCACGCGGGACTGCGCGGGCTCTGCCGCGCCGGCCCTGGAGACAAGCCGCGCGTCGTAGTGCGCGCCGTACAAGGCGGGGCGGATGTTGTCGCTCATGCCGCCGTCGACGCTCACGTACTTGCGGATCGCGCCGCCCTCCAACACGACGTCCTTCACCGTGCCGACGGTGTAGAGGGTGACCGTGCCCGAAGCCATGATCGACCGGCCCGGCTCGACGGCCACCGAAAGGCGGGCCGCCGCCGGATACTGCTCGACCTCTTTGCGAACGGCCTCGGCGAGCTCGGCGGGCTCGGGCGGGCGCTCGCCGAGCTGGTACGCGACGCCGAGCCCGCCGCCGAGGTCGAGCACACGCAGCGTCGGTATCGGCCCGAAGCCGCGGACCGCTTCGTCCGCGAACGCGGCCACGCGCTGCGCGGCGAGCCGGAAACCGTCCAGCTCAAGGATCTGCGAACCGATATGGCTGTGGAAACCGATCAGCCGCAATCTCGGGCGGGCGAGCACCCGGCGCACCGCCTCCGCCGCAGCGCCCGAAGCGACCGAGAAACCGAACTTCTGGTCCTCGTGGGCGGTGGCGATAGCCTCATGCGTGTGCGCTTGGACGCCGACGGTGAGACGGACAAGGACATCCTGTTCCCGTCCCAATTCCGCGCAAGCGGCGTCGAGGCGCTCGATCTCCTCGAAAGAGTCGAGCACGACCGCCTCGACGCCGACGTCGACCGCGCGGCGCAGCTCCGCGACGGACTTGTTGTTGCCGTGCAACGTCATCCGGTTGGGCGGGAACCCGCCGCGCAAGGCGATGGCCAGCTCCCCCCCGGAGCAAACGTCCAGCGCGAGGCCTTCCTGGTCGAGCCAATGCGCGAGCTGCCCGCTGAGGAACGCTTTCGAGGCGTAATGCACGTTCCTGGGGCCGAGGGCTTCGGCCCACCGGCGGCATCGGGTGTGGAAATCGTCCTTGTCCACGACGAAAAGAGGGCTGCCGTAGCGTTCGATCAGCTCGTCCACGCGCACGCCTGCGAGCCGGACGGCTCCGTCGGCGCCGCGGGCCGCGTGCTTGGGCCACACCTCAGGGGCTAATGCGGCGAGCGGAGCCGCAGTTTGTTCCACCGGAGTCACGAGGTGCCATCTTACGGGGTTGCGCGAACACGATGACCAGTTGGGACCCGTTGTCGATCAGGTTGGAAAGCGTTTTTGCGCCAAAGCCGCCATGGGGTAGGATGAACCGTCCCAATCGCTACACACGCCTCCGTAGCTCAGGGGATAGAGCGTTCGCCTCCGGAGCGAAAGGTCGCAGGTTCGAATCCTGCCGGAGGCACCAGGATCTGGGAAACAGGAGGGCGTCATCCCGGGGAAGTTCTTTGGCGCGGAAATTCTGCCTCTCGGAAATGCTCTGTCCGCGGCCGCTCGACGCTCCTGCGCTCGGAGCACGGACACCGGGGCGAAAAAAGGGGGCGGGCTGTGGAGCAGGGTTGGGAATTGGCCGGGGCGAAAGCCGCGATCCTCGGCCGGAAAGTCACCGGGGTGCAGATCGGCGACTCGACAGACGATCTTGTTCTTCTGACCGATCGAGGGCCGGTTCGGCACGCGTTGTCCGACGGTCAGTGCTGCCCGAGCGTTATCGAAAGCATCACCGGGGTCCGTGCCCTGTTGGACGGCGGGCCGGTGGTCGACGTGGAGATTGCTCAGGAAGACCTGTCCGGAGGCAACGGGTACTGGTGCGACCGCACGCGAATCACGTTCATCACCGAGGACAGCGGCCATGCGCGACAGCGGACTGTGGTCACCGCGGACAACAGTCGCCTCGGAGTCACGGTCATGGCGCTCGATCCGCACGAGGCGGTGTTCGCCGAACGGCGCTTCATAGAAGTCGCCGGCGACTATCAGAAGGCGCCGTGGCACGAGGCCTGAGCGCGTGTGGCCCGCTGTGCAGAACGACAAGCGTTCCTTGAGGCAATTTTCCTGCGGCAGCAGACTCGGTCAGCCGAGTCCGCTGCCGGGCATTCCCGGCTCCCTGTGGTGCGGGAGCGGGAAAGACGCCACAATGGAAGGCCGGGTCCGCACAGGACGCGAAGCGCTCGGCGCGTCGGGGCGCTGGAGATCGAGGGAACCGAAACCGACGCCAGCGCGTCTAAGATAAAAGCGGACCGAGACGAAAGGGGAACGGATCATGACGATTCCGTCCGGCAAAGGCGCCGACGGCGAGCATTTCGCCTTCGACGCCGACCAGGCCGCCGCCGCAGGGAACACGATCGACGCGCTCGCGGAACGCATCCGGGAACTGCCCCGGCTGGCGCAGGCGCAGAGCGGAACCCCGAATCTCGGCTCGGACCGGGTGAGCAAAGCCATCGCGGACGTCATCGCCGCGCAGAACGACCTCATCACCGCTGGGGCGGCGCACCTTTCGGAGAGGCTGCAACGCGCGGCGGGCAATTTCGCTTTCTCCGCCACAACGGTTCGTGAAACCGAGTCCACCAGCGCCACATCGCTGACGGCGCTGCCGACAACGCAAGCGTAGTGCTCATTTCGACGAGGACGGCGGGCACGAACGTGAGCGAACCGACTGAGGAAGCCTCCGCATGGATGTCCCAGCTCAGCCCGGCGACGCTGGAGCTGGCGTACGAGCTGTTAGAACGCCAACAGCGCCGCCATGAGTTCCTCGGCAGCCTGCACCGCCGCCGCGTCGTGCTCGCGACCCCGGACAACGCGGTGCGCTTGGAGACCAACTACTTGTTGCTCCCCCAGAGCGTGGGCCTGCGCGATCACAACGCCTTCGCGCCGTACGTGACCCACGCGCTGCGCCTCACCGCGATGCGGGCGAGGCTGATCGTCGCCGAGGAGGAAGAGGCCAGCGGAAACGGGCTCGGCGAGGCGGCCCCGTTCTTTCCAACGGCGCCCGAGGAAAATTCGCCCCTCGACCCTGGGGCGTTCCCGGCAGAGATGGCGGAGAACACGGCGAACCCCGAGTTCGCCGAAGAGTTCCGCGCGTATGTCCGCGCTGGTTTCTCCGCCGCGCCCCCGGCCCGACCTGTCAGGCGGCCGACGTTGTCCCTGAACTTCGACACGCCGAGGGGCGAGATCGGGGTGACGGTGGACCGGGTCGGCCTGCCGACGCACATTTTCTCGCGCCTGCAGAAACAGCACTCGGAGAGCATCCTGTGGATGGCGCACGAAGGCGCGCGGCGAATGCTCCAGCGCCTGCGCGATGAGACACAGGAACTGCGCAAAAGCACGTACGAACTCGCCGACGTCGCGGCAGGGGCTCCGAAATTCGCGGACCTCGACCCGCAGCCCGAGTTGGCGGGCCCGAACTTCACCGACGAGTACGAGCAGGAACGGCACGGCAGGTTCGTCGCGTCCCTGCGGGAGCTGCAGGAGGAGTCAGAAGCATGACCACCATAGGAAGCCAATTCGACCAGTTGGCGGCGCTCATCATCGGCAAGAACAAAATCGAAGTGGAATGGAGCTTCTTCGCGCAGCTCCAGCAAAGCCGGGGCGGGCTGCCGCAGGCTGTGAACCAGGCCCTCGACGGCGTGAACTCGGTCAACAGCGGTTCCGCGCAATGGTGGTCCGGCACATCGCACGACGCGGCCTCGGACATGCTCACCAGCGTCGTCAGCGGGGACGACACGTCGCTTTCCAAATTCTCCGACCAGTTGGCGCAACAGAACGCGCAGAACCAGCACCTCGGCGAGCTGGTCGGTCAGGCGAAGGACGACATGCACCGGATCGTCCTGAGCGCGTACGACCAGATCGGACAGCTCGGCGCGAGCGGAGCCTCTGGAACCGGCGGCTACGGGCCGCAAGCGATGTCGGTCATCGACAACGCGAAGAAAGCTGTGGACGACGTGGTCCTGGTGTTGCTCGGGCAGATCCGAGGCGCGCGCGACTCCGCTCAGGAGACGGCGAACCGCTTCACAAGCGGCAAGACCGGCGGCAAAGAAGCCGAGGGCCATGAGCAGGCCCACGACGACCTCCTGGCTCAGGGGAACCAGCTCAAGATCGCCGCGCCAGAGGCCGGCCACAACAAAGACGGCTCCGCCGCGGCCGACACCAAGGACAACGACGGCCGCGCCGTCGCCGCGACCGCGCACGCCAACGGCAAGACAGCAACAGCCGTCGAGGGCAAGGACAAAGACCGCGACCTCGTCGCCGGCGCCAAGCACGACAACGGCGCTCAAGCACCGAACGCCTCCGTGTCCAAGGACAAGAAGGACGCCAACACCGAACCCGACAGCTCGAAGACCACGAGCACGACGAAGCCGGACGGGACCCCGCAGACCAACGACGAAGCCCTCGCAGCGGCTCGGGGCAGCGACGAGCCAGACAAAGCAGGCGGCGAGCCCCGCGCCGACACTGGAGGCAGCAGGAGCGACGGCCCGAGCTACTTCGGCGGCGGCAACGGGGGCGCTGGCCTCCCCGGCGGCCCAGGCGGCGGGGGGCCAGGAGGCGGGGGCGGCTTCGGCGGCGACCACGGAGGCTTCGGCGGGGGGCCAGGAAACGGTCCAGGCGGCTTCGGCGGCGACCACGGGCAGGGCAACCAGGGCTCCCAAGTGCAGACCCCTGCGGACAACCGGGGCCAAAACACGCTTTTCCACACCACACCGAGCGCCTGGGACCACACCGCGAACCCGACCGGCGCGATAGGAGAAACGCACGCGAACCCGACATCCGGACCGCTGACCGCTCCGCAGAGTTCGACTTCCCTGTCGACCAACCCGCAAAGCGGCGCCACGAACAGCAGCAACACCCCGAACAGCGGCAACCCGGCACAGCCCAACAGCGCAGAAGCCCGGCAGTCGCCCCACGCGCCGCAGGGGGGCAGCCCATTGGCAGGCACGCCCGCAGGCGCCCAAGGGCCGCTGGGCCAGCTCGCCAACGCCGCGACGCAAGCGGCGGGCCCGATCGGCAACATCGCGGGCACGGCGGCAAGCATTGGCGGCAACATCGCGGGCGCAGCGACCTCGCTCGGCCAAACCGCAGCGCCGCCTGTCTCTTCGGCTCCCGGCACGGGCGGACCAGGCTTCCCCGGTTCCGAGTTCAAACCTGCTCCGGGCAATGTCACTTCGACGAACTTCGCAGGAAGCTCCGGCGTCGGCGCGCCGACCCCTCCCCCGCCGCCGCAGCACCAGGCTCCTCCGCCACCGCTGCCCCAGGCTCCTCCGCCGAACGCGCCCCTGCCGCCGAACTCGGCCGCGCCCCCTGCGGCCGCGCCGATGCAGAACTCGGGCGGCGCGCCGACAAGCCCGATGAGCAGCGCCTACCCGATGACTCCTTACAGCGGGGGCGGCCAGGCCGCTCCGTCCGGCGGCCGAAACCACCGAAGCGGCGGCCCTGCCCCGTGGCGGGCGGACTCGCGCCACAGTGGGCCGAACACGATCAATCCGCTCAATAGCAACCACCCCAACCAAGACGCGATCGACGCGATCACCCGCCTGCTCCGGTATGTCCTGGGCTCTGACTGGTCCGCTCGCGAGGGCTATCCGCCTGGCGTCAGACCGGCGTACGCCATCGCCGCGCACGCCGACCACGATGAGATCGTGCACTTCTTCTTCTTCACCAACCAAGGCCGAGGATGGGTGCCTCCGGGCGTCGTCGTGCCGGGGTCTGTTCGGCTCGGCTGGGAAACGGTGCCTGCGACTGGACGGGGCGCGATCCTCGGCCGCAGCGACCCCGGCCTGCAGGCGCTGCGCCACTTCGAGGCCATGTCGGCGGAGCACATCGCCAGCGGGCGGCGTTACCGGCTGATCGCCGTCGCCACAAGCATGGAGGTCCATGACGAGCTGAACACGGGCGTCCTCCGGGCGAACGACAACATCGTCGGCGACGCCGCGCTCGCAGCCGAGCCGAGGTTTGTCGATCCGGCGACCTGCACGGGCAGCAAGCCGGCCGAGGACACGCCGGACCTGTTGCACCGGTTGCAGACCGTCGCGCCGGAGGCGCACAAGCGCCTCTGTGCCTTGCTCGCCGAAAAAGCGGACGTCTCCCAGCTCGCCATGGATCTGGCCATCGACACAGTCGAGGCTTCGTTCGCGTACGACCGGCCCGCGTTCTTGGACGTCGTCGGCGCGCTCAAACGCAACGAGCCAGTCACAGACAGCATGGTCGAGGCCTTGCGCGACGACGTCCTGGCCGCTGTGGCGAGCGCGGAGATCGAGCGGAACCAGCAAGAGAGCAAGCCGCTGGCGGACCAGAAACTCGTGAAGTACGCGAGCGACCACACAAGGATCTCCGCAGGGGTGGCCCTTTTGGCCCTTTTGGAAGGCGATGAAGAGTCCGTGCTCGACATCGCGTACGAGCATTACGCGACCAACGCCCGACCGGACAAGATCATCCGCTTCATCGACCGGGTCGCCCCAAGCGAACCTGCCACCTCGTAGCCAGTATGCTGTCGTCTATGCCACACATCCTCACGAAGGCGGCGCTCATCGCTTCGCTCGCCATGGGCGGCGCGCTCGTCCCTGCGGGGGCAGACCCGGTCGCGCCGACCGGCCCGTGCCCGATCATGCTCAAGGCGGTGGACGATAGCGCCGCGGCGCTCAAACCATTCCGCCAGCGGATCGACGTCGACGGGTGGAGCTACGACGACCCCGGCATGGAATACCTCGCGGACGGAGTCTGGACCAAGATCCGCAAAGCGCGCGACACTGTGGCCTACCTCCCGGACAACGGCTTCCCGCAGTGGTGGACGAACCTCGCCCACCGCTATGTGAGCAGATCCAGCGCGTTGGCGGAGACCATCCGCATCCGCGCGATGCCCGACCTCGACCGTGAGGACATCTACTTCTATCTCGCGAAATACGACGACGTCGCGACCGATGTCGTGGGCGTCTGCACGAGCCCCGACCCAGAGGCGAACTTCTAGCCTCTGCGTTCGCGGAATTTTCCGCCGCCGCCCCGAGGGGAACCATCTGGCGGACCATCGCCTTCTCGCCCCCCGTGCCCCATCGTCAGGATTTTCCTGACAACCGCACTGTGGCTCCCACACCGGCGAACCGGTCTGGATAACAGGTCAACACGATCACTTGGCCTGTGGCCGCGGCTAGTGTTTCTCGCATCTTCGCCAAACGGCTCGGGTCGCTGTGGCCGAGCGCGTCGTCGATGACGACCGGCGCGCCCGCAAGCGGGTCGACCAAGTTCGCGCACGCGAGCCGCACCAACATACCGAGCTGCTCTTTGGCTCCTTCGGAAAGCGAATCGAAGTCAACGGTCACCCCATCGAGGGTGCGGGTCTCGACGCGCAACTGCCCATCGAGCTGCACCGCGAAGGAGTCGCCGAAAACCGACCTGCCGAGCTTGTTGATGGCCTGCTCCAAAGGAGCGGCGTAGCGGCTCTGCGCGGCGTCACGGCGCGCGGACACGGTCTCCCACAGCAATTTCGCGGCGCGGGCACGTTCTGAAACGCGCTCCAGTTCTTCTTGCGCGTGCGCCAACTGCGTGCTCGCCGCGTCGCACGCCTCCTGATGGCCCGACCGGGCGCCGACCGAGAGCCGACCCGCGGCTTGCGCGATGTCCTCACGGACCGAATCGAAACGACTGGCCAACGCCGCGTCCGCGCGCTCGGCGGCCGCAACTGCGCCGCGAGCCGACTCCAGGTCGGCCTCGGCCGCTCGTGCCCGGAGCTCGGCGAGGGCGTTGCGCCCTTGCTCGGCCGAAGCCGCACATCGCAGCACGCGCTCCTTGAGCGCCTCGTCGCACTCATGCTCCCGGGCCTGGCCAAGCCGCTCCGCGGCCTTCTCCAACTCAGCCTTCGCCGTGGACTCGCGCGCTTGGACCTCGCGGGCTTTCGCCTGGAGCCATTCCTGCGCCTCAGCCTCCGCGTCGGGGGCGCCCGCGAGCTCGGCGCGCAGGGAGCGAACTTGTTCTTCGACCTCCTCGTGCGTTCGGGGGCCGAGCAACGCGGTCAGCGCCAGGGTGCGCTGTTCCAGCTCCGCGTGCAGCGCCGCCCGTTCCGCGAGGCGCTGCTCCACCTCGGCGGCAGTCGCAGAGCCCGCCCGCGCCAACGCTGCGGCCAGAGCCTCCCTGGCCTGCTGAAGCCGAACCTGAACGCCCTCCCCTTGGGCGCCGGGGGCGATCCGCAGGGTGAGCACGTCGGGCACCGTGAGGATCAGCGTGTCCAACACGGCCCGGCGCAGCGAAGATCCAGCGGCGGCTTCGACTTGTTCGTCGTTGATGCGAACCTGCTGCGGCGCATGGAAATCAATGTCGACGGCAGCAGAGGCGGCGAGCGCCTGCGCCTCCGCGACTTCCGCTTGCCGCGCCGCTTCCTGGGCTTTCTTCGCGAGCTGCGGGTCGATCGCGCTGACAAGCGCCGACTTCGCCCGCTGCTGCGCTTTCGCCGCGTGGGATGCTTGCTCGGCCAAGTCTTGCAAACGGGCCAGCTCTGCTTGTGCGCGTGCGCGCTGCGCCGTCCGGTCGGCGACCATGCTCTTGGCGGTGGCGGCGAAACCTTCGACAAGGCGCTCCCCCTGCGCCACGAGGTCGCGCAGTGCGCGCACGCGCTCCTCATGCTCGATGATGAGCCGCTCGCGTTCTGCTTGTGCTTGCGCCGCGGCCTGGGCTTGGGCCTCGGCGAGCGCGGCGCGCTGAGCGGCGAGGTCGGATTCTGTTGCCAGCCCGCGTGCGGCCTCACAGCGCTCACGGGCGCGCGCGAGCGCCTGGGCCGCTTCTTCCCGCTCCGCCGACAATTCCTTGAGCTGGGCGGACAACGCCTCATGGCGCGCGACGTCGGCTTCGACGGACTCCAGCGCCGCGCGCGCCTCAACCTGCCGGGCCTGCGCTGCGGCGGCGTGCTCCTGGGCCGCGCGCAGCTCGCCAGTCGGCTTGCCGCCGGGGGTGAAGTACCGGCGCAGCTCGGCCTCGATCTTCGCGAGCAGCGTCGTCTCTGTGCCGGAGAGCGTCACCGGACCCGCCGCCGCGTCCAGGGCCTTGAGCAGCGCCGGGCAGCCGTCGACCTCCACTTGCCCGCGCGCGGTCTGCAGCATGCGCAATGCTTTCCACAGGGCGAGGTCCACCGTCGAGCCGAGCATGGACTGCGCCCGCTCGTGCGCGGCCTCCCCGGTGAGCTGTTCCCGTTTGGGCGCGAGGACGGTGAGCACCGTTGACGGCTTCTTCAGCCACTGCTTCGCGTACACGAAGCGGTACGGGCCGCTCTGCACCTCGGCTTCCACGAACGGAGCGGCGTCCGCGCCTTTGGGGGCGATGGCGCGCAGTTGTTTGGTCTTGGAGGAGTCTTTGACTTCGAACAGCAGGTCCAATGCCTCGACCATGGAGGACTTCCCGGCCTCGTTCGGACCCTCGACCACAGTCGCGCCCTGCGCGGCGAAGACGACCTCGCGATGGCGCACGCCCCGGTAATGGGACAGCACGAGCCGGTGCAGCCTCATTGCGCCACGCCCCCGCCGACCGGGCTGTTATCTGCTGCGCTCAACCGTAAGAGCAGGCCCAACGCCCGCGCTGCGTCCCCTTGCCCTGCGCGGGCCTGCTCGACGAGCTCGGCAACCGCCTCGCCGACGAAACCGCTGAAACCGGAGAACTCCTCGTCGTCGGGAACTGTCGCCAGCTCGGTGTGGCGCCGCCAGAGTTGCACACTGGCGAACAGCCTGCTGTGCCGCGAGAGGACTTCGTCCAGATCGGCGCGTTGCGCGACCGAGAGCGCGCCGCGCAACGCCAGCCGCAGGACGGTGCTGTCCTTGTCCGCGATTTCCGACAACGCGCTGTCGAGCGACGCGATGTCCGCAGCCCCGTTCACGTCGTGTCGCTGCGTGCAAAAACGCCATCGGGCCACCCGCCTCGGCGTGACGTCCGCCCGATCCCCGTCGAGTTCGACCACCAGGACCGCGCCGGAGTCCGTCTCGACATCGTCGAAGTTGGTCGGCTCCGGGCTGCCCGAGTACCAGACGCGGTCCGTCACGCGGGTCGTGGAATGCCGGTCGCCGAGCGCCACATACTGCACGGGGGCCCGCTCCAGGTCCGCCAACCGCATCACGCCCGGAGCGTCCAAGTCGGGTGAGAGCGCGTCGACCGCGCCGTGGGCGACGAGCACCCGCAGAACGTCCCCGCCCAGCCCGTCGGCCTGGGCGAGCGCCGCCAGCGCGGGCGGGGACTCGGGCCGTTTGCCGCGCCACGGCGCGGCGAGGAGCTCGACTCCGGGGCGCACCTCGCGCGAGGAGTCGAGCACGACCACGTTCGGCGGGCATTCGGCCTGGAATTGCGCGCTGGTGTAGAGAGAACCGGCGCAGAGCGGGTCGTGGTTGCCGGGCAGCAGGTAGAAATCGACCTGTGCTTGACGCATCGCCTCCAAGGCGCGGCTGAGCGTCATCGGCGCGAGTTGGTTGCTTTCGAAGACGTCGCCGCACACCACGACGAACTCGCAGCCCTCTCCGACTGCGAGCTCGCCGATGGCGCGGATCGTCGCGAGCCGCGCCGCCGTGTACCGAGATTGCGCCTCTTCGTCCAGGAAATGCCTGGTCATGCCGAGCTGCCAATCTGCAGTGTGCACGAAACGGACCATGCGGACATGCTACGGCGGCCGACCGACAGCATGTGGCAGGCTGGACACGAGCTGAGGTATGACGCCGTGACAGCGCCCGGCGGAGGGCGCGTAGGATCCTTGCACGGATATATGAGGAGCAACAGGTGAGCACTATCAGAGAGCTGGGACACTTCGTCGACGGCAAGTCTGTCGAAGGCGCCTCTGGCCACTTCGGCCAGGTCTACGACCCGAACACCGGCGCGGTGCAAGCACGGGTGGCCCTGGCCGACCAGGCGGAGACCGAGGCCGCCATCGCCTCGGCGCAGGCGGCGCAGCCGGGATGGGCCGCGTGGAACCCACAGCGCCGGGCTCGGGTGCTGCTGAAATTCCTGCAGCTCATCGAGTCCGAACGGGACGAGCTCGCCAAACTGCTCTCCAGCGAGCACGGCAAAACTCTCGCGGACGCGCAGGGCGACATCCAACGCGGCCTTGAGGTGGTGGAGTTCGCCGCGGGGATACCGCATCTGCTCAAAGGCGAGTTCACCGGCTCGGCGGGGACGGGCATCGACACGCATTCGCTGCGCCAGCCGCTCGGCGTGGTGGCCGGGATCAGCCCGTTCAACTTCCCCGCGATGGTCCCGCTGTGGCAGTTGGCCCCGTCGATCGCGTGCGGCAACGCCTTCGTGCTCAAACCCTCCGAGCGAGACCCCTCGGTGCCCTTGCGGATCGCGGAGCTCTTCCTGGAAGCGGGCCTGCCGCCCGGAGTGCTCAATGTGGTCAACGGCGCGCACACAGCAGTGAACACCCTGCTCGCCGACCCGCGTGTGGCAGCTGTGGGCTTCGTGGGCTCCACTCCGGTCGCCGAGCACGTCTACCAGACGGCGAGCGCGGGCGGCAAACGGGCGCAATGCTTCGGCGGCGCGAAGAACCACATGGTCATCATGCCGGACGCGGACCTCGACGCAGCAGTGGAAGCGCTGCTCGGCGCGGGGTACGGCAGCGCCGGGGAGCGGTGCATGGCGATTTCGGTGGCGGTGCCGGTCGGCAAGGCGACGGGCGACGCGCTCGTCGCCAAGCTCCTTGAGCGCGCCAAAAGCCTCAAAGTCGGCCACAGCTTCGACGAGAGCGCTGACTACGGCCCGCTCATCGGCCCGGACGCGCTCGAGAGGGTGCGCGGCTACATCGACGTCGGCGTCCAGGAAGGCGCGCAACTGGTGCTCGACGGCCGAGGCCTGTCGTTGGCCGGGCACGAGAACGGGTTCTTCCTCGGACCCTGCCTGTTCGACCATGTGACCGCGCAGATGCGCATCTACCGGGAAGAGATCTTCGGCCCGGTGCTGTCGGTGGTCCGCGTGGACGACTACGAGAGCGCCTTGCGCCTGCCGAGCGAGCACGAGTTCGGCAACGGCGTGTCGATCTTCACGCGCAGCGGCGACGTCGCCAGAGATTTCACCGACCGGGTCCAAGTCGGCATGGTCGGGGTCAATGTGGCGATTCCGGTGCCGGTGTCCTACCACGTCTTCGGCGGTTGGAAACGCTCCGGGTTCGGCGACCTCGGACAGCACGGCCCGGACTCGATCCGGTTCAACACGAAGACGAAGACCGTGACCTCGCGCTGGTCCGAGGGAGGGGGAGCCGCCGCCCGGACCGGCGGGCCCGCTGCGTCGAGCTTCGTCATCCCCACCATGCAGTGAGCGAAGGAGCACACCCATGAGCACCGCCGTCGCCTTCATCGGCTTAGGGCAAATGGGCGGACCGATGTCCGCCAACCTGGTGAAAGCAGGATTCGACGTCGTCGGCTACGACCTCTCGCCAGACGCCCTGCGACAGGCCGAAAAGGCCGGAGTCGCCATCGCGCCCGATATCCCGACGGCGGTGGCAGGAGCCGAATTCGTCGTGAGCATGCTTCCCACTGGGCAGCATGTGCTCGACGTCTACGCAGATCCGGCGTTCTTCACCGCGACCAGACCGGACACCTTGTTCATCGACAGCTCCACCATCGCCGTCGACCAGGCCCGCCAGGCGGCGGAACTCGCCCAAGCCGCAGGGCGCGCTGCGATCGACGCCCCTGTTTCGGGCGGCGTCTTCGGGGCGCAGAACGCCACCCTCACCTTTATGGCAGGCGGCGACGAGGCGGACGTCGCCCGGGCCAAGGGACTGTTGGAAGGCATGGGCAAGCGCGTCGTGCATTGCGGCGGCCACGGCAGCGGGCAGGCGGCGAAGATCTGCAACAACATGGCGCTGGGCATCTCGATGGTCTCGATCTGCGAGGCGTTCGTCCTCGCGGAAAAACTCGGCCTGGACCCGCAGGTGTTCTACGAGGTCGCGTCGACCTCGTCCGCGCAGTGCTGGGCGCTGACCACGAACTGCCCCATTCCCGGGCCGGTGCCGGCGAGCCCCGCGAACCGGGACTACCAGGGGGGGTTCGCGACCGCCCTCATCGCGAAAGATTTGGCGTTGGCGGCAGACGCCGCCGACTCGGTCGGCACGGCCACCGAATTCGGGCGCCTCGCCGCGCAGTATTTCCGCCAGCACGCCGACAACGGCTCAGGGAAATTGGACTTCTCGTCGCTGCTGCTGGCGCTTCGGGAACAAGCAAAGAGCGCGACATGAGCCAAGGCCCCCTCACCGGAGTCCGTGTTCTGGAGTTCGCGGGCATCGGCCCCGGCCCGCACGCGGCATTGTTGTTGGCGAACCTGGGCGCGGACGTGGTGCGGGTGCAGCGGCCGGGTTACCTGTTGCCAGACCAACAGCTGCGCGGCCGCCAGATCGTGCTCGCCGACCTGCGCGAGGACGATCAGCTCGCCAAAGTCAAAGGCCTGGTCGAACGCGCCGACGTGCTCATCGAGGGATTCCGTCCCGGCGTGATGGAACGCAACGGCCTCGGCCCCGAGGAATGCGCGGCGCTCAACCCGAAGCTCGTGTACGGCCGGATCACCGGCTGGGGCCAGGACGGGCCCCTCGCCGCCCGGGCGGGCCACGATCTCAACTATTTGAGCCTGACCGGCGTGCTCCATGCCATCGGTCCGGCCGAGGCCCCGCCGCCGCCCCCGCTGAACATGGTCGCGGACTTCGGCGGCGGATCGATGTTCCTCGTCCTCGGAATCTTGGCGGCCCTTGTGGAACGCGAGCGCTCCGGCCGGGGGCAGACCATCGACGCCGCCATGGTCGACGGGGTGAACGCCTTGTCGCACCTGATCTGGGCGCTGCGGTCGGTGGGGTTTTGGAACGACGGGCGCCAGAACAACTTCCTCGACGGAGCCGCCCCGTATTACCGCACCTACACCACCTCGGACGGGAAATATTTCGCGGTCGGGGCGATCGAGCCGCAGTTCTACGCCGAGCTGCTCGCAAAGCTGGGGCTGGCGGGCAAGGACATCCCCGAACAAGGCGACCAGGATGGCTGGCCGCAGCTGCACACAACGTTCGAGGAAGTCTTCCGGACCAAGACCAGGGACGAATGGGCCGCTGTTTTCGAGGGCTCCGACGCGTGCGCGACTCCCGTGCTGACCTTCGAGGAAGCCTCGCGCCACCCGCACATGGCAGCGCGCGGCAATCTGGTGGAGCTTGCGGAGGGCGTCCTGCCGCAGGCGGCGCCCCGGTTCTCCAGGACGCCGGGCGCGCTGGCCGGGCCGCCGCCGCAAGAGCCGAGCGACGCCGATCAGATCTGGCGCTGAGCGGGCGCGCGGCCCTGGGCAGAGGCCTGCCCCGGACGCCGCAGGACCCCTGTGCGCTGGACAGCAGCTGAGCGCGGTGCGACGATAAGGCCATGGTCTCCCTCTGGCGCGTCTGCGTCTTCGCCATCGCCGCAGCTGCGCTGCCCGCCCCTGCGAGCTGGAGCGATCCGCCGTTGTTCGCGGCGGAGAAAGTCGACACGCTCCTGTTCAGCGTCGCCGAACTCAATGACATCACTGCCAAGCTGCGCCCAGGCCAAACAAACGTCTTCCGCGGCGACGGGCCCACGCAGGAGAAAAAATTGGACGCGTCGTCCCAGCACAATGGCGCCGTTCCCCCAGGGGCGTGGACCGCGTACCTTTCGGCGACATACGAAGGGCAGCTCAACGCCGCGCCGGCGCCGGACGGCGCGAGCGCCGACAGCGGCGGCGACGGCAACGACGACACTGCCGAACAGGCGGCGGCGGACGAGATCACAGCCCTGAAGAACCATGTCACTGTGGGGCTGAACGCGACGGTGTACTCAGACGAAGCCAGCGCCGGGCAAGCTTTCGCCGCGCTCCGCGCGCAGACCAACGCGGACGATGCCGTCCCCGACGCCGCGCAATGGCAGACCAGCTTCTCTTTCCCGCCTCGTGGCGGCAACACGCCTGTCTTCCATGAGGCCCGCCGAGGCGGGAACGTCGTCTTTGAGGTCTCCTCGACCATGAGCAACGGAGCCGAGTACGTCACCGCGCTCGCGGATCGCATGGCGCAGCACGAGCAGGGGTGAGTTCGGCTATGTGACGCCTGCCGCGTCCATGCCCTTGAGCTCTTTCTTGTATTCCGCCAACTCGTCGCGCAACCGGGCCGCGAGTTCGAAGCGCAGTTCGCGCGCGGCGGAGAGCATCTGCTCGTTCAATTCGTCGATGAGCGCGACCAGCTCGGTCCTCGGCGTGGTCCCCGCCGAGGTTTTTTTCTTCGAGGGCTTCTGCGGCGCCTTCGCGCTTTTCGCGTCGGCGGTGTCCTCGGACTCCTCGTAGACCCGGTCGAGGATGTCGGCGATCTTCTTGCGCAGCGGACGGGGGTCGATGCCGTTCTCCGTGTTGTAGGCGATCTGTTTCGCGCGGCGGCGTTCCGTCTCGTCTATGGCGTTGCGCATGGAGTCGGTGATCGTGTCCGCGTACATGTGCACCTCGCCGCTGACGTTGCGGGCGGCGCGGCCGATGGTCTGGATGAGGCTGGTGGTGGAGCGCAAGAAGCCTTCCTTGTCCGCGTCGAGGATGCAGACCAGAGAAACTTCGGGCAGGTCGAGGCCTTCGCGCAGCAGGTTGATGCCGACCAGCACGTCGTACTCGCCTTGGCGCAACTCTCGCAAAAGCTCGACCCGGCGCAGCGTGTCGATGTCCGAGTGCAGGTAGCGTACCCGTATCCCCAGCTCGAGGAGATAATCCGTGAGGTCTTCGGCCATCTTCTTGGTCAGCGTCGTGACCAGCACCCGTTCGTCTCGTTCGGCGCGCTGGCGGATCTCGTGCACCAAGTCGTCGATCTGCCCCTTGGTGGGCTTGACGACGATCTTGGGGTCGACCAGGCCGGTCGGGCGGATGACCTGCTCCACGAACTCGCCCCCCGCCTGGCCCAGCTCGTACGGTCCGGGGGTCGCCGACAAGTACACGGTCTGACCGACGCGTTCGGAGAACTCTTCCCAGGTCAACGGCCGGTTGTCCACTGCGGAGGGCAATCGGAAGCCGTACTCGACAAGATTGCGTTTGCGCGCCATGTCCCCCTCGAACATCGCGCCGATCTGGGGCACGGTGACATGGGACTCGTCGATGACCGTGAGGAAATCCTCGGGGAAGTAGTCCAACAGCGTCGCCGGGGCGGTGCCGGGGCCTCGGCCGTCCATGTGCCGCGAGTAGTTCTCAATGCCGGAGCAAAAGCCGACTTGCTGGATCATCTCCAGGTCGTACTCCGTGCGCATGCGCAGCCGTTGCGCCTCCAGCAGCTTGCCCTGCGCCTCCAAAACCGCCAGGCGCTCTGCGAGCTCCTGGCGGATCGCCTCCATCACCTGCGCCATCCGCCCCTCGCCGGTGATGTAGTGCGTCGCGGGGAAGATCCGCACCTGGTCCACGTTGGCCACCACGTCGCCGGTGAGCTTGTTGAGGTAGGCCAAACCGTCGATCTCGTCGCCGAAGAACTCGACTCGCACGGCCAGCTCCTCGTAGGCCGGGATGATCTCCACGGTGTCGCCGCGCACACGGAACGTGCCGCGGGTGAACGCCACGTCGTTGCGGTCGTACTGCATGTCGACCAGCAGGCGCAGCAGTTTGTCGCGGCCCGCCTCTTGGCCTTTGGTCAACAGCACGGATCGGTCAAGGTAGGACTGCGGCGAGCCAAGGCCGTAAATGCAGCTCACCGAGGCGACGACGACCACGTCCCGGCGTGAGAGGAGGTTGCGGGTGGCCGAGTGGCGCAGCCGCTCCACATTGTCGTTGACCGAGGAGTCTTTCTCGATGTAGGTGTCCGTCTGCGCGATGTACGCCTCGGGTTGGTAGTAGTCGTAATAGGAGACGAAGTACTCGACGGCGTTTTTGGGCAGCATCTCGCGCAACTCGTTGGCCAGCTGCGCGGCGAGCGTCTTGTTCGGAGCCATGACCAGGGTGGGGCGTTGCAGGCGCTCGATGAGCCACGCCGTGGTCGCCGACTTGCCGGTGCCGGTGGCCCCCAACAGCACGACGTCGCGCTCCCCCGCCTCGATCCGGCGCTGCAGCTCCGCGATCGCGGCGGGCTGGTCCCCCGCGGGCTGGTGCTCGCTCACCACCTCGAAAGGCTGCTGGAGGCGGCGGACTTCGGCGAGCATGCCCGGCGGCACCGCGCCCAACGGGTGGTCGTGCTCGTCCATCTCTCTCGCGAAAGCCATATCCCCAGAGTAGCGAGCGGGTCCGACAATCTGCCCGCGCAGCGGCGCTGTGGCCGCCCGCCCGGGCCTAGGATGGGCGCATGAGCGACGGAACAGCCATGCGCATCGCGGCGGGGCCCATGATCGTCGTCGCGGCCGAACAGCACGAACCGCGTCCGCTCCTGCGTGACGAGGCCGCTCCCCTGATGTTGTCGGAGGCCGTGCGGCGGGCGCTGGGCATGCGGTTGGCGCGCTGGCTCGTGCGCAACGCGAGCGAGCGGCAGATCCCCGGCATATGGGGCTGGACGCTCTGCCGCAAACGGTACGCGGACGACGCGGCCGAACGGGCGTTCGCGGCCGGAGCGCGAGCGGTGGTGCAGCTCGGCGCGGGCTTGGACACCCTCGCGCACCGAGTCGGCTCCCTCGCCTCGGCCAAAGTCTACGAGGTGGACCTCCCCGGTGTCGTCGCGCTCAAACGAACCGCGCTCATCCGGGCCTTCGGCGCAGTCCCCGAGCACATCGTCTTTGTGCCGCTCGATGTGGCCGAGGACAGCCTCGGCGGGGAGCTGGTCGAGGCCGACTGGGCGCCGCAGACGAAAACCCTGTTCCTGTGGGAGGGCGGCACACAATATTTGTCCCGCGACGCAGTCGAGAGAACGCTCGACTTCCTGGGCTGCGCGCGCGCAGGCAGCCTTGTGGCGCTCACCTACGTCCGGGGCGATTTCCTGTCAGGCCGGGAGTCGTACGGGGCCGGGGGTTTCCACCGCAAGAACGTCCGGCAGAAGCAGCTCTGGAAGACCGGTTTCGAGCCGGAAGAGATCGCCGGGGCGCTCGCGCGGCGCGGCTGGCGGATCGTCGAGGACGTCGGCTCCCAGGAGCTCGCCGCGCGCTATGTCGCGCCCAGCGGTCGAAAACTGCCGCTCACCGGGCTTGAGCGGTGGGCGCTGGCGGAAAAAACCTCCCTGCCCGGACTATGACAGCGCTCACCCTTTCCCATCGCGGCGGCGCGCTCACCACCGTTTATGCCGCGCGGGCATGACGCGCCGCGTTCTGGCGCATTTCCCTTCCCGGCCCAGGTCGCGAAAAATAGCAGGCGAGGAGGCAGTATGACCGCATTGCACACGACAGAGGGCGCGCAGGCGCACGCCTGCGGCTCGGCGGGATATCGGGGCGTCACCCTGGCGCTGTTCGCCGCCGGGCTCACCACCTTTATGTCGATGTACGCCACCCAAGCTTTGCTCCCGGCGCTTTCCAGGTCGTTTCGCGTCACGCCCGCCACTGCGGCGCTCTCCGTGTCGCTCACGACCGGCTTCCTCGCGTTGGCGTTGATCCCCGCGGGCGTGCTCTCGGAGCGTTTCGGCCGCACTCGCGTCATGGCCGCCTCCGCGGCCCTGTCCTCGGCGATCGGGCTCCTGCTGCCGTTGAGCCCGACGATGGGCGTCCTGCTGTGCGGGCGGGCGTTGCAAGGGGTGGCCCTGGCGGGAGTGCCCGCCGTCGCGATGGCGTATCTCGCCGAGGAGGTCCACAGCGGCTCGCTCAGCCGCGCGATGGGCCGCTATGTCGCGGGCACGTCCCTGGGCGGTTTGGCCGGCCGGATCATCCCGTCCTGCGCCCTCGACGTCGTGTCGTGGCGGATCGCGATGGAAACCGCCAGCGCGGCAGCGCTCGTGCTCACCGTCCTCTTCATCCGCTCATTGCCGCCATCACGATTCTTCCGCCCAGCGCCGCTCGGGCTCGCAGCCCTGTTCAGGAGCCTTGGCGGGCATCTGCGCGATCCTTCGCTCGGGTGCCTGTTCGCCTTGGGCTTCCTCCTCATGGGCGGATTCGTCACCGTGTACAACTACCTGGGCTACCGGCTCACCTCGGCGCCGTTCTGCTTGTCTGAGACGGTCGTCGGTTTGGTTTTCGTCCTCTACCTCGCGGGCACGTTCGCCTCGGCGCAGGCGGGCAGGCTCGCCGACCGGGTCGGCCGAGCGAAAACTCTCGCCTGGGCCGCTGTCGTCACCGCGGCGGGGCTTGCGATCACGCTGCCCGATTCCCTGTGGGCAGTGCTGTTGGGCATGTTGCTGTTCACGGCGGGCTTCTTCGCGGCCCACTCCACGGCCAGCGGGTGGGTCAGCCGGATCGCGACCCAGAACCGGGCTGGGGCATCGTCGTTGTACCTTTTCGCCTATTACATGGGCAGCGCGCTCGCCGGCGGGTTCGGCGGCTTCGCGTACAGCCGCTTCGGCTGGGACGGGGTCGCCGGGTTCGTCGGAGTGTTCCTGGTGGTGGGGTTCGCGCTGATTTTTTGTCTCACCCGCAGAGCGCGCTCGGGGGTGCGCGCTCTGTGACGCTGTTCGATCACCTCGGCAAGGACCGAGACTTCGGACATGGCGGGAACAGCGCACCGGAGCAGCCCCCGCCAGAAGCTGGCGGGAAAGCGCCGCCAGGAGCGGGGCATCCGCCCGTGCGCGCCGTGCGCCTGACCGGGCGCGGGAAGCACCGCGAGCAACGACATGACGCCTCTTTCCCCACAACTCACCACCATTTCTCCACGTCGCTGTGCCGCCACGTCGCTGTGCCGCCATGCCGCTGTGCCCGCGGCCGCGTGGCGCCCCTTCTCCAATAAGACGTAATCCGCCGCGCATCGGTTCCATCTGCCGAGCAGGAGCCCCGCGAAAGCAAGACAGCGCGAGGCGGCCCTACCGCCGCCCAGCCAATTCTGGTAGCTTCGCCTTCGCCGGTGTAACAACCATCGAAAGGTGCATCATGGCAAATCTGCAAGCAGGCCAGTCCCTCACCAAGGGACAGGTCCTTTCCTCCGACAACGGCGCGTACACGCTGACCCTGCAGGACGACGGGAACCTCGTCCTCTCCGAGGGATCCAACGCGGTCTGGTCCAGCAAGACCCAGGGCCAAGGCGTCATCCGGCTCGACGTGCAGACCGACGGCAACGTCGTGCTGTACACCGGGGACCACGACCCGAAGTGGGCGACGAAGACCAAGGGCGACGTGCACCTTGCGCTCCAAGACGACCG
This sequence comes from Segniliparus rotundus DSM 44985, assembly GCF_000092825.1. Taxonomy (NCBI): domain Bacteria; kingdom Bacillati; phylum Actinomycetota; class Actinomycetes; order Mycobacteriales; family Segniliparaceae; genus Segniliparus; species Segniliparus rotundus. The sequence continues at coordinate 646,742 of NC_014168.1, read as the reverse complement.
CAATCTCGTCGTGTACGGCGCTGACGGTTCCGCGCTGTGGAACTCGGGCACCGCGACGGACGCCCCGCCGCCAGCAGCCCCCTCCGCCGACGAGGAGCCTGCCGCTCCCGAGCCGCAGACCTACGTCGTCGCGGGAGGGGACACCCTTTCCGCCATCGCGCAGAAGTTCTATGGCGACGCGAACCTCTACCCCAAGATCGCCGAGGCCAACGGCATCGCCAATCCCGACCTCATCAACGTCGGGCAAGAGCTCACGATTCCAGCCCTCTGAGCTGGACGCTCCAGGGCGGCGCCAGCACACCCGGCGCTCGCCGCCCGTGATTTCACGTGAGGCCCCGCAGGCTCGCCTGCGGGGCCTCACGTGATTCGGGGAACTCCATCTGCCCTCGGTTCGTTCTTCAGGTGAGCCGGCGCGTCCGCTCCGGCTCACCGCGACACCCGGCACGGCAAGAAGGAGCGCGCACATGGACACCAGCGCAGTGGCGAAGGCGCAAGCCGAGTTGGCACAGAGCAGCAAGCGCACCGCGGATCTGCTCGACGGCCTCGCCGCCAAGCTCAAGGCTGCCGCCGACGCAGGCGAACAGCACGCGCGAGAGTGGCTGCTCGACCTTCGCGAGACAAGCCTGTCCGTCCGAGAGGAATCCAGCCTCGCCGCGAGCTTGGCCAATATCGCGAGCTTGGGCAACCCCGACGTGATCGCGCAAACCCAAGGATCCCTCGCCGAGCGCCAAGCGCAGTCCGCGACCCTGATCACCCGGCTGAGCGACAAAATGAAGGCCTGCGCCGACCTCGGCGACCTCAACGCGCGGGAATGGCAGCTCGATCTGCGTGAAGCCGCGTTCTCGGCGAACGAGCAGTCCCGTGTGGCTGTCGATCTTGCCCGCGCCGCGACCCAGCCTGCGCCCGTCCCATCTGCGACCGCTCAGCATTTCGCCGCGTCCCCGTACGTCGCGGCGCCCGCCCAACAGCCGTACACGGCTTCTCCGTACACGCAGCCATCGGCCCCTGACTGGCAGCCCTCCCCTGCCCAGCCCCCTGCCGCCGCGCGCTACCAGAGCCCCCAGCAGCAAGGCGGCGGGTTCTTCAGCCGGTTGATGGGCAGCGGCTTCGGCCAGGCGATGGCGATGGGCGCCGGGTTCGCCATCGGCGAGGAAGTCGTCGAGGACGTCATTGACGACATCTTCTGAGCGGCAATGCCCGCCGCGTCAGCCGATGACGCCGATCCCCGTCTCGGCGAGCAGCTGCATGCCGAGCACAACGGCTTGATCTGCGGTGACCTGCGCCCCCCGGAGCGAAGCAACCCCGACAAGACCGTGCAGCGAAGAGCCGCGCAACTCGACCTGGGAGAGCTGCGCCCGCCGAAAGCCCGCCCCGCGCAAATCGGAACGCACGAGGCGCGACTGCGCCAACGCCGCCTCCTGGAAGTCCGCCCCGCGGAGGATCGAGGCCTCCACATGCAGACGTTCAGCCTTGGCCATGCGGAAACTCGCCAGCTCCGCGCCGCAGCTTTCGACCCGGACGTCGCGGAGCCTGGCCCCGCTCAGCGTCAGTCCCGTCATCCGGCAGTCAAGGAACACGGCCCTTTCCAAAAAAGCGCTGTCCCAGATGGCCCCCGAGAGGTCGCAACGGACAAATTCGACATTCTCGCAGCGCAACCGCTCGACCACGAGCCCCGCGAGGCTCGCTTCGACGAGGCGGCTCCGGCGCAGCGTGACGTCCCGCAGTTCGCGCTGCGCCACGAGCGGCCCGCTGGCCTGCACCTCGTCCCAGGTCGCCTCGTCTTCGAGCCGATCCGGGGCCGGGCCGAGCGCTTTGGGGAGCAGCGGCGGCTGCGGCGCAGATTTTCCGGTCACGGCCCGCTGCTCGCTGGCGCAGGCGACCAACCGGTCTCCTGGGCCCACCGCACGGCTCGCGGATAGGCCGTTGCGAACCACGGCTCCTTCACTTGGTCGTCGCCGTCCGCAGGATTGTCCGTCTCCCGCGCCCGCGCTGCTGCGCGCTGCTTGACCGCCAGATACTCGTCCGCGACAGCCGGAGCCGCGCGCAGCCAGTCCCGGAAGAGCAGAGCGAAGCGCTGATTCGGCCAGCCGTCCACGCGAAGATGCAGGTTCGCCGGTCTGCCTGGATCCGCCGAGACACAGAACCGCTTGCGCCAACGGCTCATGTCTTGGTCCGCACTCGCGGCAGCCCCATGGGGATTGTCGTGGTCGACGCCGGGGACTGGGATGAAGCCGATGGCAGCGAGCGGTTCGACGAGTTCGTCCGCGTCCTGCAACGAGGCGACCGTGAGCTGGAGGTCGATCACATTCTTCGCGGCGAGGCCGGGCACGGCGGTGGAGCCGATGTGGTCCGCCCGGACCGCCTTCCCGCCTGCGGCGACCGAGACCCGGGCGATGAGCCGCGCCGCTTGGGCCTGCCAGGTCGGGTCCGGTTCGGCGAGGACATAGGCTTCGGGCGCTGGCGGAGGCGTCCGCGCCAGCACGTGCTCGTGGAACGGCGCAATGCGCTCAGCCCACAGTTCGCGCACTCTTGCGCGGAGGTCTTCGGGCGAGCCGCTGTTGTCCAGCACGATGTCGGCGGCGGCGCGGCGCGCGTCGTCCGAAGCTTGGGACCGTATCCTGGCGAGCGCGTCTTCCTCGCTCATGCCCCGCGCCTCGGTCAGCCGCCGCAGGCGCTCCTCGGGCGGGGCTTCGACAATGACCGCCAGCGAGAAGAACGGCGCGAGGCCCAACTCCACGAGGAGCGGGATGTCGCGGACCACGACCTGCTCGGGCGGGGCGGCTTCCACCAGCTCCTGGCTCCGGGCCGCGACCAGCGGATGCGTGATCGCGTTGAGCTGCGCTCGGGCTTCGTCGTCGCCGAACACTTTCGCGGCGAGCTTCGGACGGTCGAGCGTCCCGTCTTCGGCGAGGATCTCGGCCCCGAACGCCTCCACGAGCTGCGCGAGCCCAGGCGTGCCCGGCTCGACCACTTCTCGCGCGATCTTGTCCGAGTCCACAATGAGCGCGCCGAGCTCCGCGAACACGGCAGCGACAGTGGATTTTCCCGATCCGATTCCACCGGAGAGCCCGATCTTCAGCATGCGGGGAGTCTATCGGAGACCGAAAACGCCGATGGCCACCTGTCGAAACAGGTGGCCATCGGCGTTGCGGGGAAAGCTGTCAGGCTTTCGAGGCGAGCTTCTCGCGCAGCGCCTCAAGCTGCTCTTCGCTGGCGATCCGGCTGCCGGACTCCGGCTCCCCGGAGTCCTGGCGGCCTCGGCCGTTGGACGCGGCGCGGGCCGGGGCGGCTTTGACCGCCGCCGCGAACCGCTCGATCTGCTCGCCGTGGAGCTTCCACAGACGCTCGGACTCGGCGTAGCGGGCCTCCCATTCGGCGCGCTGGGCGTCGAAGCCTTCGAGCCATTCGTTGGTCTCCGAGTCGAAGCCCTCCGGGAAAATGTAGTTGCCGTCCTCGTCGTAGGAGTCGGCCATGCCGTAGCGCGCCGGGTCGAACTCCTCCGGGTAGTCCTCGTTCGCCTGCTTGATGGACAGCGAGATCCGGCGGCGCTCAAGGTCGATGTCGATGACCTTCACGAGCACCGCGTCGTCCACGGCGACCACGGACTCCGGCTGCTCGATGTGGCGCTCGGAGAGCTCCGAGATGTGCACCAGGCCCTCGATGCCCTCGCCGACGCGGACGAACGCGCCGAACGGGACGAGCTTGGTGACCTTGCCCTGGACGATCTGGCCGATGGCGTGGGTCCGGGCGAAGTGCCGCCACGGGTCCTCCTGCGTCGCTTTGAGCGACAGCGAGACGCGCTCGCGGCTGAAGTCGACGTCGAGCACCTCGACGGTGACCTCGTCGCCGACCTTGACGACCTCGGAGGGGTGGTCGATGTGCTTCCACGACAGCTCGGAGACGTGCACGAGGCCGTCCACGCCGCCAAGGTCCACGAAGGCGCCGAAGTTGACGATGGAGGAGATGACGCCCTTCTTGATGTTGCCCTTCTGCAGGCGGTTCAAGAATTCGGTGCGCACCTCGGACTGGGTCTGCTCCAACCAGGCTCGGCGCGAGAGGACCACGTTGTTGCGGTTCTTGTCGAGCTCGATGATCTTGGTCTCGATCTCTTTGCCGATGTACGGCTGCAGGTCGCGCACCCGGCGCATGTCCACGAGGGAGGCCGGGAGGAAGCCGCGCAGACCGATGTCCACGATCAGGCCGCCCTTGACGACCTCGATGACCGTGCCCTTGACGGACTCGTCCTTCTCCTTGTGCGCCTCGACCTCGCCCCAGGCGCGCTCGTACTGCGCGCGCTTCTTGGAGAGGATCAGGCGGCCTTCTTTGTCCTCTTTGGTGAGGACGAGGGCTTCGACGACGTCGCCGACGGAGACGACCTCGCTGGGGTCGACGTCGTGTTTGATGGAAAGCTCGCGGGAGGGGATCACGCCTTCGGTCTTGTAACCGATGTCAAGAAGAACTTCGTCGCGTTCGACCTTCACGATCGTGCCTGACACGATGTCCCCGTCGTTGAAGTATTTGATCGTGGCGTCGATGGCCTTGAGAAGTTCCTCGATGTTCCCGACGTCGTTGACGGCAACAATGGGCGAGGTGGTCGTAGGGGTTGGCATAAGGTTCGGGGACTCCGGAATTTTCTTGAGCTCGTAGGGTCAGGCTTGGACACTCGCCGCACGTCGCGCCTGGTTTCACCCATTCGAAACGCGCGGCAGTGCTTCACTGCCGACGAAAGTCCGCATGCGAAACACAAGTGTGATGCTTTAGAGTACCCGCTCCGAAGAGGAAGAGCAAACTCGCCCAGCCCCCCCCCCCGCGGGCGGGGGGTTCGCCGCCCGGCCGATTCAGTTGTTGGGGGGGTTGGGGTGTATCGGCCCCGCGTCGGGCGGAACCGGCACGCCGTCGCAGTTCGCCCCGAGCTCGCGGGTCTTGGACTCGACGGCGGCGATGTCCGCCAGCACCGTCGAGGGGTCGGCCTCGTCGTCCAGCGAGCCGTCGAGTTCGCGCAGCAGGTCGGCGTACTCGCTGTAGTCGTCGTCCCACGGGTTGGGGTCGTTCACCCAGATATTGCCCTGCGCCGCCCCGCCCGTGACCCTGTCGAGCCGGGTGATCGTCGTGGACAGGTCCGTGCCGACCCACGCGACAGCGTCGCGGACGGCAGGGTCGTCCCAACGCCAGCCGGGCTTGGACATGGCGGCGCGCAAATGGTCGAGGTCGCGTTGCACGGTCCCGGTCACGCCTCGGTTCATCTGGCACCAGTTGGGCCGGGCCTGCGCGGCGGGCTCGAGGACGAGCATCGCCGACCCGGCGAGCAAAAACGCCGAGGCGACAGCGACGGGCCGAAAGAGCCCAAGCCGGGAGAACGCGATCCGCATAGCGCTCAGCATAGCCGAGCGGATCAGAATCGCCCGGAAGCCGGCCGGGCTACTCGCCAGAGCCGCCCGGACCGTCCGCTTCGTCTGGGCCGGGGTTGTCGCCGTCGGGGCCTTCGCCGGGGCAGAACGGGTACTGGCCCCAACCGCCGGAGCGGTAGTCGTAGCGTTCGCAGCCCTGATGCGCCAGCGGGGCGGGCTGCGCGTCCGCGGGCGGCGGGTACGGCCGGTGCGCGGGCGGCGGCGCGTCAGGATCGTCGGGGTCGGGCACTGCCACATCGACCCAGCCAGGGGTGTGCGGCCACGCGGTGTTCTCGATCCCCGGCGGCCGCGCGGTGTCCGGGCTGGAGCCCGCGGGCCACTCCGGCTGCCCCGGCGGAGCCACACCGGGCTGAGCAGTCTCCCCCCAGCCGACGCAGAGGTTCTTGATGACGTCGTACTGCTCTTCGAGGGAGATCCAATCCCTCGTCAGATCCTGCGCGGCGACCTGCTCGCGCACATCGCCGACGACCTCGCCGAACTTGGCGCTGAGCGCGCTCCCGGCGTCCTGCAGCTCCGCCCACCAGGTCTCGGCGACCAAGGTGTTGATCCGGCGGTACAGCAGGGGGGATTTCTCCTCGAACTGGTCCACCGCGTCCTGCACATCGGGATCGCCCCACGCCCATTGCTTCACCGGCGCGGGACCTGCGGGAGCCGACGGGGGCTGCGCGGCCTGGTCTGCGGGCCGCGGCGGGGCGGGCGGGCTTGCGTGGCGAGGCCACAACGGGTTGCCGTCGGCGGCGCGCGGGGGCTGGTCCTCGTTGTCGCGCTGCTTCACCGGCGGGGAGGCGTTCGGCCCGGGCGCGCTGCCCTGGCCCGCCTGAGCGGATTGCCCCCGCTCCTTCGCGACGTCCAGGTCATGGGCGACGGTGGCCGCGCGCAACGGGTCCAGGGCTTCGCGGAGCTGGACGTAGTACGACGTGGCCTGCGGGCACCAGATCGGGTGGAAGTCCTGTTCGGCTTCGGCTTGGCCGATGAACGAAACACTCGCCGCGCACACCGCGGAGCACAACACAGCGGCAACAGTCGGTCTCATAGTCGGCCATGATCCCGGCAGCGCCGCCGCCACGACGGCGCGCGGCCCGGCCCGGCCGCCTCGAATCCCTCGTCAGACCCGCCGCGGCGCTTGTGCTCCAACTGAGCGGAATAGATCTGGGCGGAATAGAACAAGCGGTCGCGGAGTTGCCCCATCATATGTCTTCCTTGCACACGCACCTTTTCGGACCGGCAGACGGGCCGCCGATCCTCGCGATCCACGGGGTGACCGGCTACGGCGGCCGGTTCCGCAGGTGGTCGCAAACACAGGTCCCCCACGCGCGGGTCATCGCCCCGGACCTCCTCGGCCACGGCCATTCCTCGTGGACCGCGCCGTGGAACATCGAGGCCCAAGTGGACGCGCTCGAAGCGACGGCGCGCGAGCACGCGAACGGCCCCGTCCTGGTGCTCGCGCACTCGTACGGCGGCTTGCTGTCCGTGCATCTCGCCAACCAGGCCCCCGATCTGGTGAAAGGCTTGCTCCTGCTCGACCCGGCCATCGGAGCCCGCCGAGAACAGCTCACCGAATACGCGGATTGGTTCGTCGAGCACCACTCCTACCGGGACCGAGACGAGGCGTTCGCCGATAAAAAGAGCGAGGCGTGGGCCGATGTGCCGGATGAGATCCTGCAAGCCGAGCTTGACGAGCACTTCGTCGAACTGCCGGACGGCAGGTTCTTCTGGCGCTTCTCCCCCGCCGCGCTGATTACCAGCTGGAGCGAGCTCGCACGGCCCTGGGCGCTGCCCCCGGCGGGAATCACGGCCACCGTGCTCGTGGCGGACAAGGTGCAACCGCCGTATTTCAACCCGGAGTACGAGCAAGCGCTTCGGGAGCGGCTCGGCGACGCGCTCACCGTCGCGCATCTCGACGTCAACCACATGGTCCTGGAAGAGCGTCCCGAGGTCGTCGGCGAACTGGCCCGCGAGCTGCTCTAGCGTGCGCTCGCCCCTCAGCCCTGCTTCACTTTGTCCGCGAGTTTCTGGAACAACGCCCGCAACGTCGCCTCGTCGAGCGGGGCTTTGCCCCCCTCTGCGCTGCTGGTGCGGCTCAGCACGCCCAGCACCGTTGTGTTCCCGACCGGGGCCGCGATGAGCTCCCGAGAGAAGGTGTACCCGATGCCCGACGGGGATTGCAGCTGCGCCTCAAGGCCGTAGGCGAGGCCCCCGGCAGGAGCGTCCATCGGCGTGATCGAGCCCTGCCCAGGGCCGATCTTCTCGGATGTGACGGCGAAGCGCGCGCAACCGGCGATCGCGTCCCGGTATCTGCCGAGCGGGACCGGGTCGCGGGTGACGGTGAAGGTGAGCGTTGTCGAAGACCGCTGGTCGAAGCCGAGCGAGCTGCGCGACTCCGAGGAGGCGGGCAGGGCCGGTCCGGCCGCGGGCCGGTATGTGGGCCGGCTCCCGAACGCGACCAACGCCGCGCACCCCGGCTGGTCGGTGGCGAGATGGTCGAGGGTGAGTTTCGAGTAGTCGAAAAGCCGGGGGTCTTTGCTCTGCGGCCCGAGTTCCACGGAGTCCAGAGCCCGAAGGTCGCGGTCGTCGTGGAACTCGTACCCCTCGGGGAAATCAGAGCCCGCCAACGCGAACGACGCGGGGACGCGCGAGGGGTCCGGCGGCGGGGCCGGGGAGGAGCAACCGCACACCAAGGCCGCCACAGCGGCGCACAAAGGCACAAGCCGATTCCAAAGCATCCGATCAAGCCTAGAATAAGCAGCTGTGCTCCTGCCCAGTGTCCCCCGTCTCGGCCCCCATGCCTGTCCTGCACAGGCCCGTCCCGCCCGGATTCGGTTCGCGCTCCCTTTGAGGTTGCTCGCGGCCGGGTCCGCCCCCGTGTTGTTGAGCGCCGGTTGCGGCTTCCTCTCCGGCGACGGCCGAGTCACCGTGGCGACTGCGACCGTCACCGTCACGCCGGAGAGCACAAGCCAAACGCCCGCCCCGACGAGCGCCGCCCCCGAGCCCGCGCCGCAGGACCCGAACGAACCGGCCGAGCTGAACGGGCTCGAGCTCGCAGATCCGTCCGGCTTTATGCGGGGGCAGAGCAGTTGGGTGTTCGCCACTGCGTCGGGAAACACGGCATGCAAGTTCGTCGTCGGCGAAGGCGGCTTCTGCCATGTCGCAGACGACTCCGGGCCGCCATGGAGCTCGGGCTGGGTCTGCGATCTGCATCGCGGCCAGGACCCCGACGGGGCGCGGTCGAGCCTGGTGGGCTGGGAATCGGATTATCGGCAAAAACCGTGCCACACCCTGCTGGAGGGCGAATGGCCGGACAATGCCCCGACGCTGCCCGCCGGAAAGAAAATCGTGCTGCAAGTGGACCCCGAACACGGGGTCACTGTGACATGCGGACAACAAGGCGCGAACATCACCTGCGCGAACAACGCCGAACACGGTTTCACGATCCGACCGGGCGCCGCGCCGAAACTCTGGTAGCGCAGTCGCGTTTTCTTTTGCCGCCAACAAGCACGAACACGCTGTTGCGGCGGGTGGCTTCGTCTTTTACGATGACTATGCGCCGGCATATCTCCATGTCCGCTTCATTTTCCTCTCCGTTCAATCCTCGCCGTGGAGTCGCCCATGCACAACAGCTCGCCAATGCCCGATAGCGCCACGACCGACCAGACAGAGGCGTGCCCGACGCAGTCTCCGAGCGCCCCCGAACCGTCGCGGCCCACACCTGCGGCAGGTATGAAGAATCTGGCGAAACGCGTGTGGCTGAACGTCGGGCTTGTGCTTGCCGCGTATTACGCCGCGCGAGTCCTCGGGGCGGCGGCCTGGGTCGCTGTCATCGCCGGGATCACGGTGTCGGCGCTGTTGAGCTTGGCCACGCTGCTGCGCGAGCGAAAAGCGAACATCGTCTCGCTGGTCGTCATGGCATTGCTCGCGTTTTCGCTCGCCGTCGGGCTCACCACGCACAACGCGCAGCAAACCCAGGTCGCGAACACGCTTCCTGGCGCGCTGACCGGGCTCGCCCTCCTCATCAGCTGGGCCGCGGGAAAGCCGCTCACAAAACTTTTCTCCGAGAAAGCCCTTCCTGGTTTCGCGGAAAACGACCTCCGAGCGCAAGGCTGGACGCCGGACGATATGCGGGAATGGGACCGGATGCATAGGAGAACCACTTTTTTCTGCGGCCTCACCTATATCGCGCTCATTCTCGTCGCGCTCTTGTGCATTTTCCATCTTCCCGTCGACATCGCGCAATGTGTGACATCTGTCCTGGGCACTTCGATGATGTTCGTCGTCTTCGGCTCCGTGTCCATTCGAATTCGCGCCTTCGCCCGAACAAGAGGAACCGCTCACCCCTAACGGCTCGGGGCGAGCGGGCTCGACCTGAGCGCCGCCTGCACCACATCGCGCATTGTCTCGACCAATCCCTCTGCTGTCCTTCGGGCGATATCGGTGTCGGGATAACGCAGGCGCACAGACAGCCCGTCTGCCGTCCGTGAGAACCAGAGTTGCAGATCGTCCGCAACCGTCACGTTGCTGATGTGGCGCGGTCGGGCCGCAGCAGGAAGCCCCGCCCCAGGAGCCTTGCGATAATCGAGGAAGCTCACCGCGCTCACATCCCTGCGGGCCAAGCTGACCAAGGGCGCTTCCCCGCCGACGACTTGCGCCAACGGGACTTTCGCGGCAGGCAGCATGGACCGGAACAGAGCTTTATTGCGAGCGATCCCATCGGCGAAGGAGTCCCCGGCGACGAGGATGAGCGGGATGTTCTTGACGAACCAGCCGACCGCCTGCTCCCATTCGGGTTTCCAGCGCGTGTGCAGGGGCGTGGACAGGGGGAACTCCTTGGGCCCGCCGAGCTCGCGCACTGCTGCCGCCAACGCGGTCACCACACCGTTGAACAGGCTTCCGCCGGCTGCGGCGCAGACCCGTTCGAGCGACTGCGCCGCAGCGTCGGAGAGCAGCGAGCACACTGCCGAGCCCTGCGGGGCCAGCGCCCCAGGCCCGACGCCCAGATCGAGCGGGAAGGCGGGGCCGACCCCTCCGGCCATCGCCGCGAACTCACGCCACGCGAGAAAGCCGGGGTGCTCGGGGGGCACCGCAGGCATGCCCGCCTCGAACTCGCAGTACTCCAAGAAGCTCCCCACCGGCGGCAGCGGCGCGGGCTCGCGCCCTTCGACTCGGGCGTGATAATGATCCCAGAGCTCCGCGAAGGCGACCGCGAAGGACATGGCGTCCACAGCGGTGTGGTCGAAGGCGCATATGATCGTGCTCGCTTCGGGCCGGTCCACCGCCGCGAAGAGCCCCGACGGCGAGCGGGTCGGATCACAAGCCTCGTCCAACCGGCCCCGCAGAAAGCGGTGCATGTCCTCGGCCCCGTCGAAGGGCACGCCTGCACTGGGCGGCTCGAAGACGACATGGGCGGGAGGGATGACTCGGCGCTGGATCTCTCCGCCGGCCACCTCGTAGGCGCACCGAAGCGCCTCGTGACGACGGACCAGCGCTTCGAACGCGGCGGCAAGAGCGTCGTGGTGGACGTGGCCGGGCACATCGAAGGCCAAGGCCATCCACCCCTTCCAGGGATTGGACGGGGCCCCGCCCAGCAACGGCGAGAGATGGTAGCGCTGGCTCTGGGCGAGCCCGATCCGCGACAGCGCGCCGGTCACATGGCGCGGGCGCCATTCACGCCACACTCCGGGCACCAGAGAGAAGCGGTCGACCACAGTGAGCAGCATGGCAGCGGCTCACACCGTCTGGGGCGCGGCTTCGGCCGAAAGCGACCCCGCCAGCGTGTAATCGCCGTTCTCCACGACGGAGCGGAGCACATCGCCCACATGCGTGTAGTACCGGCGCAGCGCGGCCTGCGCCGTGGGGTTGGCCAAAGAGAAAACATCGGCGTTGAGCACATCGTGGTAGCGCCAGAACCAGACGTATTGCGCGGATCTGGTGTACGTCCGGGACGGATGCACGACCTTGGAATACGTGCTCGCTTTGGAGGAGACCGGATGCGCAATGGTCCGCATGTCGAAATAGGAGACCATGGACGGCAGCGTTTTCGTCTCCGCGCCCGCCGCGGCGGGGTCGAAGCCAGTGTCGGCGAGCAGTTCGAAAAAGCGCTCGACGGGCACCGAGGCGAGCGGGGCGCTCGCGTCGATCGCCTGTTGCGCGCGGGACACGAGATCGGTGAAACTGCTGGCCCCTTCGACGCTGAAGGCGATGGGGACGACGCCGACGAACCAGCCGTGCGACGCGTCATGCCCTTTTTGCCGGTTCGACACCGTGCGGAACTCGTCGAATTTCCGCCGGCCGGCGAGCTCGTAATTCGTCACAGCGAGCGCCGCGTACAGCCCGGCCGCCAAACCGCCGCCGCTTTCTTTGCAACGCTGCTTCAAAACTTCCGTCTCCGCGCCGGTCAAGAGGTCGAAATCCCAGGGGCCGCCGCTCGGGCGGTCCGGGTCGGCACCGAGGTCCAACGGGAAACGGTGCGCCTCCTCGTCGAATTCGGCGAGATAGGCGGCCCACTTTTGGATTTCCGGCGACTGCAACGTGAGGGGCGCGAGACGTTCGCGCTCCTCACGGGCGGCCTGCAGCACACTGCCTGCGGGTGGCAGCTGCGCGTCGCGGCCGCTGACGGCGGCCTCGTACAAAGCCGTGATCTCGAGGATCGCCACCAAGTTGGAATAGCCGTCGCAGTAGCAGTGGTCTTCGGCGAAAATCGCGGTGAAGCCCGTCTCGTGCTCGATGGCGGCGAAGTACAGCGCCGGCCAGCGCAGCGGGGAGGTCCGCGCGTTGAACTGGGACACGAAATACTCCCTGGCCTCGTCGCCGGTCGCGAACTCGGGCCCCTCGGCCAGCTCCCAGGAGATCGCGTCGAGGTCGACTTCGTGGCGGAGGACGTCCGAAGGACCGCCTTGCGCGGGCTCGGGCACTTCGAACCAGGAGCGCAGCCCGTCGTGGCGGCTCAGGAAGACCTGCCAGGCCTGGCCCAACGCTTCTTTGTCGAGCGCCCCCGCGAACCTGATCGCCATCGCCTCCCAGACGTTCGAGTCCGACGAGCCTTCCCGCAAGCGCTCCGCTTCGCGTCGCAAATGCTGCACTTGGATGTACAAGGGAGGCACGGGGCTCACCGGGGCGCCCGGTTCGACGAGCTCCTTCGGGGCGCTCATGCGCCATTCCCAGACCTTGCCGGGAAGCGGCTGCCACTGGGGCGCGCTGATGTGGACGCCGTAGGAGTTCGTCTGCTGGAGAGCTGGATTCTGGCACGCTTCCGGATCACCGAGTTCGCGCATGGGGGTTCCTTCCTTTGTCGAGCCTGTCGCCGCTGTTCCGCCGTGATCGTTCTGCGCGCCCGCCGGCGCCTCAGACCGCGGCGACAAGGCTCTGCCGGGTGAATCGCGGATGGCTTTGGACGTGGAAGTCGCCGTGATGGGCCACCGCCACCATGACAGTCCGCAACGCCGAGAAGAACCGGTGCACGCTCGAAGCCGCCGTGAACGTGTTCGGGTACCGCGCGGAGAGCGACAAACCGAGCGCGGGGAACCGGACGAGCGCCATGAAGACTTCTGTGTCGGAGTAGTTTTTGCTCCGCAGCGCCCGCATGCGCTGTTGCAGCCACTGATCGGCGCCGGCCATCGCCGACGCGTTGTTGAAGGAGGCGATGAAGGACGGTTTGATCTCTTCGGAGAGCACCTCGCAGACCTTCGCGAAAGGCACGGAGCTGACCAGGCGCGTCGAGGAGTAGCTCTGCTGCGCGACAGGCACGAGGGCCGAGAACGAATCCGCCGCGCGAAGGTCGACCGAGACCGGGGCCGTGCCGACGAACCAACCGATCGATTGCGCCCAGCGCATGTCGCTCCGCGTGTCCAGCGGCGTCACGAAACTCAGCCGGTCCCGGTCCGAGGTGAGCTTGGTCGCCAGCGCCATGGCCGCCGCGATCCCGGCGTTGTAGCCGCCGCCGAAGGATTTGCACGCGCTGAAGAACGCGTCGCACTGCTCCGAGTCCAACAGCCAGGTGTTGTAGGGGCGCTGATGGACGAGGCCGCGGTGGGGCTTGGGGTCCGACAAGGGCAGCGGGAAGTCCATCGCGTCCCCTTCGGCGACCCGCTCGGCCCACGCGCGCACCGCCGGGTGCTCGGCGGTGACGCTTTGGGCCGCTTCGCGTTCCGCGGCGGAGAAGTCCACGTACGAATCCTTGACCACGGAAGGCTCCGGAGCGTAGTCGAGGCCCTCTTCCAGGACTTTCTTGTACAGTTCTGCGAGTTCTGTGCTGACGAGCACTTGCGAGTAACCGTCCAGGAGGCTGTGGTCGGCGACGAAGACGATCGTGATGGTCCCGTCGTCGCGCTCCACCGTGGAGAGGAGGTAGCCGGGCCAGTTCAAGGGCGAGGCCACCACGTCGAACATGTGGCTGAGCTCCCGGTGGACGGCGGTCGAAGAGCGCAACGGCCCTGCGCTGACCGGCTCGAAGTCCACCGCGCCGACGGGGAGGGTGCGGCGGATCAAGGGCGAGGACGACGGCTGGGATGGGTCCCGCAGCGACACCTGGGAGCGAAGCACCTCGTGTTGGTCCACCCAGAGCCGCAGCGTGCGGCGAATCGCCTCGTGGTCAAGGTGGCCTTCGAATTCGAACGCGGTCCCGATCCAGCTTTCCCGCGCGTCGGAGCTGGCGCTGGCGTATCCGCGAAGGTGGGCCTCGTGCACGTATGAGGCACACCTGTCGTCCTCCGGCCACTCCTCAAGGCTCAGGTCGGCCCGCGCCATCCAGTGCGTGACAATTCCAGGCAGAATCGGGTATTCGGAAAGTTCAATGCTTTCCATCGGGAGCGCTCCTTCTCATGAAGTTATTTTTTATTTTTCTTATGAAGTTATTTTTTTATTTTTTCGCTGTTTTCACTTCTTCGCCCACGCTCACGCGCCGCCGGTATCGCGCGCTCACGGAACTCCGTCTTTGTTTCCAACAGATAAAATCGTCGGCCTCCGCTACGTCTTCGCCGCTTCGCTGGTCCTTCAGGTTGGCAATTGCATCCTTCTCGTCCATCGCAGTGCATCGACATGGCCGTGTCAACTAAAAACCGCTGTGTTGAGCGTCTCACGAAATGCGGGGGCGCGGAGCATGCGGAACGCGACTCCCTCGACGCGTTGACGCGGCGCTCCGCCGCGCTGAACTGCGATTTCACGACAGCCCAAAGATCCCGTGCATGAAAAGAAGATTCTTCTCGCGCATAAATAACGTTATATGCGTTTAACGCATTGAAATTTCGTCGGCCTTTTCTCGCAGACCTCGCGTCGCCCAGGACACACCAATGCTCCCTGGAGAGTGGGGCCACACATGCTCAACACGGGAATCTCATTCCTCGCGCCCATCTCGGGGCGATATTGGCGGCGGCGGTCGCGCGATGTATGTTTCGTCTCTGTGAACAGCTCTGAGCGGCATTTCAGCCCGGAACGGAGCCCGCGGCGCGCAGCAGACATCGCGAAAGAATTCTTCGCTTTCCTGTTTTTCCCTGTCTTCGTTCAGCCTGTCGTCCCTGCGTTTGCCGTGTTGCTCGAAATTCTCGACGAGCTCGGACTTTCGCCCTGGATCGCAGACTCAGGGAAAACGCCTTCTCGTTCGTGCGAACCGTCGTGCGGAGGCCCCTCACAACGGCCGTCCGGGCTGCGGCGGCGGAAAGAGGAACCAACATCGAAACAGGGGCCTTGGCGCTCGGGCTAGGTCCGGGTCTCGAAAAGGTCGGGGTCTTCCCACACGTCGGAATCCTTTGTGTCGCCGGGAGACGGCTGCGCGGGGCTGTCCCCGACGTGCCCGAGGTCGGACGGCAGCGGCCCGAAGCGGATCCCGACATCTTCGCCAGAA